>JBKEAJ010000134.1:0-6577 GCA_047972135.1 Bacteroidales bacterium | reverse complement strand
GGGCAATCTGTCGTATTGGGCTTGTCGGTATCTCCCACGTTCAGCAAACTTGACGCTTCTGGTTCTGAATCGCAAGGGGCTGATTTTGGAATTGGCTATGATTTCGGTTTGACTGCCGACTTCTTTCTTGATGGCAACTACCGATATGCTATCACATCTGGACTTATTATCTCAAACATAAATTCAAGTATAGATTATACCCCCAACGAAGATACAGGCTTTGGTGATGCCAACCTTGTTGCCGGGAGCAGGGTGTCGATAGACTATCGTTTAAAGTATTTGGAAATTCCTCTAGCCTTCAGGCTAAGAACACGGCAGTTTAATCGAGCAAGATTTTGGGGTCAGTTTGGACTATTCACCGCCATCAATGTAGGAGCAAAAGCGAGCAGCAGCGATGGTCAGTTAAATAAGAATGGAATTGGAAAGGACATCAATCTATTTAATATGGGATTAAATATTGGTATCGGTATGGAATATGATATGGGCGGGCAGAATGCTTTGGGTTTTGCCATCCTCTCCAAAAATGGCTTTGTAGATGTTGTAGACGGAGGTTTTGGCGGCAAAACAACTTCTAATGTTATTGCATTGCAATGTAGCTTTATATTCTAGTACTCAAAAAGCCTGAAAACTATGAAGACCATCAAAATATTCATCTGTCTTTTATTTGTCATCGCTTTTCTGTACCCTGAACTGTCAGCTCAGACGGTGATAAGCTCTGTCGTAGTAGACTCTGCAACGCAGGAAGGCATACCCTATGCAGCGGTTGGTTTTGCAGGTGATAATAAGATAAGTACAATTTGTTCGGAGGCGGGAGAATTTAAGCTAAACATTGGAGAAAAGAAAACGACCGACTCAATAACGGCAGTTTGTGTGGGTTATAAAAGCCGTACTATTGCGGTCAAAGATATAAAAGACAGAATAGAGTTAGCTCAGAGTGTCAAGGTTTTAAAGAATGTAGTGGTTTTAGATAAGGAGCTTTCGGCAGAGGAGATAATCGAGAAGGCAAAGGCGAGTATTGACAGTATTTATGAAATGGGCTATTCTAAGCAGCGCACTTTTGTCAGACAGACCTCTATACTCAAAGTAACCAAGCTAGGCTACAAAATTAAAAAGAGTACAATTCCCGAAATCAATAATGCTTTCATGGATACTTTGTGTTCGTATATTCCTGAAAAGAATATTCTGTGTCAGGAAGCACTGTGCGATTTATATGCGTCGCTACTAAAACCTGCTGGCAGTATGAAGCATGATTTTTTGAAATCGTATGCTATTTCACCAAGTGGCGATGTGCAGAATATAAATCTCCAATTCACCGACAAAATGGAGAAAATTTTAAAGGAGCGAATTAAGAGAGATTCTTATTTCAAAATACGCTCGGGTATCATCGGCACTACCGTAGGCAAAGAGGAGGGGGGCATGGATAGTCTCATTTCAGAAGCCAAAGCCAAAGAGTTAGATGAGGAAGCCAACGAAGAGGCTAAGAACACGGACTTTGTCGAAAGTATAAAGAGTGGTGTACTGCAGAGCAATAGGAGATTGTTCATAGACAAGAGCGGTGATTTAGATTTTATCGTAAAAAATAAGAAGTATGATTTTGAGAAAGTTGATTTTGCGGTATTTGGAAACGAGCTAGCCTACAAAATATCTTTTACTCCCAAAGGAGGGGCGAGGCTTGAAGGAACAGTATTTATCAATATCGACGACTATGGGATAATGAGAGTTGAGTATGAGAATGTAAAGCCTATGTCCAAGTTTAATTTGTTTGGTATGGAGCTGAATGTGTTTAGGTATAAGGGGATTATGATGTTTGAGAAAAATCAAAGTGCAAAATACTTTTTGAAATATGCCGATCATACTGAGGTTGCGTATATGCGAATCGACCGACCACTGACCATTATAGAGAAGAACAAGCATGTTGTGGGTCGGCGCAAGCAAAACCAAGTTAGTTTTGATTTTGATTTAAGTGGAGTTGGTGAAAATAAGACTGAATATATAGCCTTTGATAATGAGGCGATTACAAAGCAAGACTACGGCAGTAAGCAAGAAAGCGAGTTTAGAGGTTATGAGTATATGAAAAAGTACGACCCGAGCTTTTGGGAAGGCTATAACATAATCGAACCCAACAAGCTGATGAATGAGTACAAAAATATTAAGGAATGAATAAACTGTTACTATTTTTACCGGTCTTTGTAGTTTTACTTCAAGGCTGCACCAAAGACAAGAAGAGTGAAAGCACTGAGTTTCCAAACATCATCTTCATACTCGCCGATGATATGGGTTACGGCGATGTGAGCTGTCTAAACGAGGATGCAAAAGTGTCGACACCAAATCTCGACAAACTGGCTTCGGAAGGGATGATTTTTCACGATGCCCATTCAGGCTCAGCGGTGTGTACGCCTACACGCTACGGAATACTTACGGGCAGATACTGTTGGCGCAGTAGGCTGAAAAGAGGAGTTCTGTCGCCATGGGACGAGCCATTAATCGAATCCGAACGTTTGACAGTCGGCGATATGCTTAAGAGCAAGGGCTACACCACTGCTTGCATAGGCAAATGGCATTTAGGATGGCAGTGGGCAACTACCGATGGTTCTCGCATTGCAGATATGGCAGAAGATGGAAAGACGCCCGATAAGGCACAACGTCAGGAATTTGGCGAGAAAGTCGATTTCACAAAGCCTGTAGCAGAGGGACCCCTTACACGTGGTTTTGATTATTATTTTGGCGACGATGTGCCAAACTATCCGCCCTACTGCTTCATAGAGAATGATAAGACGGTGGGCAGTCTTAATCAGACAAAGCCCGATTCAATGTTTGGTCATCCCGGTCCGATGGTAGAAGGGTGGAAGCTCGAAGATGTTATGCCCATTCTTACACATAGGACAGTAGATTATATTAGTAATAAGGGCAAAGTATTTAAGCGGGAGAAAGGCAAACCATTTTTCTTGTACTTTCCGCTCACCGCACCACATACACCTATTGCACCAGCAAAAGAATTTCAGGGGACAAGCACAGCTGGAGCCTACGGCGATTATGTGCAGCAGGTAGATTGGACTGTGGGGCAGGTACTGAAAGCATTGGAAAGGGAGGGCTTGGCAGACAATACCTTGATCATATTTACTAGCGATAATGGCTCGCCTGCACGAAGTGGTGAAAATATGTTGGGAGGTCTGAGGTCGGTTTTGAAATACGGACATAATCCGAGCTATCATTTTACAGGAATAAAAGCAGATATTTACGAGGGTGGACACCATGTGCCTTTTATCGCCAAGTGGGCAGGAGAGATAAAAGCGGGCAGTGTTAGTGAAGAGACAATTTGCCACACAGATTTCATGGCAACATGTGCTGCTATTGTGGGCTATGACCTGCCCGACAATGCCGCTGAAGATAGTTATAATCTACTCCCTATTTTAGAAGGACAGAATTTTACATCACCTTTGAGGGAAGCAACTGTTCATCACTCTGCACAAGGGCAGTTTGCCATACGTCAGGGCGAATGGAAACTGATATTGGGCGGAGGTTCAGGAGGCTGGACATCCCCAACCAACGACAAGCAGGCAGAAAAGCAAGGATTGCCTTTGATGCAGCTATACAAAGTGAATGGTGATGTCGGGGAGAAAGAAAATCTTTACGAGCAAAACCCTGAAGTTGTGGAGCAGATGACAGTGCTGTTGGAACAATATAAAACCGAAGGGCGTTCAGCCCCGAGATAAACAGCAAATGCAAAATAAATGAACGTCATTGCGAGGAGCTTGCGACGAAGCAATCTCTACCTACAAAGAACAGATTGCTTCGCTGCGCTCGCAATGACGGCAGTTATAAAAAAGTCCAGACACCAAAACTATCTTTATTTCGAGTAGTCTTTAACTATTTGTTTCATAGTCTCATATTGCTCCTCCATGCTTTGTAGGAGTTTATATTGCGCACGTGTGCGTATTAGATTGTGCTTTGGCGATTTGGTTTTGTAGTACTTGTCGCCATCGATATAGTCCATCAAGAAACGCAGTACTTGTTCGTAGGTGATGTATTTAGCAGAGAATGCTAGGTATTCCAATTCTTTGTTGCTAAGGAACGATGAGCTTTCTTCCAAATATCCCTTGGCAAAAGCCTTATATATTTCTATATCCATCGACACATTGTCAAGGTTTTCATCGTCTTCCAAGCCAGTATTTGTATAGAAACGCATAGCGTCGCCAAAGTCATTGAGTACAGTGCTGCTCAACACGGTGTCGAGGTCGATAACGCAAAGTACTTCGCCCTGCTTGTCGAATAATATGTTGTTTATCTTAGTGTCGTTATGGCTGATACGTGTGGGGATAACGCCATCTTCCACGAGTTTCCAAAAGTCCAACATCTCTTGTTTGCGGCTTTCTATCCATTCGATTTCGGTGGCGACTTCTGCTTTGCGCCCCACAGGGTCTTTAGTCAAGACTTCGTCCCATTGCTTAAAGCGGTATCTAATGTCGTGGAAGCCTGGTAGTATATTCACGAGCGGCTCTTTTAAATCGGCTACCAATGATTGAAACTTGCCGATACCTTTACCGCCGGCATAAGCGAGCTCTGGAGTTTCTGCTGCCGAATAAGCGATTGTGTCTTCTATAAACAGACATACAGCCCAATATTCGTCTTCCTCGTCGAGGAAATACAGCAGTCCTTCGTGCGTCGGAATGATAGTCATAGCTTCACGCATAGGGTCTCCCCCTGCCGCTTCGACTTTTTTCTTTATGTGCAGACAAACCTTTTGGATATTGTCCATCATCGCCGGGATTGGGGAGAAGATATTTTTGTTCTTGCGTTGCAGAATATAGCTTGGCGAGCCTGCTTGGGTATTGACAATAAATGTGTCGTTTATAAAGCCCTCGCCTAGTGGCTTAACTTCTGAAACTTCACCCTCTAGTTGAAACTTCTTTGCAATGTCTAGTAATTTGTTGCTGTCCATGTCTTGAATTATTTGTTTGTGTTTATAACTGCTTATTTATAAAGCTTATACCTTGTTTTACTTTTATAGATTGTTTCCGTCTTCCAAAGATAGATAAATATATTGATATTTCTTCACACTATCATCCGAAAGTTTGTTGTTTGAGATACATAAATACTTGAAGAATCTCTAAACGAATCGAGTGGGTAATGATATAAATACAAGCAATCTACCCACACAAAACCATATCGAGCCAAAAAATCGAACAAAGTGGACAATTGAGTCCATATTATTTAGATTAAAATCATACAAATTTGTTCCTCTGACACAAAAAATAGATACTTGTTAATTATTTTTCCTACTTTCGCTCTTAGTAGAATTATGCTCATTGGCATATAAGTATTATTGTATAGTGCTGTAATCGCCTGATAGATAGCCTTTAGTGTGCTATGTGGGATATTGTAGAGCCATAAAATGTATGTAGTTGGAATGAATTTATTGTTTAATGAACAAAAAAAGCAGTGCATATGAAAAAAAGGATTACGTTTATTTTCTTGTTGTGTCTGATGGCAGTTTTTGCAGTAGCACAACAACGAACAATCACAGGAGTCGTTAGAGAGAAGACGACAAGTGAGCCCTTGCCAGGTGTAACCGTCAGGGAGAAAGGTGCTAAAGGAGTGGCAGTAACCGACGGAGACGGTAAGTTCTCTATTAGTGTTGGACAGAATGCGATTTTACAATTTTCTTTCGTAGGGATGGAGGTGCAGGATGTTCCTGTTGGCTCTGCCACTAATCTTACGGTGCAGATGGAGTCAACGGCGGAATTGGTGAGCGAGGTTGTAGTTACGGCAATGGGTATCAAAAAAGAGACCAAAGCCTTAGGCTATGCAGTACAGGGCGTAGATGGAGATGAGCTTGTCAAGGTCAAAGAGCCAAATTTGATAAACTCTCTCAATGGAAAGATTGCAGGTGTTAATGTTACCAATTCGGGAGGTGCTCCTGGCTCGTCCTCACAGATAATAATACGTGGAGGAACTTCGCTGACGGGAAATAATCAGCCACTGTTTGTTGTTGATGGTATTCCTATTGACAATTCAGCTGCAAGTGGCGATTTCGACAATGGAGGTTTGAGTGCAACGTCAACTTACACAGCCAATAGGGGGATGGATTTAAATGCTGATGATATTGAGTCTATATCTGTGTTGAAGGGACCTGCTGCTGCTGCATTGTACGGATTGAATGCTGCCGCAGGAGCAATAATTATTACAACAAAGAGGGGAAAAAGCGGAGCTCCTGAGGTAACGCTCAGTACGAAACTCCGTATGGATGTTGCCAATCGCTATCCCGAGTACCAAACTATGTATGGTCAGGGTAATGGTGGCAAGTCCAACACTGGGACAAAAGACTCTTGGGGTGCTCCGATAAGTGACCGCAGCTACAGTAACATTGAGGATTTCTTCGAGACAGCATGGTCATATGATATTACGGGCAGTGTTGCAGGTGGCAATGAAAATGGCACATACTTTATGTCGGTCAACAGAGCCGATCAGAGCGGTATTGTGCCGACCTCTGATTTTGTAAAAAACTCATTCCGTTTCAATGGGGAGCAGAAGAAAGGATGGTTCACCTTTGGAATGAATACCAATTACATTTACTCTC
>JBKEAJ010000133.1:0-4495 GCA_047972135.1 Bacteroidales bacterium | reverse complement strand
ATTGCTGGCATGGCACCCGGCGGAGTGGTTGTTGTATGGGTTGGCGGAGGTTCGTCAACTGTCGAGATAGCTCGTTTTCAGGCAGAGGAGGCAGAGTGGCCACCTATGAAGAAGCTGGTGCCTGGAAACCCCACACTGAGCAGGGAGGGCTATCTGAAAATTTGGGACAAGGAGGCTGCTGCCTACCTCAAAGAACACGGAGTACCCTACGGGCTTTGGGACACCTACCGAACTCGCTATCCTTGGCATCCTAAAGTAGTGATAAGCAACAGTATCAGTCAAGAGGTTATACTAAGACTACCTTTCTATAATGGGGAATGGTTTGGATATGCAGGTAAGGAAATAAATGAGATAAAATATCCGAAAAAAGCTGTGCCTAAATACTTTATTGTTAATTGGGAAGATTCTACACAGACATATTCGACTGATGTATTCTTTAATGAAACTGCGATTTTTAAAACATACGAGGACTTCTTTAGTAAAACCAACAAACCTGCCTACCTACAAATTAGTATTGATAGTAACAGAGTAACAAATGTATGCTTAATGAATGAAGATTTAAAGAGCTTTATAAAGCCTGAAAAAATTGAACCTTATTTAAATCATAAAGATCAACAATAAAATGGGAGTAAGTATAAAATTTGGAACATATTCTCCTCCTGAAAAGAACGGGGGGAGGACTTCTAAAACAGCACATCTTTCTATAGGTGTATTTTGTGATGGTACACTCAACAACAAAACCAACACCGAAAGCCGACTGGGAGAACATGGCGAGATAGGAAAGAAAGCTTATGAAGACAATGCCTCGGACGATAGCTATACAAACGATTTCTCAAATATTGCTCGGATGTGGGATTTATACCAAGGAGACTTAAACGGGGAGAAAGACAATGAGCTAAAAGTGTATGTTGAAGGTGTCGGCACCGAAGACTTCGAGGGCGACAAAACATATCCCGATGCAGCCATGGGGCGTGGCTCCACAGGCATTCGTGCAAAAGTTAGGAAGGGCTGTGAAGATGCATTTGAGAAGATTAGGAAAGCTATAAATTCAGTAGGTGCAAAAGAAATCAGCATACTCACCATCGATGTATTTGGTTTTAGCAGAGGGGCGGCGGTGGCGCGAAACTTTGTGCACGAAATAAGTAAGGCTGCATACCAGGCAAAACAAGACAAATTTAGATATAGAGATAGTTTTGATGAAATCGTACCATTAGAGAGCAAAGGACAGATGCCTGCCAAAGGACATTTGGGCTACATGTTGCAGAAAGAGGGCATAACAGTAAACAATCTTAAAATCCGCTTTTTAGGTCTATTCGACACTGTTGCATCATACGACCCCGAATCTATCAAAAATCCCAACTTCTCCAACGATATCGCCGAATTGAATCTGAACGATATCACTACAGCACTACACATTCTGCACCTAGTGGCCGCCGACGAGCATAGGAAATTCTTCGCCTTATCGCCCGTGCCCAAGGGCAAGGAGTACTATGTGCCGGGAGTGCACGCCGACGTGGGAGGTAGTTATGTCGACATGGCAAAAGAAGGACAACACAAAGACGGTAGGATACAAATAATGGATATAGGCAACTACTGGGGTGACGGATATTCGGACAAAGAGTGGGACAAGATATTGAATGCCGACTTGGAGAGGCTGACCGAAGATGGCGAAGGCTGGTTTGAAAAAGAAAAAACAGAAAAATCTAATAGTGCCCACGAAACTTACGGAACAAGAGACCCAGTAAGCAATAAATATAGTTTTGTTACGTTGCAAATTATGTGCGAGCAGGCTAATTTAACCACAAGTGACGAGCTGTTTACACTTGATCAGCTACGCACAAAATATAGTATAGAAGAGGCTGAGGCTGAAGATGGAACTCAGAGCCTTCTCGAAGAAGTTAAAATGAGAATTGAGGAACTTGTGATAAACAAAGATAGAGGAACGCTTTCTCTTGATACTCTTGCGGCAATAGAAACCATCCGCAAAACAGTAAAAGCAAGTGGTCAATACGAACATATCTTGAAAGAGGTATTGGAAGATAGAGAATTGTTGCTAAAGCTACGAAAGAGATACTTACATTTTTCGTCAGAGTTTACCGAGGGTGCTAATGCTAGAGGATATGCCAATTCTAATCAGCCCAATTTTACTGTGAAAAGTGGAATACTGAGTAGAGAGCGGGAAATCCTGAAATCTAAATAATATGTCATACAATCGTAAATATATATGCACATTTCACGATACTCTTGAAGAGGTAGCGACAAGATTCGGCTATAAAAAATATGACTTACAAGATTATCATAATGCCCATTGTGCTCTCGACAAACGAATTGTTTCCGATGTAGGAAGTGGAGTAGAGATAATACTCCCTCCCGAAGGTTTCACCTTGAAGGAAGGAGGCAAAATAGATATCAATGAACTTAAACTGGTGCAAAGTGGGATGGACGGCACAATCTACTTTAAACCCTACAATTTGGATCGTACCTACGGAGTAGTCATCAAAAGAAGCGAAGGCGATAAAACAACGCAACTCCATTATAAAATACATTTCAGGTTTGTAAGAATGACCAAAAATGACACCTTCGAGATAGAAATAGAAAAGCAGCAGGTGTACATAAATAATCAAGCTCCCGATTTAATAGCTGAGCAGTTGGCTGAAGAATGCGGTTCTGTGCTATATCCCTTGCGCCTGGAAATTGCTCGCTCAGCCAAGATACTGAGTATCACAAATGTTGACAAAATCGAAGAGCGATGGAAAAATAGACGGAACAAAATTCTAAAATATTACAATTCGTATATTACCAAGAGAATAGTTGCGGAAATGGACACTGCTTGCAAAAGCCATCAAAAACTTCTGCAATCCATTAAAAACAATTTGTTTTTTAGTCTCTATTTCTCAAACTTGTATATAGCTCATGGTGAAGACTTTGTCGCTAATTACAATAGAGACATTCCCCTAGACCAGTTCGAAGCACCGTTCGACTACTCTATTACACAAAGTTTGCTTCCATATCAGACCAAAAGCAACAAAGTGAAACTAGTTGCCGGAGGCTCTTATGCAGATACAAATACGAAAAGTCAGTTTCTGTCGATATATAAGTTAAGCCCTGTGAGTAATACTATATTCTCGATTGAAGGAACTTTCTTGTTGGAACAAAAAAAACAAATAAAGGAAACGGTATTTAATACATACCATTTAGAATATTTAGAAAAACAAATACAATGAGCGAAAAACATTTAGTGTGCCATAACGCCGTATGCGAGTGCCAACATGGCAATATGCCGGACAAGCTTGTGATAGGTACCCATAATAAACATTTTGTCAATGATGGCGAAATGAGTAAAAAGCTGATAGCTACAGACAAAGAAATAGGACAACCCTTCGAAAAGAACACATTTGGAACATGCCGTCTGCAACCCACGCTGTTCGGATATAAGCCCTGCCAGCCTAATATAACCGAGTGGACGGGTGTGTATGAAGATATTGTACTTGAGAGCAATGGCGGCAAACTATTGCTTGAAGACAGTAAGGCAACCTGTGTGATTGCGGGTAGCCCATGTGTAAGTATTACTGATCATGGGCAGCTTGCCAATGTTAGTCAGCAGAATATGGATAACGCAGACGAAGACGCTATGGGAGAGCTGAATCCGATGGTGAATATGAAGAGCCTGGATAGTAATAACCCTAATATAATGCCGTAATGAGCGAGAGTTTACACATACAGCCTTTCCCCCAAGGCGAGCAGAAATTTAGCAAACAATATTATGAACTGATCTTGCCAAAAGCAGGAAAGTTTAGAGTCGGTGTGAAGGAATTCATTGAAGAAGACCTTTGGCTAAAAGCCGACAAGGAACAACTGGAGAAAGAACACCAAGAAGTTGTCAATTATGTAAATAGCAAATGGAAGGAGCATGCTGCCGAAGGATGGAGCGAAAAAAAATTGCGTGAAAATTTTGATGCCAATATAAAATCTGAAGAGGAAAGAAGAAACCTCAGAGTGAAAATAGAAGCTCATAATAAGCGACGACAAGCTCTTAGAGAACAAATGGAAGACTTAGCATGGAAATGGGAAATAAGAAAGTCCCTAAGAAACTCATCCGAACCATTCAATTATAATGAAATGCTTAAAAACGAGCTCGTTCAGAATCTTTCCTTTCCAAAGGTTTTAGAAGGTGGCGGCTACGTGTGGTTGGAGCCCTTTAGATTATTGCAGGGAGCAACAGGAAAGCAGCCTAACGGATGCTATGTTAAGGCTCTAGGAAAACCCAAGATAGTGAGTGTTGAGTGGACTAAAGATCCGGAGGGAAATACACCAATCTACAATGCGGAAATTATGTAAGTGGTATATTTGCAAGTCGAAACGCAGGGACTATATGGGCAAGAGATATATATTTTCATTGTTGTAGATTATAAATGGATTGGTGATTACGATCTGTAGGCAACAGTTAGTCTAATGCATTTTTTTGACTAATTATATGTTTATTATGAAAACATTT
>JBKEAJ010000132.1:0-33542 GCA_047972135.1 Bacteroidales bacterium | reverse complement strand
TCAGGGTTTTTATTTGGGCGAGCATGGGTGGTTCGACAAGCGTTTTGCTTACAACGAGTCCTTCAAAACACCTTTGCTAGTGAAGTGGCATGGAGTTATCGAGCCTCACTCGGTGAATACCAATATGGTTCAAAATCTCGACTTTGCAGAGACCTTTCTTGATGCCGCAGGCATTGATATTCCCGACGATATGCAGGGCGAAAGTTTAATTTCTCTTTTCAAGGGAGATACAGAGAACTTTCGAGATGCTGTTTATTATCACTACTACGAGTATCCAAGCGTTCATCAGGTTAAGCGTCATTATGCCATCATCACCGAAAAATATAAGTTAATACATTTCTACTACGATGTTGACGAATGGGAGCTTTACGATAGGGTAAAAGACCCGAACGAAATGCACAATGAAATTGATAATCCTGAATATGCAGATGTCATTGTCAAGTTAAGAAGCGACTTAAAGGATTTGCGAATTAAATACAAGGACTCAGATTCTTTAAATCAGGCATATATAGACAAGTATAAGGAGAAAGGATTAATTAAATAAACATTGAACGACTTTATCTGTTATACTATCTTGTAATAAATTTAACACTGAGAAATGAGAAAACTAAGAAAATTTAGTGGGTTACTAATATTGGCACTTGTACTAACAGCGTGTAAACCATCCGAAAACAAATCTTGCTGTAACAGTGGCTCGTGTGGCGAACAAGCAGAAAAAACTTACCTCTCGTCGTGGAGCGACAGGACTAAGCAGCAAATAATGAACTATGTAGAGGATGTTACCAATCCTCAGAGTGAAAATTTCATTCCTATTGCCGACCGTATAGCGACTTTCGACAACGATGGCACACTTTGGTCGGAACAACCTATAGCTTCTCAGCTGTATTTTGCCATAGATGAGATAAAACGCATGGCAAAGGATCATCCCGAATGGATAAATGTCGAGCCATATAAGTCGGCAATAGCAGGCGACATGAAATCGCTGTTATCGCAGGGACAAAAGGCATTGCAAATAATGATAGACACACATGCAGGTATGAGCTCTGAAGAATTTACCCAAGCTGTCAGAGCATGGATCGACACTGCAAAACATCCTGTCAAACAAAGGCTTTACACCGATTTGGTCTATCAGCCAATGCTTGAGCTATTGGACTATCTGCGAGCAAACAACTTTAAGACCTTCATAGTTTCGGGAGGCGGAGCAACCTTCATGCGTGCATGGGCAGAGGAGGTGTACGGCATTCCTCGCAATCAGATTATCGGGACTTATTTCGATGCAGAGTTTGATTATGCCGACGGACAAGCAAGAATCAACAGAAAGCCTAAGATTGAGTTTTACGACGACAAGGAAGCAAAGCCTGTAGCCATCGACCGCTTTATTGGTCGTCGTCCGGTTTTTGCGTGTGGCAACTCCGACGGCGACTTGCAAATGCTTCAATATACAGATGCCAACAAATACAGGAGTTTTCAGCTATATGTACATCATACGGATGCCGAGCGAGAATTTGAATATGGGCGTGAAGCTCTCATGGGAGCTTTGGACAAAGGCTTAGATGAGGCTCTTGCAAAAAAATGGTGTTTAGTAGACATGAAAACTGATTGGAAAGTTGTTTATCCTTGATATCTAATTTGACAGGAAATCCGAAAATCTAAAAATAAAATAAAATGAAGTATCTATTTTTATCACTTTTGACAGTTATGAGCTTTGCTGCTCATCTTTTTGCAGGCGAGCCTGTGAGTATTCCGCTTGGAGGCAATGCCTATATCAGCACTAAAGCTGGAAATGTAGAAATATCAAAAGAGGGGATAGCAAAGTGGGACGATGCGAATGCCGTGCCAAGTGCGTGGTTTAAAGTCGGAAACAGCGGTACGCTCTCTATTTCTATAAAGGCTAAAAGTCCAAAAGGTACTTCAAAAATAGAAGTCTTAGTTAATGGGAAAACATCCTATACACTTACTGTCGACAAGTCCTCGTGGGAGCTAATTCCGCTTGGCACTGTGAAAGCATCAAAAAATAAATACATACAGCTTGATTTTAAGGGCATATCTCGGGAAGGCGAAGTTTTTGCCGATATTTCAGACATTGTAATAGATGGCGAGGCAGCACAAGAGCCACTGACTTTTGTCCGAGAGCCAAAGAATTTTTATTTTGGCAAGCGTGGTCCCTCGGTACATTTATCGTATCAAGTGCCTGAGTCGACAGGCAATATTGAATATTTTTACAACGAAGTTACAGTTCCTGAAGGGGAGGATGTAACCGGTTCCTATTACATGGTCAACGGTTTTGACGAGGGATATTGTGGCATTCAGGTTAATTCAGACATCGAGCGCAGGATTTTGTTTTCGGTATGGAGTCCGCATAAAACTGACAATCCCAATGAAATTCCCGAAGAGGCAGAGGTTCATCTATTGGCAAAAGGCAAAGACGTTGTAGCCAAGGACTTTGGCGGTGAGGGTTCGGGCGGACAGAGCTTTTTGCGCTATTCGTGGGAAGCTGGTAAGACATATCGTTTTCTCACACGCATACATCCAGACGAAAATAGGGAAGGAGCGACAGTGTACACCTCGTGGTTTTTCGACCCTACGCAGAAAGATTGGCGGTTGATAGCTTCATTCTCTCGTCCGCAGAAAGTAACATGGTACACACGTCCGCATTCATTTCTTGAGAATTTTATTCCCTCGCAGGGTTATATCACAAGGGAAGTTGAGTTTGGCAATCAATGGGTAATAACAGAAAATGGTGATTGGATTGAGCTCCCGGACGCAAAATTTACTTACGATGCAACGGCAAAGGCAAAACGTCGTGATGATTATTATGGAGGATTGACGAAGGACAAAAAATGTTTTATGTTGAAAAACTGTGGATTCTTTGACAATAACACGGAGTATGGTGCAGCTTTTACTCGCAAGCCTACGTCGTCAGGTCAGCCTATAATAAATTTCAGAGCATTGCCAAGTAAATAGGATAGTTAGTTAATGTGGTAATTAGATGATGATAACAACTGAATAAATGAACGTCATTGCGAGGAGCTGGTGACGAAGCAATCTCTACCCACAAAGAACAGATTGCCACGCTGACGCTCGCAATGACGGCTTACCACTGACCACTCGTCACTGACCACTGTTCCCTGTTAACAATGAGTATCTACTCAAGATATTGAGAAATTAGATGCGTTTGCCCTGGTCTACACCTCAAAGTTAAAGCCTTGCTTTGTGAGTTCTTTATATCTTTTGGGGTCAAACTGAAAAAGTTTGGCAGCTCTATGTGACACACATCGTTCCTTTTCTCCCAAATCGATAAGCAGTTTCATTCTAAGAATTTTTCTTCTGAAGTTAGATTTATCCAAAGTGACACCCAAAATATTTTGGTAAAGATGCATCAACTGAAACAGAGTGAATTTCTCTGGCAGTAGGTTAAATCCAATAGGTTCGTGGCGCACTCTTCTTCTCAGATATTCAATACTATAATTTAATATGTCATTATGATCATATATTAATTTGCCAACATCTTCGGGAGCACACCAACGAGCGTCCGACGCAGTATATCCGGCTTTTATATTGTAGTCAGTCTTTTTTATCAGAGCATAATAGCCGATGGTAATAACCCTGCCTAGCGGAAATCTGTCGGGTTCACCAAAGGCTTTCAATTGCTCAAGATACAAATTATCAATGCCTGTCAATTCTTTGAGCAGTCTATTTGCCGCACTGTCAATACCTTCCTCCTCTTTTAACCATCCACCGGGCAGACCCCATTTACCTTTTCTAATTCCCTCGCCATGCTTTACTAACAAGACTTCGAGTTTATTATCATCGAAGCCAAAAATCACACAATCGATGGTAATCGCATTGACAACAAGATTGTCTTGCGACTTTCTTGCTTCTCTTTCTATATGTTTATTCATTTATTTCTATTTGATAACTACCATATTTTCAGATAGTCGCAAGCTCCTCACAATTACACCTTAAACAATTCAACGATTAAACAATGTTTCTATTCGGTCGTTCAAAAGTAGTATAAATATATTCAAAACGACCATATCTTATGGTCATTATGAATTTTTAACTTCAAATTCTTAGTAAAATGTTTTGTGGATATTAATTTAATATATATCATTGTGGTCAAAACTACCATAAGAAATGGTCAGAATGACAATTAGCAAGCTAATATAGTAAAATACTTATTATGAGCAATAAAGAGCAAATAAAACATGAAGGAAATATCGCTTATGTGACGATGATAACTTTAGTAGCTACTCTTGGAGGTTTACTTTTTGGTTACGATACCGCAGTAATATCTGGGGCAGACAAGTCTATCGAAAATTATCTGACAGTTGGATTGGGTTTCAGTAAGTTAATTCACGGTGCAACAATTTCAAGTGCTTTGATTGGTTGCGTTGTAGGAGCAGCATTTTCGGGACTCTTGTCATCACGTTTAGGACGCAAACCTACATTGATGCTAGCGTCTTTCCTATTTTTCATATCTGCTATTGGCTCTGCATATCCCGAGCTTTTATTTTTCACACGAGGCGAAGCTTCTGTTGATGTTTTAATAGCATTTAATATATATAGGATTATTGGGGGTATCGGAGTAGGCTTAGCATCAGCAGTTTGTCCGATGTATATAGGAGAGATAGCACCGGCGAATATGCGAGGAAGCTTAGTATCCTTAAATCAATTTGCCATCATCTTTGGGATGTTACTTGTTTATTTTGTCAATTGGGGTATTGCTAAGGGCAAAACAGACGAATGGATAAACAGCATAGGTTGGAGGCGTATGTTTTTGTCGGAGTCTATACCTGCGGCATTATTTGGTTTGCTGTTATTCTTAGTTCCTGAAAGTCCCCGTTATTTAGTTTTCAGAGGAAAAGACGACAAATCTCTCAAGATACTCAGCAAGATAGGGGGCAAATCTAGGGCAGCAGCAGTATTGGCAGATATAAAATCGTCGATGTTCCGTGCTAGACAAGAGTCTGACAAGAGGTCAAGATTATTTTCATATGGTATAGTGCTTATCATTGTCGGCATATTACTATCTGTATTTCAGCAGTTTGTAGGGATAAATGTTATACTTTATTATGCTCCACGCATATTTGAGAGTATGGGAGTAGCAAAAGACGTATCGATGTTGCAAACTGTAGTGATGGGTATTGTGAATGTAATATTCACTGTTATAGCGATAATGACTGTCGACAATATAGGCAGGAAGAAATTACTAATGATTGGCAGCATAGGCATGGCATTGGGGATGTTTGGAGTATCAGCTTTAGCATTTTTAGACATTATCGGCATTGGCACTCTGGTATTCATCATCGTCTACACAGCTTCCTTTATGATGTCGTGGGGACCGGTGTGCTGGGTACTAATATCGGAGATATTTCCCAACAAGATAAGGAGTGGAGCAGTTGCATTGGCAGTTGTAGCACAGTGGGCTGCCAACTATTTGGTATCGTCGACTTTCCCTGCTCTCAACGAATTTAGTAGTGGTTTCACTTTTTGTTTATACGGATTTATGTCGATGTTGTCATTGATTTTTGTGTGGAAGATGGTGCCTGAAACCAAAGGCAAGACTTTGGAGGAGATGGAAAATCTTTGGAGTAAAAAATAATTTAAAAACATGGACAGATGTATTCATTGGGAGTAGATTTAGGGAGTTCATCAATAAAATTATCAGTTTTGGACATTGAGACAGGCAATTGCCTTGCAACTGTATCAGTACCCGAAAATGAAATGCTTATAAAAGCGCCACAGCATGGATGGGCAGAGCAAGAACCGTACGAATGGTGGCAGAATTTTAAGGATGGTTTAGTACTTCTAAAAAACAAGTTTAAAGTTGATTTAACATCAATAAAATGTATTGGTATTTCGTATCAGATGCATGGTTTGGTGTTGGTTGACAACAATTTAGAGCCTGTGAGAAGTTCTATTATCTGGTGCGACAGCCGAGCTGCACAGATAGGCGATAAAACATACGACAAAATTGGTCACAGCGAATGTCAGAATATGATACTAGGGAGTCCTGCCAATTTCACTGCGTCGAAGCTAAAATGGGTGAAAGACAATCAGCCTGAGATTTACAATAAGGCAAAGTACATGATGCTACCGGGCGACTTCATAGCCATGAAACTAACGGGCTTAGCACAGACGAGTACTTCGGGATTATCGGAAGCCGCATTATGGCATTTCCAAGAAAAGCGGCTTGCCCACGAAGTACTGTCGGCAATGGACTTGTCGGCAGATTTAGTTCCACAGGTAGTAGCATCGTTTGGCAAGCATGCAGTAATATCTAAGAATATTGCTAAGGAATTAGGATTGTGTGCCAATGCAGTAGTATCGTATAGGGCTGGAGACCAAGCCAACAATGCACTTTCACTGAATGTGCTAAACGCGGGTGAAATAGCAACTACTGCGGGGACTTCGGCGGTTATCTACGGGGTAAGCTCCTCAAATTCCTACGACGAGCAAAATCGGATTAACACATTCCTCCACATAAATAATACTGACACACACACTAGCAATGGTGTTTTGGTTTGCATCAATGGCTCAGGCATTCTGTATCAATGGCTTAGAAGGCTATTGTCCATCGATAAAAAGGAGATGATAAGCTACTATAAGCTCAATGAAATGTCAGCTAAGAGTGAATCAGGCAGTAAAGGACTCTTATTCTATCCTTTTGGCAACGGTGTGGAGAGGATATTCAACAACAAAGAGGCGTTTTCGGGCATAAGTAATCTGAATTTTAACATTCATCAGCCTGAGGATGTAGTAAGAGCGGCGTGTGAGGGTATTGTCTTTGCCATGAACTACGGATTTGAGATAATGCGAGGCGTCGGCATCAATGGCAAGATAGTACGTGCTGGGCAAGCCAATTTATTTTTAAGCCCTGTTTTCAGAGAGATATTTGCCAACACTACCAACACTACTTTGGAGCTTTATAACACGTCTGGCTCAGAGGGAGCAGCACGAGGAGCAGCCTACGGTGCAGGCTATTATAATACACTAACAGAGGCATTTGAGAGACTACAGTGTTTGGAAAGAATAGAGCCAAGCACAAGTCTAACAAGTAGATACAAAGAAATATATAGTAATTGGAAAAACAATATAAAATAAAAAGATTATGAGTTCAGGAAAGACATTTTTTAAAGGGATTGATAAAATCAAGTACGAAGGCAAGAATAGTGATAACCCTCTAGCTTTCAAGTGGTATGACGAGAGCAGGTTAGTGGGAGGCAAGACTCTCAAAGAGCATCTACGTTTTGCAGTGGCATATTGGCACACTTTCAATGCCAAAGGTAGCGACCCTTTTGGACGTAATACAGAGGTTTTTGAGTGGGACAGTTCTTCGGATGTAATGACAAGAGCAAAGGACAAGATGGATGCCGCCTTTGAGTTTATGACAAAACTAGGTGTTCCATACTACTGTTTTCATGATGTCGACATTGTAGACGAAGCTCCGAGTCTTGGCGAGTTTGAAAAGCGCATTCAAGAAATAGTTGCCTATGCTAAGCAGAAACAGGCAGACACTGGTGTAAAGTTATTGTGGGGGACATCAAATCTATTTGGTAATCCGAGATACATGAACGGAGCATCTACCAATCCCAACTTCGACGTGCTTGCATACGCCGGAGCGCAAGCAAAAATTGCAATAGATGCCACAATCGCTCTAGGCGGCGAGAATTATGTATTTTGGGGTGGCAGAGAAGGCTACATGAGTCTGCTCAATACCGATATGAATCGAGAGCTAGACCACATGGGAATGTTCTTAACAAAATGCAGAGATTACGCTCGTGGTCAGGGATTTAGAGGCACATTCTTAATAGAACCAAAACCTATGGAACCTACTAAGCATCAGTACGACTACGATGCGGCTACTTGTGTGGGCTTCATAAACAAATATGGATTACAAAATGACTTCAAACTAAACATAGAGGTTAACCATGCAA
Organism: Bacteroidales bacterium; assembly: GCA_047972135.1. Classification (GTDB taxonomy): domain Bacteria; phylum Bacteroidota; class Bacteroidia; order Bacteroidales; family Prolixibacteraceae; genus JBKEAJ01. The sequence continues at coordinate 25,602 of JBKEAJ010000132.1, read as the reverse complement.
CATTGGCAGGACACACTTTTGAGCATGAATTGCAGGTGTCTGTCGACAATGGGATGCTTGGTAGCATCGATGCCAATAGGGGCGACTACCAAAATGGTTGGGACACAGACCAATTTCCTATAAATCTTTATGAAATTACAGAAGCAATGTTAGTATTTCTTCAAGGAGGCGGATTAAAGACAGGAGGAATTAATTTTGATGCTAAAGTAAGAAGAAATTCTACAGATTTAGAAGATAAATTCATTGCCCACATTGCCGGTATGGATGCCTTTGCGAGAGGTCTTATCTGTGCAGATAATATTCTGAATAACACAAAGTACAGCGAATTACGCAAAGAGCGTTATGCTAGTTTTGACATTGGCGACGGGTCGAAGTTTGAAAAAGGCGAATTGAGCATAGAAGACCTCAGCACCATCGCACAAGCGAAAGGCGAGCCAAAGCAGATAAGCGCAAAGCAGGAGCTTTATGAGCAGATAATAATGAATTCCCTATAGAAAATTTCATAACACGTATATTATGAGAGCATATTTAATAAAAAATCTAGGTGAACGGATAAGTTTCAAGGCTTTTCTATTCATGATACTACTTTTACAGTTTGGTATTGTTCAAGCACAGAATCTCACCATAAAGGGGACAGTCAGTTCAGCGAGTGATGGAGAAACACTTCCGGGCGCAAGCATAATAGTAAAAGGGACATCAAACGGGGCGGTGACAGATGTTGATGGGAACTACGAGTTGAAAGCATCAAGCGATGCCGTACTTCAGGTTAACTACATGGGGTATAAGGGTCAAGAAATAGCTGTCAGTGGAAGAACTTCCATCAATATAGCACTGGAAGAAGAAGCTGCAGGATTGGACGAGGTTGTGGTTGTAGGCTATGGAGTACAAAAAAAGAAACTTGTGACGGGTGCAACAACACAGGTTAGTGGAGATGATGTAGCTAAGACTAGTACTACAACAGCTTTGCAGGGTATACAAGGGCAAACTCCGGGAGTACAAATCTCGTCGACATCAGGACAGCCCGGCGAGGGCATGAATATCAGGATTAGGGGTTTAGGAACTATTGGGAACTCCGGACCGCTATATGTTGTAGACGGTGTTCAGACAGGAAGTATTGATTATCTAAATAATTCTGACATTGAAAGTATCGACATATTGAAAGATGCTGCATCAGCCGCAATTTATGGTTCGCAAGCAGCAAACGGCGTAATACTGATAACAACAAAATCGGGTTCTGCGGGCAGGATGGAAGTTAACTTCGATGCCTACTATGGCATTCAGAATCCTGCAAGACAAATAAGCATGCTAAATTCAAGGGAATACGCAGTAATAATGAATGAGTCGGCAATAAATTCTGGAGGCACACCTTATTTCACTCAAGATGAGATAGATGCGATGGGTAGCGGAACGGATTGGATTGACGAGATGATGTATAACAATGCCGTTACTCAGAACTATTCATTGAGTTTAAACGGGGGAAATAATGTATCTACATACTCTATGGGCTTGTCTTATACCGGACAGGAGGGAATTGTTGGAGGACCTGACGTTTCGGATTACGACCGTTACACCTTCCGAATAAACTCTGAACATAAGGCTATCAAGGATTTAGTAAAGATTGGACAACACATGACCTTTAGTTATACAGAGCAAACCGGTATTAATGTTGGTAGTCAATATAACAATACTCTTCGCAGTGCGTTTGGATCAAGTCCGTTCCTGCCTGTGTACGACGATGACGGGAATTACATGGCAAACCTTGCCAACGCAGGCATCATGTATCAAGGTAAAGAGTGGGTTCCATGGAACGATGGCGAAAATAATCCTTATGCGAACATGATGCTTAATGGAGACAATATTACAAGTCATCAAAAGCTCTTTGGTGATGTATATGCCGAACTAGCACCTTTCAGAGGCTTTACTTTCAGAAGTCGCTTGGGTTTTGAGTTATACACTTCTCAGAATCGGAGTTATCAGCCAGTGTATCAACTGTCTATCTACAATTTTAATAACAACGACAAGGCTTCTCAAAACATGAGCAAAACTATGAGTCTAACATGGGATAATTATGCAACTTACGATTTTGATATTAATAGTCATAGTTTTTCTGCCATGCTTGGAACATCTGCATACAAGTCGACGGGGGAGTGGATGTATGGTAAAAATGCCGATTTAATAATTTCAGATTTCGATCATGCATGGTTAAACAATGCTACAAATCAGAATCTGACCTTAATATCCATTCAAGGAGCTCCCAACGACGAGGCGATGTTATTGTCCTACTTCGGACGTTTGAGCTACAACTATAAGGAAAAATATCTTTTTAATGCAACATTCAGAGCCGACGGCTCGTCTCGATTTGCCAAGGGCAACCGTTGGGGCTATTTCCCCTCTTTCTCGGCAGGTTGGGTATTGACGAGTGAGCCATTTGCTGAGCCACTTACAAGTGTGTTAGATTACTTTAAGTTACGTGCAAGTTGGGGTCAGGTTGGTAATCAGAATATTTCAGCCTTCCAATATCTGGCACCAATATCGACAGGACAAGCGAACTATTATTTTGGCAATAGCGAGTATGCAGCCAACGGTAACAGCGTAGGGGCATATCCTAGTCGTTTAGGCAACGAAGATTTGAAATGGGAAGTTTCGGAACAGACCAATATCGGCTTCGATGCACGTTTACTCAGTTCTCGTTTAGGAGTAAATTTCGATTGGTATAAAAAAGTTACCAAAGACTGGTTGCTCGAAAAGCCCGGCTATGCTACCGACGGGGCAGATGCACCATTTTTTAATGGCGGGACAGTAAATAACAGCGGAGTTGAACTGGCATTGACATGGAACGACAACATTGGAGAATTTAATTATTATGTGAGTGGTAATATTTCATACAACAAAAATAAAGTTACAGATGTTCCTACGGAAGACGGCATAGTACACGGCGGAACCAATGAACTTTACGATAATTCTACCGAGTTTTATCGCAGAGCAGAAGAGGGTTATCCCATTGGTTATTTCTGGGGCTGGAAGACGGCTGGAATATTCCAAAACGAAGCAGACGTAAGTAGCTATGTCAACAGTGCAGGAAAGGTTATTCAACCCAATGCCGAACCGGGCGACCTAAGATACGTTGATTTGAACGGTGATGGACAAATCACTGATGCGGACAAAACAATGATTGGCGACCCCAATCCTGATTACACCTTTGGATTTAGCATAGGTTTTGATTATAAAGGTTTTGATTTCTCGGTACTTGCCAACGGAGTTGCAGGAAATCAGATAGTACAATCGTACAGAAACCATGCGGGCAATTTTGCCAACTACACAACAACAATTTTAGACAGATGGCATGGTGAAGGTACGTCAAACACAGTGCCCCGAGTTACACAAACAAACATCAACTATCAGTTTTCTGACATCTTTATCCAAGATGGTGATTTCTTAAGAATCAGTAATGTCACCTTAGGCTATGATTTTGCAAAATCAGTAATTCATAGCAAGTCCTTTAGACAGCTCAGGTTATATTTCTCAGCTCAGAATCTAATTACATTCACCAAGTATGATGGAATGGATCCCGAGATTGGCTACGGACTTGAGAGTGGTTCTTCGGGTATAGACTTAGGATATTATCCTCGTCCAAGAACCTTCTTAGTTGGTGTAAATTTGAAATTTTAAATACAAGGCAAAATGAAGAATATCTTTATATACACAATATTATGCAGTCTGACAGCTGCTTATAGCTGTTCGGGCTTCTTAGACTCCGAGCCTATCACTTCCATCACGGAAGAAAATTTTTATCGTACAAAAGCAGATGCAGCACAAGCTTTGATAGGCTGCTACGACGGTATTCAGCGTTTATACTCTGCCACTGGAATTCCTCTTCCCATATTGTCGGAGGTTTGTTCTGACGATGGTTTTGGCGGGACAGGATTTACCGATGGTTATGGTTATCAGGTAGTTGATGAGTTCGACCAATCAAGGTCGTCTGGAGACTTAAATCTTCTGAATGGTAACTGGGAGTTCTACTACGATGCCATATATCGAATTAATATGCTACTGTCTAAAATGGAACAAATAAATTGGGAGGACGACAGTGAATATAGAAATAGCGTGGAAACGCAAGCTCGTTTTCTTAGAGCATATTGTTATTTTGACATGGTTCGCCTGTGGGAGCGGGTTCCACTACTTACAGAGCCTACTAGTGGCAACATTCCGCAATCGGGAGCTGATGCCATATACGCACAAATAGCAGAAGATTTGAAGTATGCTGTGGACAATGGTTCTAGTGTAAAAAGCTTGGGTTATGCCAATAAATATGCAGCTGCAGGTTTGTTGGGGCGAGTATTTTTATTTTACACTGGTTATTACGCAAAAACATCGTTGCCACTCACGGATGGCTCTTCCATATCGAAAGATTATGTACTGTCGGGATTGGAAGATATTGTGTCAAAAGGAGGATATTCTTTGGTTTCCGAGTTCAAGAATCTTTGGCCTGCTGCTGCTGCTACCTACGATGCGAAAACTAATGTTCTCGACCAATCCAAGTATGCAGGAGTAGATAATTCGGAATTAATTTTCTCTATTAAATACAACATCACCTCAAATTACGATGGAGATACAGACGGCAACCATTGGTTAGTCATGTTTGGAGTAAGGAATAATGGTTATAATCCTCCTTACGGACAAGGATGGGGAGCTTGCACCGTACAACCCTCTCTATACGAAGCATTTAATCCGAACGACAATAGGCGTGATGCTTCAATCATAAATCTGAGTACCGAATATACAGACTTTGATGTCAGCGGACAAAGGGAACACACGGGCTATATGAACAAGAAATATACAACAATGTCAGGACCTGACGAAAACGGTAAAATAGGTGACCTTGCAGAGAACGAAGGTGCAATAAACTTCCAAATTGGTCAGTATCAAGACTATATAATACTCCGTTATGCTGATATACTTTTGATGGCTGCAGAGTTGGGAAGCTCCAATGCACAAAGCTACTTCGACCAAGTAAGAGCGAGAGCAGGATTGAGCAGCCGCACTGTAAGCAAAGAAAATATTATGAACGAGCGTCGTTTTGAGTTTGCTTTTGAGGGCTTACGTTATTTTGATTTACTACGTCAGGGAGTTGATGTTGCGGCAAAGACCTTAGCAGTCAAAACAACGGTTGTAAATGGAGGAAGTACGGAGTCTAAAACAATCACTGCCGATAATATCACTAAAAAGCGAGGGCTACAACAGATTCCCAAGAATGTGATAGACCGCTCTGGAGGGACAATTACACAAAACGCCGGCTGGTAATTAAAAAATAGAAATGATGAGAAATAATAGTTTAATATATTGTATATCGCTCTTACTCCTAGTGATGGGAATAGCATCGTGTACACCCGACAAGCATGAATTGGGTTCTGTTCTTACAAAATCTGATTTGCTTTTTGAGATTACTCAAAATCCCGACGACCCTAATATGATAATTCTGAACAGTCTAACTTCGGGAGCTATTCCCTTATGGCAGACTCCTATGGGACGTTCAACTTCAGTAGTCGATACAGTTCGTCTTCCGTTTCCTGGTACTTACACTTTTGTGTATGGTGTTCAAAGCGACGGTGGTTATATTTCTGCCGACACTATGACATTGAATATTACCACTACCAACCTTTCTTATGTTGACGACCCACTATGGAACAATCTGACGGGGGGAGTTGGCAACAGCAAGACTTGGTACTTAGACCTTGATGCCGACGGCACATGTCGTTATTTTGCTGGACCAATGTTCTATTGGGGCATGAGTAATGGATGGCAGTTTGAATGTACAGGCGATGATTGTTGGAGTTGGGAGCCTGATTATGCTGGCAACACATGGATAATGCCGGCACTAGATTACGGCGAAATGACCTTTAGTCTCGAGGGAGGAGCAGCTGTCCACGTATTAAACAATGCACTGTCAAGCGACAAAAAAGGGACTTACTTCCTTGATGTGCAGGCTAAGACATTAAAATTCACCGATGTCGAAATGCTTCATGATGCTGGTTTCGATGGGGTAGTAATAGACTGGTCTAGCGTTAAGGTATATACCCTGAGCGAAAATTATATGCAGCTTGGAGTGCCTCGCGACCCTGCTCTTTCGGGCGAGGGTGCCGCTATGTTGGTATATAATTTTATTTCTAAGGACTATTTTGACTCTTGGGTTCCCGAAGAAACAAAAGACCCTGAGCCATCATTGCCTGACGGTTGGAAGGATGATGTTTCTCAGAACACATCTTATGTAGTAAAATGGAAACTCTCACCTGCGACACCCTTCAACTGGGCAAACCTTGACGGCTCTTTAATGAATACCGGTTGGACTTCTCCCGACACTTATGCTGATTGGACAGGCATGAATACTTCAGTTCCTGCTACTTATGTAAGTTTCTCGATGAGCATGAATTCGCAAGATAATACTGTAGAAATGGTATTGCCCGACGGCACTAGATCTAATGGTAGCTATACTCTTGATGATAAGGGAATTTATACCTTCGATGGTATCACTCCCCAATTCACAATCTGCGGAGGCTGGGTAAACCTAGCAACAACTGCTGACAATCAATGGCGGATACTACAAGTATTATCAGAAAATGGTAAAGTTAGTGGTATGTGGGTAGGAGCATTAAACTCGGAGAAACCCGAATATATGTGCTACTTGCTTGTACCTGCTGAGTAAACAAACAGCAAAAATATGAACACATGAAACTAATTAACACGATATTCACACTGTTTCTTTTCATGGGAACTTCCTGCACTGATGACGACAACCCCGTCACTCCGCAAACAGAACAATCTACACTATCCGTAGACAAAACAAGTATCTCGGCAGATGCTCAAGGAGAGGATGTTACTATTGCAATAGAGTCAAATGCGGTTTGGGTAGTATCTAGCTCCAACACAGATATTGTAATATCAAATATCTCTCAATCAAAAGGCAATGCAAATATAATACTGTCAATCAGTAAAAATATGACTACCCTCGAACGCTCGGCAACAATAAAAGTAAGTGTTGCAGACGGAACGCTAGAGGCTATCAACATCGAAATCACACAAGCTGCCGCTACAGCCGAGACCGATTATCTTGCTCCCGACCAAACTGGCATGCGTGATATAACATCTTTGGAGCTTTCGCAGGATATGGGACTCGGTTGGAACTTGGGCAATACTTTAGAATCATACCCCGGAGGAGAAACCTCATGGGGTAATCCCACTGCAACTCAGGCACTTATCAATCTGATTAAAGCCTCAGGATTTAAAACTGTACGTATTCCCGTAGCATGGTCCAATCATTTAGTTTCAGAAGCACCCGACTACAAGATATTAGAGGCTTGGATGTCGAGAGTTAAGGATGTGGTTGATTACGCCATCTCTTCCGACATGTATGCTATCATCAATATTCACTGGGACGGTGGATGGGCAGACTCTCTGTTCTACTCTAAAAAAGAAGAAATCGAAGCAAAGCAAGCGGCAATATGGAAACAGATAGCTAAATACTTTCGTGATTACGACGACCATTTGTTATTTGCAGGAGGTAATGAGCCACATGTCGATTATAATACACCTTCGCAGGAGTACTTAGACGTTGCAAACGCTATGAATCAGGTATTTGTGAATACTGTTCGAGCAACGGGAGGCCGCAACTACTACCGTCATCTTATTTCGCAGGGCTACAACACAAATATCACCCACACTCTAAATGGTTTTGTATTACCTACTGATAAGTCTGATATACACAATCGTCAGATGGTAGAAGTACATTTTTACGACCCTTATGATTTCGCTCTAAACGAAAAGAGTAGTGTTATTACATGGGATGCCGACACTTGGGGACAAGAAGACTGGGTAGACGAAGCCTATGGAAAGATGAAAGCCAAATTTGTAGACAATGGCGTTGCCGTACTCATGGGCGAGTACGGAGCTATTTATCGCAGCAATCTCACGGGTACTGAACTTGAAGCTCATAGGACATCACTAAATCATTATCTCACTTACGTCACAAAAGCGGCATTAAAAAACAATATTGTTCCTATATATTGGGATAACGGGGCTAAATCTGCCAATGGTTTTGCTCTTTTTGACAGAAATACAAACACTGTGTTTAATCAGGAATCTTTAGATGCTATAATAAATGCAAGTAAATAAGGTTTGTATAGTAAGAAAATAAATCAAACAAAGAATAATGAATATTAGAAGAATTAGAAAATGTATTGGCTTTTGTATGCTCTCTTTTCTGCTTTCTTGTGGAGGCGGTGGAGCAGGCTATACAAAGTTGGAAAACGGAGTTAAGGTGACACTGACCGGCACAAACTCTGACAAGGCAAAAGAAATAACTCTCAGGGTAATGAATGACGATATTATCAGAGTCAGTGCCTCACCTAAACAAGACTCAAAAGGACACGAGAGTTTGATTGTAGAAGCCAAGCCCAATGCTCAAACCAAGTTTGAAGTGAGCGAAGATGGTGACAAGGTGGTACTAACTACATCAGAATTAAAGGTAGAGGTTTCAAAGAATAGTGGACTTGTAGATTTTTTTGACAAGGATGGAAATTCTATTCTTAAGGAAGATAAAAAATCTTTCAAGCCTATTTCAGTTGAAGGAAAGGGAGGATATTCGTTTACACAGGTATTCCAATCACTTAGCGATGAAGCATTCTATGGATTAGGTCAGCATCAGAGCGACGAATGGAATTATAAGGGTAAAAATGAGGAGCTGTATCAGTATAACACAAAGGTATCGGTTCCATTCATCGTGTCGAACAAGAATTATGGTATTCTTTGGGATAATTATTCCCTTACCCGCTTTGGCAATCCTGAGGATTATGCACAAATGAACGAGCGTTTCAAGTTATATGGGAAAGACGGTAAGGAGGGCGGTCTGACAGCAACTTACAACACTGCCGCAGGAACGGTTTTCACTGAGCGTCAGGAGGGAGTAATTGCCTATGAGTCCTTGAGCGACCTTGAAAACTTCCCCAAAGATTTCCCATTCTACAATTCTGAAATTACATGGGACGGAGAGATTGAAGCAGAGGAAACAGGGACATATTATTTCCGTCTCTACTACGCTGGCTATACAACTGTTAAGGCAGGAGGCAAAGAGGTAGTTGCAGAGCGATGGAGAACTGCATGGAATCCGAATGTCTATAAATTCAAATTGGATTTAAAAAAGGGCGAAAGAGTCCCCTTTAAGATAGACTGGAAGCCCGATGGCGGCGAGTCCTATCTTGGACTTCGTGCCATGGGTGTTCGTTCGTCTGAGGAGCAAGATAAACTAAAGCTTTGGTCTGAGATGGGACAAGAATTAGACTACTACTTTATCAAGGGCGACAATATCGACGAAGTAATCAGTGGCTATCGTCAGCTAACAGGGAAAGCAACGATAATGCCTCGTTGGGCATACGGTTTTTGGCAGAGCCGAGAACGCTATAAAACACAGGATGAGATTGTAAATACTTTGAAAGAATTTCGCAAACGTCATATTCCTATCGACAATATTGTCCAAGACTGGTCATATTGGCAAGAAGATGCGTGGGGAAGCCATGAATTTGACCCTGCACGTTTCCCAAATCCTCAACAAATGATGGACGACATTCATGGCATGAATGCCCATGTAATGATATCGGTATGGCCTAAATTCTATTCCTCCACAAAAAACTACAAGGAGTTGAATGACAAGGGCTATATCTATCAGCAAGCGATAACAGACAGTATCAAGGACTGGATTGGGCAAGGCTATATCGGTTCTTTCTACGATCCTTACAATCAAGAAGCTAGAGATATATTCTGGCGACAGATGCAAGACAATCTGTATAAATATGGCATCGACGCATGGTGGATGGATGCCTCAGAGCCTGACATTCAGTCGAATGCGAGTTTGGAATACCGTAAAAAGCTATCCACTCCGACGGCTTTAGGACCATCGACAGAGTATTTCAATACCTACGCACTATTGAATGCCGATGCGATTTACAAAGGGCAAAGGAGTGTGGACCCCGACAAGCGAGTATTTTTGCTGACACGTTCGGGCTTTGCAGGCTTGCAACGCTATGCAACAGCGACATGGAGTGGCGACATAGGAACACGTTGGGAGGATATGAAAGCACAGATAAGTGCAGGGATGAATTTTGCGCTTTCAGGCATTCCATATTGGACGATGGACATTGGAGGTTTCTGTGTGGAGAAACGCTACGAAACTGCAAAAGAAGGCTCTGCTGACATGGAAGAATGGCGAGAGCTGAACACTCGTTGGTATCAGTTTGGAGCATTTGTACCTTTATTTCGCTCGCATGGTCAATATCCTTATCGTGAGGTTTTTAACTTAGCTCCCGAAAGCCACAAGGCATATAAAAGTATTTTGTATTACACCAAACTGCGCTATCGCCTGATGCCCTATATTTATTCGCTTGCAGGGCATGTTTATTTTGATGATTATACTATTATGCGTGCATTGGTAATGGACTTCGGCAAAGACAAAAAAGTAGAAAATATAGACGACCAATATATGTTTGGACCTGCGATGATGGTTTGTCCTGTTTACAAGCACGGAGCGACAAGTAGAGAAGTGTATCTACCAAAAGATTGTAAATGGTATGATGCCTACACAGGAAAAGTATATGAGGGGGGGCAGACTATATCGGCGGATGCAGCATACGAGCGTATGCCTATCTTTGTTAGGAGTGGCTCAATAGTGCCGACAGGCGCAGAGATAGAATACACAAGTCAGAAGCTCGATGCGCCTATAAAAATCATTGTATACACGGGTGCTGACGGCAGTTTCAGTATCTACGAAGACGAAGGACTAAATTATAACTATGAGAAAGGCAAATATTCTGAAATTCCTCTTACCTTTGACGATGCAAGTAAAACACTTACTATCGGAGTAAGGAAGGGAGAGTTTGAAGGGATGCAAGAAAGCAGAATATTTGAGATAGTTTTTGCTGATGCATCGAGCAATACAACTTTCGATTTTGATAAATTAAAAGCAAAGCGAGTTGAGTATAAAGGACAAAAAATAGAAGTGGCACAATGAAACGAGCCATATTTATTCGTTGAACTGTTTAATCGTTTAAGGTTTAGAGTTTAGGGAATTACATGATAAACACAATCAAATACAAGAACGTCATTGCGAGGAGCTGGCGACGAAGCAATATTCTACAAAAACGAACAGATTGCTGCGCTAACGCCCGCAATGACGTATGATAAAAACAGCATAAAGCCTATAGCTTATTGCAGAATTACAAACACATGAAAATAACAAAGTACCTATTAACCATTATCACCCTTGTCTGCATCAGCACCTATACTGTACAAGCAGTGATTCTGCCCTCCATTTTCGGCGACCACATGGTGATGCAGCAAAATGCAGATGTGAAAGTATGGGGCTGGGGGAAGCCTTTGGAGTATGTGTCAGTATGTGGCTCGTGGAGTACAGACACAGTGACTGTTAGAGTGGAGAGTTCAGGGAAATGGGAGGTAAGCATAAAAACTCCAAAGACCAAAGAACCTCAAACCCTTACCATACAAGGTTACAACAAGGTAGTAATCAAGGATATTCTGATGGGTGACATTTGGTTGTGTTCGGGGCAATCGAACATGGAATGGACTGTAAATCAAACGATAATAAACGGCGAGGAAGAAGCTACGAAAGCGACACACAAAGAGATACGTTTTTTTCAGGTGATGTGGATGTCTTCGCCTTATCCTTCAACAGATGTAAAAGGAGAGTGGATGAAATGTACACCCGAAACAATGCGCAAGTTCAGTTCCATAGCTTATTTCTTTGGCCGGAAATTGAACAAGGAACTAGATTCACCCATTGGCTTAATTAGCTCAAATTGGGGTGGTACGCCTATCGAGACATGGATACCTGAAACAAAAATAACATCCAATACTTTCCTTAACGATGCTGCCTACAAACTTCCTCCCGCTCCATGGGGACCAAACAAACCCGGTTTGACATACAACACGATGATTTACCCTCTTACGCCTTTCACACTCAAAGGTGTGTTGTGGTATCAGGGAGAGGCAAATGTTGACAATGCTTATGCCTACACCGACATGTTGCAGACTCTTGTGCAGACATGGCGAGAGGGTTTTGGAGACTTCGATTTTTATTTTGCACAGATAGCACCATGCAATTATGCAAATGTGCAAGGAGCACAGGTAAGGGATGCCCAACGCCGAGCACTCTCACTGATAGACAAGTCTACAATGGTGGTAATGAGCGATATTGGCGACACCACCGACATTCATCCGCGCCGTAAGCTGGAGGCAGGTGAACGCTTTGCCGATGCGGCATTAAACAGGACTTACGGACATACAGAGTTTCCTGCACTATCGCCACTTTACAGCGCTTACAGAGTTGAAGGCGATAAAATTATCGTTAGTTTCGCCAATGCCGAAGGTTTACACTGTACAGGAGATGGACTGCAACTCTTTGAAGTAGAAGATGCCGACGGAAGCTGGCACAAAGCAGAAGCTGAAATCGAAAATGATAAAATCATCCTGACTTGTAAAAAAGTGAAAACACCTCAAAATGTTCGTTTTGCGTGGTCGAATACGGCAACACCGATGCTTTTCAACAAGGACGGACTTCCTGCATCATGCTTCAACAGCTATGATTGGATTAAAAACAGGTCAGTAAAATTGCCTTGGGAAAAATGAAGAATACAATGTTGATTTGTTGAATCGTTGAATTGTTTAAGGTTTAGAGTTTAGGGAATTACATGATAAACACAATCAAATAGAAAAACGTCATTGCGAGGAGCTTGCGACGAAGCAATCTCCTGCAACAAAGAACAGATTGCCACGCTAACGTTCGCAATGACGTATGATTAAAAACAGCAAAAGCCTAAAGCCTATAGCTTACAGCTTATTGCAAAATTTTAAACAGATGAATAAATTATATCTATTACTTGCAGCCTTGTTCACATGCAGCATGTCTTACGCACAAGAATTAAGAAGTCGTACAAACTTTGACGACGGTTGGTATTTTGCCTTTGGGCATCCATCGGACAAGTCGAAGGACTTTGGCACGGGGACGGCATATTTTACATATTTTGCAAAGGCTCGCTATGGAGCTGATGGAGCTACGACAATGGATTTCGACCATCGCTCGTGGCGACCTATCGACTTACCACACGACTGGGCAGTAGAGATGCCATTCGACAGCAAGGGCAGCCATAGCCATGGCTACAAAGCTGTCGGTCCGGGTTTTCCTGATGTCTCAGTAGGCTGGTATCGAAAAGTTTTCAGGATTGAAGGCAAGCATGGCGACAAGCAGTATTTTCTTGATTTCGATGGCGTATCACGCGATTCGCGAGTATGGGTAAATGGTCATTATCTTGGCAATGTGGCAAGCGGCTATCAAAGTTTTAGCTACAATATCACCGACATAATAAACTATGGCGAAGACAACACCGTAGCCGTAAGAGCCGATGTGTCGATGGAAGAAGGCTGGTACTACGAAGGAGCAGGTATATATAGGCATGTATGGTTGAGAGAAACCTCAAATTTGCATGTTCCAAAGGACGGCATTTTTGTTCGTTCGGAGGTGATGGATAATTCAGCTAAGATACTTGCAGATATAGAGGTCGATAATAGGGCTATTGATAGAAAGGGCTTTTCTCTTGTCTGCGAATTGATAGATACTGAGGGCAAGATAGTTGCAGAGAGCAAAGGCTTAAAAGAAAGTCTGAACGCCATGCAAAAAGGCAAATATTTTGTTGAATTTGAGATTAACAAACCTAATTTATGGGAACTTGAAAATCCTTATTTATACCTGTATCGGGTTAAAATTCTTGATGCAAACAACACTATTACAGACAAATACGATGAAAGAGTAGGGATAAGGACAATAGAATTTACCGCCGACAAGGGCTTCTTTCTAAACGGCAAGCATGTGAAGCTACAGGGAACAAACAATCATCAAGACCATGCAGGAGTTGGCTGTGCCATTCCCAACGAACTTCTCAGATGGCGACTGCAACAGCTAAAGAACTTTGGCAGCAATGCCATCAGAAGTTCCCACAACCCACCGACACCTGAATTATTAGACCTTTGCGACGAAATTGGTATCCTTGTTATTGATGAGAATAGACTTATGGGAACAACAGAAAATGCTTTAAGTGAATTAGAACACCTTATAAAGCGAGATAGAAATCATCCGTCAGTGATACTTTGGTCAATAGGCAATGAAGAATGGGGCATTGAGTGGAATGAAATCGGAGCAAGAATGACCGAGACTATGCAGAAATACGCAAATCTACTCGACCCGACACGTCCTGCCAATGTTGCGGTCAGTGGAGGTTGGGACGATGGTTCGGGTGCAGTTGTCGACGTAATGGGCTTTAATTATTTGGTACATGGCGATACCGACGAGCATCACAAGAAATTCCCCACTCAGCCCTCAGTAGGAACGGAAGAGGGTTCTACCTATACCACTCGGGGCATATACTACGCCGATGATGCACTGCATTATAAGTCAGCCTACGACGTGAAACCACTTGCCGACTGGTTTACCATTCAAGAATGCTGGAAACACTACGCATCAAGGGACTATTTGGCAGGTATGTTTATCTGGACAGGTTTCGATTACAGAGGAGAACCGACCCCCTACAAATGGCCTTCGGTGACTTCCTACTTCGGAATGATGGACCTATGCGGTTTCCCAAAAGACAATGTATTTTATCTTAAATCGTGGTGGCAAAACGAGCCTGTTCTACACATTCTACCACACTGGAATTGGGAGGGGCGAGAAGGTGAGTCTATTGATGTTTGGGTATATTCAAACTGCGATGAAGTAGAGTTGTCACTAAACGGTAAGAAATTGGGACGCAAAAAAGTTGAAAAACTCGGTCATGTGTCATGGAAAGTAGCTTATAAAAAAGGAACACTGAAAGCTGTTGGCTACAAAGACGGCACTAAGATATTGGAAAGCGAAAGAATTACAGCTGGCAAGCCTGCAAGCATAAAATTGTCGGCAAGCAAATCCTTACTGAAAGCTGACAACAAGGATGTATCGGTATTTACAGTCGAAGTTTTAGACGAGAAAGGTACTCCTGTTCCGACAGCAATGAATGAGGTAGAATTTGAACTAGAAGGTGCAGGAAAGATAATCGGAATTGGCAATGGAAACCCTACATCTCTTGAAAAGGAACGATTTATCGACGATTATAAGCAGATATATATCGACAAGGCACAAATATCAGACCTCTCCGATACGGACATAAATATGCTAAAAAATGAGGGCATTAGTCAAGATGCAGACACCAAAGTCTTTAGAGTTAGTTTTAGCTCGGAAACAGAAATCGGAGATAATCAGAGTGTTACATGGTACTATAATAGTGTCGGCACTAGTCAGAGTTTGTATTTGAACGGGAAGCTGATAGAAAAGAATGTTTCCGATTCAAAGGGACACTATTTTAGCATCGACAGAAGTCTAGTAAAAAAAGGTAAAAATCTAATACTAGTCTTTGCTAAGCCATATACGCCTGCAAATGAATGGGATGAGCCAAACACAAAAGTTGGATCTATACAAATCAAGACTACTGCCGACAAATGGAAACGCAAACTTTTCAATGGTTTGGCACAAGTGATAGTGCAATCTAATTACGATGAAGGTGACATTGTATTAAGAGCAAGCTCTAAGGGTTTAAGCTCTTCGGAATTTAGGATTGTGAAAAGTAAGTAGTTTAATCGTTTAAGGTTTAGAGTTTAGGGACGTAGTCCCGATATCTTCGTAGAGAAAGGATATATAAAATAACAATAGGGACGATAGTCCTGACATAAATACAAGAACGTCATTGCGAGGAGCTGGCGACGAAGCAATCTCCTGCAACAAAGAACAGATTGCCACGCTACGCTCGCAATGACGTATGATTAAAAAACAGCAAAAGCATAACTACACACAGAAGGATGATTAAAAACAGCAAAAGCATAAAGCTTATAGCTTATTGCAAAATTATAAACAGATGAAATACGGACATTTTGACGATAAGAACAAGGAGTATGTGATAAACACTCCTTTTACACCTTTCCCATGGATTAACTATCTAGGGAACAAGGATTTTTTTGGTTTAATCTCTAATACGGCAGGCGGATATACCTTTTATAAGGATGCCAAGTACAGGCGTTTGACGAGATACAGATACAACAATGTCCCCATCGACACTGGCGGACGCTACTATTACATCAACGACAATGGGGAGGTATGGAATCCGGGAGGGAGACCCTGCATAAAACGTGAGCTCGACCGCTATGAGTGCAGACACGGCATGGGCTATACTCGCATTTTATCTGAGAAATTGGATGTAAAATCAGATTTGCTATGTTTCATACCACAAAATTTTAATGGCGAAGTTCATCTGTTAACGCTCAAAAATATAGACTCTGAAACCAAAAAACTCAAGCTATTTTCCTTTGCTGAGTGGTGTTTATGGAATGCCGAAGACGACATGACAAACTTTCAGCGCAATCTATCGACTGGAGAAGTTGAAATAGAGGGGAATGCCATTTATCACAAGACCGAGTACAAGGAAAGGAGAAATCATTATGCATTTTATTCCACCAACAAAGATATATCTGGCTTCGACACCGACAGAGAGACTTTTATAGGTCCATATCGGGGTTTCCATAATCCGCAAGTACCCAAAAGAGGGAAATCATCAAACAGCGAGGCACATGGTTGGTCGCCCATAGCATCACATTTTATTGAAATAGAACTTGAGCCGGGAGAAGAGGAAAGTATCGTTTTCATACTTGGCTATGTTGAGAATGAAGA
This sequence comes from Bacteroidales bacterium, assembly GCA_047972135.1. Taxonomy (GTDB): domain Bacteria; phylum Bacteroidota; class Bacteroidia; order Bacteroidales; family Prolixibacteraceae; genus JBKEAJ01. The sequence goes on along the minus strand of JBKEAJ010000132.1, from coordinate 8,798 downwards.
GGAGCGCAAATGGGAGTCGAAAGGAGTAATCAATAAAGATATTGCAAAACAGATGCAGGCACGCTTTGACAGTAAAGACAAGGTTATGGCAGCATTTAAAGAGCTAAACGAATATTGGGATTCACTGCTATCGAACTTTCAACTTAACAGCGACAAGCCGGAGCTCAATAGGATGGTAAACATCTGGAATCAGTATCAATGTATGGTCACTTTCAACATGTCGCGCAGTGCTAGCTTCTTTGAGAGTGGGATAGGGCGAGGCATGGGATTTCGAGACTCAAATCAGGATTTAATCGGCTTTGTACACCAAATTCCCAAACAAGCCCGTGAGCGTATCCTCGATATTGCAGCAACGCAGTTTGAGGATGGAGGCTGTTATCATCAATATCAGCCACTTACAAAAAAAGGTAATCATATATTAGGAGGAGATTTCAACGACGACCCGCTTTGGCTGATACTATCGACGACGGAGTATATCAAGGAAACAGGGGACTTTTCTATATTAGACGAGCAAGTGCCATTCGACAATGATAACAACATGGCTCAGAGCCTATTATCACATTTAAAAGTTTCTTTTAATCACGTGATTAATAATCTTGGACCTCATAACTTACCGCTTATCGGCAGGGCAGACTGGAACGATTGTCTCAATCTGAATTGCTTTTCCACGGACCCCAACGAATCGTTTCAGACAACGGGGAATCGTAAAGGTCGTACTGCAGAATCTCTGATGATTGCAGGATTGTTTGTGGTTTACGGCAGGGATTATGCAGAGTTATGTAAACGTCTGGGAGATAATGATGAAGCCGAACGGGCAAACAAGCATATCGCAGAGATGGAGCAAGCCGTAAAAGCTCACGGTTGGGACGGCGAGTGGTTTTTACGAGCATACGATTATTACGGCAATAAGGTAGGCTCCAAAGACAATGAGGAGGCGCAGATTTTTATCGAATCGCAAGGCTGGTGTGCAATGGCAAAGATAGGTCTTGAGGATGGACTTGTGGAAAAAGCACTCGATAGCGTGAAAGAGCGCTTAGACACTCCCTACGGCATAGTTCTCAACAACCCTGCATTCACCAAGTACCATATCGAATATGGCGAAATATCCACATATCCGGCAGGCTATAAAGAAAATGCAGGAATATTCTGCCACAACAACCCATGGATTATGATAGGCGAGACTATATTGGGGCGTGGAGAGCAGGCATGGGATTACTTCCGCAAAATTTGTCCCACATATTTGGAAGATATTATCGAGTTGCATAAGGTTGAACCCTATGTATATTGTCAGATGATAGCCGGAAAGGATGCCTACAAGCCAGGCGAGGGCAAGAACTCATGGCTTACAGGTACGGCAGCATGGAATTTTTATACTATCACACAATTTATTTTGGGCATAAGAGTACACTACGAAGGACTACTCATAAACCCCTGTATCCCAAGAAATTGGAAGGGTTTCAATGTGATCCGAAAGTTTAGGGGCAGCACTTACAACATAGAGGTAAAGAATCCTAACGGAGTATCGAAAGGGGTGAAAAGTATGGAAGTCAATGGCGAAAGGATTGAAGGCAACATTATTCCACCTATGAATGGTGGCGAACATAAGGTTGTTGTAACGATGGGATGATTTAATAATGTGCTGATTTGGTAATGTGTTGATTGTATTTTATGAATTAAAGGCACTTCTAAAATCAGCACCCGACGGGTTTTGGAAGACTTGCAGTTCGAATGTTCTGATGTTGGCAAAGATAAAGTCAAAAATATCGGCTTGTATGCCTTCATATTTTATCCATTCCTTGTTGCTGCTAAAAGCGTATATTTCAAGGGGTATTCCTTTTTCTGTGGGGTCAAGCTGACGCACCATCATCGTCATTTCCTTATTTATATCGGGGTGTTCGCGCAGCATTTGTGTGAGGTATTCTCTGAAGATGCCGAGATTTGTTTGTCTTCTGCCGTTTCCAATGCTGACATCATCATCCGAAATATTATTCTTTGTATTATACTCATCAATTTCCTTTTGTTTCTTTTCAACGTAAGCATGTATGGATTTAATGCTTTTCAACTTACAAAGTAGTTTTTCATCACAAAACCTAACACTATTGGCATCAATGTATATACTACGTTTAATTCGTCGACCTCCCGATTCCTGCATCCCTCTCCAATTCTGATATGAATCGGTGATTAAAGAGTAGGTAGGCACGGAAGAAATAGTCTTGTCCCAATTTTGTATTTTTGCAGACAGCAGACCTATCTCAAGCACTTCTCCGTCGGCGTTATGCGAAGGGACAGTAACCCAATCTCCGGGTTCGATAGAATTGTCGATGGCAATCTGAATACTGGATACCACTCCCAATATTGAGTCTTTAAAAATCAACATCAGTATTGCCGCCATAGCCGTCATTCCGGTCAGAATTTTACCAAGATTAGTTCCTGTGATAGTTGAGTAAATCAGTAATATGATAACAAATAAGGAAAGTATTTGCCCCATTTGTATATACCCTTTGATTGACAAGCGTTTAGACAGTCTACTAAGGTTAAACATATCATTCAGGGCATTTAGGAATCTATAGATAAGCAGTTGAACAAATATGAGTATATATATTTTAGCTATTTTACTGCTAATCACTTGGATAGTTTCATTTTCGTATAGTGATGCGGTAGCGAAGATTATCATGGCCGGAACAAGGTGTGCAAGGGTTCTGAAAACGCTGTTTTTTACTAGCGTGTCGTCCCATTGAGCTTTACTTCGTTTGATGACGGGTACAATTCCTCGCCATATTATAAACTTTGTAAGGTAAAACAATACTACGGAGACAGTCATTATAATAAGTCCGGTTGTTACATCATTAGTATTGGGCGAGTCAGTAAAAGTCAGCAAGCCTTTTAGGTCATCCATGTAGTTTTCAGAGATATATCCTATCATTTCACTATTAAATTTAAAACATCTACAAGTACAAAAGTAATAATTATATAGATGCTAGGATGAAGAAATATCACAAAGCTCAAACTAGATAACAACATATTAATATTTGGTTTATTATGGCAAAATTTTTGATGTATGTATTAAACAATGTATGCCGGTCAGATATCCAGGATCTGGATACTAAAGTCTCTAAAATAAAAACAAATGAAGACATTGATACTCACACTTACATTGACACTACTTTGTGCCACACAAACATTTGCCAATGACTTCTACAACAAGCACTTCACGGCAGAGCGCCTACGTATAGACTACTATATGCATGCACAGAAAGACACCATAGAGGTGGAGATAAAGAACTCTCTGCGCGAGCCACGTTGGGCAGGGGTAAAAAACGAAAATCTGCGTAAAGCCTTCGGGGGTAACTTCAAGTATCGCTTGGTAGAAGTCGATAGTGGGGAACTGATTTACGAAAGTGGTTTTAATTCGATGGTAGAGGAGTGGCAAAGCAGTGATTTGGACGAAAAGAAACGTCGGTTTGAGATGGTGGCTATCTTGCCTTGCCCGAAGCAGGATGTAAATTTTGAGATCTGGCAATGGGATATGAATAAAGGGAGTTATGTATTTGTGTACTCCCAACACATAGAGATTGACAGAGTAAAAACGACAAATTTGAAAAGCGACTTACGCATAAAACACATTAATTTTAAAGAAGATACCGATTCTTCTGTGGAGTTTGTAATTCTTTCTGAGGGATATACAGAGAAGGAAGAGAAAGAATTTTTCAAGCATTGTGAGTACTTTAAAGAGTACTTATTTGAAACATCTCCATTCGACACGCTAAGACACAAGTTCAGAATCAAAACCATATTTGTTCCTTCGGAAGAGAGTGGTACTAGCATGTTGGACGGACGTACGAAGCGCAAGACCAACTTTGGCTCAAGCTTTTACACCTTTGGCGAAGCCCGCTACCTGACAACAAGTTCAATGTTTGATTTACACAATGCCATTGCCAACGTTGACTACGACTATATTATAGTATTTGTAAACACAGAGCGCTATGGAGGGGCAGGGTTTTATAATACATATGCAATCACCTCCACACGTAACGCCAACTCCAAAGAGGTGTTTGTCCACGAGTTTGGACATAGTTTTGCAGGACTTGCCGACGAGTATTTCTATGAGCATGACGACGTGCTTGATGCCATGTACGACAAGACCGTCGAGCCTTGGGAAGCCAATATAACCTCCTTGGTAAACTTTTCCTCAAAATGGGAAGATATGGCAAACAATCCTAAAACTGACAGCTCCAAATTTGGACTATTCGAGGGTGCAGGCTACCTTACTAAAGGGATGTACAGAGCCGAAGACAACTGCAAGATGCGAGAATTGGGTCATCCATTTTGTGCTGTATGCCGTAGGCATATCCTCGATGTTATCAACTACAATATTGGAAAGAAGTGTACGAGATAATTCATCAATCTACACACTTCTTAAAATAGCCGCATTCGTTTATGACCTGCTGATAATATTTTGTTTCGGAGTATTGTTTCAGAGTTTTAAATCCGTTCCATTCCAAGAAGTCTGGTGTGTCGTTGTTGCTTATTGACCAATAATAACTCTCATCAATAAAATTCTCGTTATAATATTCGTTTCGCTCGCATTTGGCTATCATGTATGCACATTCTGCCCGCTGTTCATTGTTGGTGGCAGCATCGAAGGCTTGCTGATAATACTTCTTGGCAACTGAGCAATCGGTAATCATCCTTTTCATGGATTCTCTGAAAGATGAAGGAGAGTCGAAATAACCAACAAAACAACTCACATACAACCTGCAATTTCCATAGTGCGATATACTGTAAAAGGCGTTGCCAAGAAGAAGGCTATTGTTATATAAGTCTTCGCCTTTCGCCACCTTTTCTTTCATCAGCTTTATTGTACTCACAAGTCGTTCTTTAGCATACGTTTTTTTCTTTGCATGTTCCTTATCGTGGTTGTCTTGTATGGAGTTGTTGAAGGGATTTGCCAACAGCTTACCACTCAAAGGGATAGGCATATCTTCGAGTTTATTTGCATAAAGAGCCTGAATACTTTGATATTCTTGCAAGGATCGGATGCTAGTTTTCGGGTCTGACGACTCCACATAGTTTTTCATTGCTACGAGTTCAATTCTTGATTTATTCTTTTTTCTGAGAAAAGCAATCATAGCATTAACAAGTTCCTCAGAATCATAGAAATCTCTGCTACCAGCTTTCCATGTCTCAGCAAACAGTTCCGCCATAATTTTATCTCCGCTTTTGCTGTATAACTGATGTAGATACTCTCTAGTCCAATCAATTACGTAATTTTTCCTGATGTCTGAAATATCATTTTTACTTCCGATATTCAGCCATTCCAAATCGTCGAGAACTTCCACTAGTTCTGCCTCATTTGGCGATTTAATCTTACACATCTTATTTGTGAAGTTCAGTATTCGAAGTTGGTCTTTTGCGGTCTGAGTGGCAGGCACAGCCTTTTCGGCTTTAGCAAAATATTCGTCTGCCCGATTATATTTTTTGCTGATAGTATTAAGATAGCCAAGACTAGCATTCCATATGAATTGGTCTTTTGCCGACTTAATATCTACATTGTCCTCTATTTTTTTGATAATATCCTCTAAATTTGAAGCGTATTCTTCTTTTTTATAAGAGATACCTATTGATGAAGGCTCACTAATATTGACAATTCTGCTCAAAATCAGCTTATTAAGATCATTATTTATATCTATTTTTGAAATTCCGATTAGAGCATCTACTTCATCGGTATAATATCCCTGCAATGCCCACAAAGCACATTTATCGTTTGTTGATGTTGCAAGACTCAGAGTATTACGCTCAAAATTATCTAGTCCTTGGGGATGATAGCTGAATATACAGGATTTCATAAGTTCTGGACAATGCTGAAACACTTGAGCGTATCTAAAGTTAGAATTAGAATAATCTTCTTGTCTGTAATAAGCACCTGCTGTGTATGACAAGGCGCGGTAGTACAATTGGTCTTTCTTCAAATCGGACGATGTCTTGGCAAAAAAATCTATTAAGTCTTGCTCTTTTCCCTCACTGTAAAATAGTGTTTTCACTACAAGAAACCAAGCCCTCTTTCTGACAAAATCGGTTTCTGCATTCTTATAAAAATCTAGAGCCTTATGAATTATATTATCATCAGAAAGCATTGGAGACTCATAATCATCTCTCCAACCCAAAGGCTCCCTCAAACATGCTGCTTCAACACTGCGAGCCACACACATATATGAATAGAACATTCTTTCTTTTTTACTTAGACTGCTTATTTTCAGTTGTCTTCTGAAATATTCTCCAGTAAACTCATTCCCATCAAAAAGCATCGAACTTATAGCGGCACTGTCTAACTCTCCATCGAAATAATTTAGCCACGAACTACAAACATCTTTTGTGAAACGTTTTGTCATATTATTCTCATAATCATAGTCGTAGTATGGAGATTCTACATCCAAGAACATCGGTTTATATTTCAAATCCACAAATACTTCGGGAGTATATCTGGAGTAATAATTGGACGACCAATCTCCACCTGCACAAGCTCTCACTATCACATAAGCACCCAAAATCGCGACGCTACAAATTATTAATAATCTCACGTAAAAAGCCTTCTTCATAATGTTCTAAATTTAGCGAATCCAAATCATAAAAAATAATCTCATTTACACCTCCCTTGACAAATTTACTTAAATCCTTAGCCATCAATTTTAAATCCTTAGAGTTCACTTTTTCATACTTAATCTTATCTCCTCGTCTTAGGTATTTGTCTTTCCAAAGGAAATTCTCTTTAACCAAATAAAAGTTACCACCAATATACGAAAGTTTATCCTCATTATTCAAATCCTCATCAACTATTTTATTTATAAGTCCTATCACTCTGTCATTTCTTACATGCACGCCCCATGCAAATATTGGCAATGCCACATTTATGGGCAACCTAAAGTTGGGGATAGTATAGTTATATAGGTCTGCAATGTCTTTGTCGTAAATAGAATTGCCGGGCTCAGCATTTATTTTTCCCATATTGTAGTACATCAGCGTACCGTAGTCTACATCAGGAATTTGTGTAACATCTGCAAATTTAATCTGGTGCAATCTGATTGTTGCCGACAGCTTTTTGCCCCAACCAACTTTCAGTGTATCAATGAAAATCATAAACTTATCTCGACTGTCAAGACTCCAATCACAATCTATTTGTATCTCAGAGCAGTCGATAGTGTTGTTAGTATTTATTGCATTTATTAGCTGCAATATATTATCAGATATAGCTCTCACATCCAATCGCTTATTAAGCATTACCTCATTTTTGATATACACCACTGGAACAATTTCAACATCAGGAATTTTGCTGCTAAACTTTATCTTTCCGATGGGATAAGGAACAGAGTCTGCTCCAATACCTATATCAAAATATCTGACATACAGCTTTTTAACCGCATATTCATTTATGGCTTTCTTTTCAGTATCCTTGAGATTAAACTCCGTACGCCAATAGTAGAAACTCACATCAGGAACAGAGTAAGTATTGCTGGAACAAGTACATAATAAAGGAATTATGATACATGATTGAATTATTAATAATATTTTCATCAGGCTAAATTAATAAGAAAAAACGAATACTATTTTATACGGGTGCACGACAAATTTCCCTTTAGGCTAGCGAATTTGGTAATCGCCACTGTTTCTTGAACTTATCTTTTCTATAGTATATCCTTAAATTAGCAATTTGCTGCAATCCTTTTTTGTCCAACGTTGTCCAGACAGTTTGAGTCTTTGTTGCAATATGTCTCTATGTACAGACTCAATAGCTCCTGAGCCAATGAGTAGCCCATTATCCAAAAAGGTTTTGTATTTCATCCTTTTGATATTCTTTTGGTAATAATGTAGAACTGAAGAATCAAAAAATAGCGTACTAATCCAAAATGCCGAACGCACAACAAGGGCTATATGTAATGCGGGCTTAAGTGCAAAGCTGAAAATTCCGTCTTGCTATTCCGCTTTAGAATACGCAGTGAAGTTTAATGAAAATGAATATTTTCATTAAACTATCCCTGTGAAGCCCATAAAAGCCATTGCGAGCAAGCCTGCAACAACGAGAGCTATCGGTGTGCCTTTCATGCCTTTAGGTACTTTTATCAAATCTAAATGTTCGCGCATTCCAGCAAAGAGTATCAATGCAATGCCAAAGCCTATCGCACTTGCCACAGCGTAGGTGATACCCTGACCCAAAGTAAATTCCTTTTGTATTACTTGTATGGCTACCCCAAGAATAGCGCAGTTTGTAGTAATCAGTGGTAAAAATACGCCCAATGCCTGATAGAGACTACTACTCACCTTTTTCAAGATAATCTCTACCAACTGTACAAGAGCGGCTATCACCAATATAAAGGAGATAGTTTGAAGAAAACCTAAATTCAGAGGGTCTAATATGCCCTTTTGAATGATAAATGTTACCAAAGTAGCAATGGTCATAACAAATGCCACAGCGGCGGTCATCCCGACACCCGTAGAAATCTTCTTTGATACGCCCAAAAAAGGACAAATACCTAAGAACTGAACCAATATAATGTTGTTGACAAATATGGCTCCTATTATTATTTCAAAATATCCTATTTCCATTTCTATTTTTGTTTGCGTAGTTTGTTAACCATCAATATCAAATATCCCAATGTAATAAATGCTCCCGGAGGCAAAATGAACAACAACATATTTGTGCTTTCGGGCAATAGCGCATGACTCCAAATAGTGCCCGCTCCAAAAAACTCCCTGCATGCACCCAGTATTACGAGAGCGAAACTAAAACCAAGTCCCATGCCTAG
>JBKEAJ010000131.1:0-20078 GCA_047972135.1 Bacteroidales bacterium | reverse complement strand
CATGCCAATCGAGGGCGAGAGAAACGTCGCTTATGCCATCGGCACTGAAAGACACTTTAGGGATAAATTTGCCAAGAAATTTTTTCGCATTCTTCACTAAAAGTTCCATCTTACTTGCCGATATGCGCAGTATTTCCGTGGCTAGGAGTTGATAAAATTCTTCTTCGGTATGTACGCTAAATGCGTCCATAAAACAGACATGCACCTTTTTATCACGCTCTTCAGCTACCTGTGCAGCTTTTCTCACTAATGAGGATTTACCCCAGCGGCGTGGAGATATAAGGGTGGTGTTTGTCAGTGCCGAGAAGTTGCCAACCAAGCGTTCAAGCTCCTTGTTTCTGTTGGTAAAATTCTGGCTTACAGCTAATTTGCCAAATATGAATGGTGTCATGGCTCTATCAATTTTTAGCAAAGATAGCTAACATATTTGTAACTTACAAACATGTAACTTACAACTTTGTAACTTACAAACATGTAACTTACAACTTTGTAAGTTTTTTCTTTTTGTGCTTCGGGTGTATAGAGTGGCTCTATATAGTATTGAATCTCACACGAGAAAATTATAAAAAAGTACTTATATTTGTACTCCCTATAGAAAAATATATGAGAACAATATTCTTTACAAAAGGTAAGATGCAAACATTGAATAAGTTGAAAGTTTATAAGTTGCTTTCCCTGTTTTTGTTGAGTTTTTTGCTTGTGCTAGTCTCCTGTGGAGGTAAGCAGGAAGAAAAAAAGCAGGAAGAGGTGGCAACAGAGGTAAGTGTCATAAAAATCAAAGCGATGGATGTTACAAGCCAAGTGCCTTATGCCACACGAATTACAGGCTTAGTAAATAGCGATGTACGAGCCAAGGTTTCGGGATATATCACAGAAGTTTTGGTAGATGAGGGAGCGAAGGTAAGAAAAGGGCAGATATTATTTAAGCTCGAAACTCAGTCTCTCGACCAAGAGGCAAAAGCGGCTCAGGCGCAGATAAAGGCTGCTGAAGTGGAGGTGATGAGTCTCAAGCCCTTAGTAGAAAAGGATGTTATCAGCGAGGTGCAGCTAGAGACTGCCAAGGCGAAGCTAGAGCAGGCAAAGAGCAATTACAGCACCATCATGGCAAATATCGGCTACGCACGCATAGCAAGTCCTGTCAATGGTTATGTAGGCGAGATAAGGTTGCGAACGGGAGCATTGGTTAGTCCTAGCGACCAAACGCCTCTAACAACGGTTTCCGATATTAGCAAGGTATATGCTTATTTTTCGATGAACGAAAAGAACTATCTAGACTTTATGATGTCGGCAGATGGAACGAGCAGGGAAGAGAAGATAAAACATCTGCCACCCGTAACCTTAGAGCTTGCCAACGGCGTGGAATACACTCATCAAGGAAAGGTTGAAACCGTCAACTCTCAGATTGATAACACTACCGGGACAGTAACACTCAGAGCGATATTCGACAATCCCGATGGACTGCTTACTAATGGTTCCAGTGGAAGAATTATTATCCCCAACAGCTATTCGCAGGTGCTTTGCGTGCCGATGGAGTCAACTGTCAAACAGCAGGATAAGGTACTTGTTTATAAAGTTGGCAGCGACAATAGGCTGACTACCGAAGTCTTATCTATCATTGGTACAACATCGTCATTGTATATAGTTGATGCAGGCATCAAAATAGGAGAAAGCATTGTGGCACAAGGAGCCAGCAAGATACAGAGCGGCATGCTTGTTAGTCCGAAGGAGGTAGATATTCAGAGTATGATTAACTCTATTCCCACAAAATTCAAGTAAAGCTCTACCATTATGCTTAAAACATTTATTACCCGTCCTGTACTATCGACAGTCATTTCCATAATCATAGTGTTGTTGGGAGTTTTGGGCTATATTGCTTTGCCTGTTACTCAGTATCCCGACATTGCACCGCCGACTATTCAGGTCAGAGCATCGTATCAGGGAGCTAGTGCGGAGACGGTTCTTGAGAGTGTTATAGTTCCTTTGGAGGAGCAGATAAATGGGGTGGAGGGCATGACCTATATGAGCTCCGATGCGTCCAATGATGGAAGTGCAACTATCACAGTTTACTTTGAATCGGATGTTGACCCCGACATTGCAGCAGTGAATGTGCAGAATAGGGTGTCGGCAGCGCAGTCTTTGCTTCCACAAGCAGTAGTACAAACGGGAGTAGTAACTCGCAAACGGCAGACTAGTTCCTTGATGTTTATCAGTTTTTACAGTACCGACGAGGATTATAATGATGTTTATATTCAGAACTATCTGAACATAAATATATTGCCTGTCTTGCAGCGTATCAAAGGAGTTGGTGATGTGAGTGTATTTGGAGGTAAGACTTATGCCATGCGTGTTTGGCTTGACCCCGACAAGATGTCGATCTATGGAGTTACTCCTGCCGATGTGAGTACTGCAATAAACGAGCAAAGCCAAGAGGCGGCTGCGGGGATTTTGGGTGAAAATAACGGCGAGGTTTATTCTTACACTATAAAGTACGACGGGCGTTACAGAGACGAAGAGCAATATCGTAATATTATTTTGAAAGCTCTTGGCAATGGCGAGTATCTAAGGCTTGGTGATGTTGCAAAAGTGGAACTCGACGCACAAACCTACAGCTCGGCATCGGAAACCAACGGCTATCCGGGTGTTACAATGGGAATTTATCAGATTAAAGGTTCTAATGCTCAGGATATTATAAAGAATATTCATAAAGAGTTAGACCGGCTTGAAGCTCAGTTTCTCGATGACATAAAAATATTTATAGCAAAAGATACAAATGAGTTTCTCGACGCCTCGATGGATAAGGTGTATCATACACTGCTAGAGGCATTTATATTGGTATTTTTCGTAGTGTTTATATTTCTTCAAGATTTTAGGGCAACACTTATTCCTGCCATTGCAGTGCCTGTATCCATTATCGGGACTTTTTTCTTTCTCAATCTTTTTGGTTATTCGGTGAATATGCTTACTCTTTTTGCCTTGATTTTGGCAATTGGGGTGGTGGTCGATGATGCCATTGTTGTTGTAGAAGCCGTTTATGCCAAGATTGACGATGGCGCAAAGGACGTAAAAAAAGCAACAATCACGGCGATGAGTGAAATATACAGTGCTATCATAACGATGACTTTGGTGATGGTTGCGGTGTATGTGCCTATAACCTTTATTTCGGGACCTTCGGGCGTATTCTACGAGCAGTTTGGGGTAACGCTGATAATATCAATTCTAATATCGGCAGTGAATGCTCTAACCCTTAGTCCGGCACTATGCGCATTATTCTTGAAGCCTAAAAATGAGGAGCTTAAAAAGAAAAATATACTCCAACGTTTTTACTATATCTTTGAAAAAGGTTTTAAGGCATTGATTAATAGATATGCAAAGTCTTTACGGTTTTTCTATCGGCATAAATGGATAACTGCTCTCCTACTGATTGGGGCGACTGTTGGAGCAGTATATACTTCCAAGACCGTCCCCACAGGATTTATTCCTAACGAAGACATGGGTATGATACTAGTCAACATAGAGCTGCCTCCGGGCTCTTCGATGGACAGGACTACCAAGACCACCAGAGCTTTATATGACGATATTATCAAAATTCCCGAAGTCGAGGGAGTATCTATGATTAACGGGCGCAGTATGCTCAGCGGCGTTGGTAGCAACTACGGCATGGGCTTTGTGAAGCTGAGAAATTGGGAAGAACGGAAGGGCGATGATCAAAGTATTGAGGCAGTGCAAGCAAAAATGTTTGCGATGGTTGCCAATTATCCCGATGCACGAATAATATTTATTTCTCCACCTTCGGTGCCAGGTTTTGGTGTATCGTCGGGGGTCGAGGCTAAGTTGTTGGATGCTTCGGGGGGAGAGTTTACTATGCTTGATAAGGTTAACAAAGACTTCTTAACAGCACTAAGTCAGCGTCCTGAGATTATGTATGCCCAGTCCTCGTTTGAGACAAAATACCCTCAGTACGAATTGTCTATAAATGTACCTGTGGCAAAAGATTATGGGGTTAGCATTTCCAATATATTCAGGACTTTGCAAGGGTATATTGGAGGGATTTATTCGGCAGATTTCTCAAAATTCGGGAAGCAGTATCGGGTTTATTTGCAGTCTCTGCCTGCCGACAGAGCAAATCCTCAGGCATTGGAAAGGATTTATGTGAAGACCGGAAGTGGAGAAATGGCTCCCATCACCCAGTTTATAGACCTCAAACAGATAGAAGGACCTCAGGCTGTAAGCCGGTACAACCTGTTTAACACTACGTCTATAACCGCAGCTACAAAGGAGGGTTACAGCACGGGCGATGCTATCGCTGCATTTCAGGAAGAAGCCGCAAAGCTGCCATTGAATTTCAATATTGATTTCTCCGGACTCACGCGCGAGGAGATAGAATCGGGCAAGCAGACCTTATTCATACTGATACTCTCTGTTCTGTTTGTGTATTTCCTGTTAAGTGCTCAGTATGAGAGTTATATATTGCCTCTTTCGGTCTTGTTCTCACTCCCATTTGGAATATTTGGAGCATTCTTCACTACCAAAATGTTGGGACTTGAGAACAATATTTATTTCCAGATTGCACTCATAATGCTTATCGGGCTATTGGCAAAGAATGCTATTCTGATTGTCGAATTTGCACTGATGAAGCGCAAAGAGGGGCTATCGCTTGTTGATGCTGCTGTTGGGGGTGCAAAGGAAAGATTACGTCCTATATTGATGACTGCCTTTTCGTTTATCTTCGGACTGCTGCCTTTGGTATTTGCCTCAGGAGTAGGTGCGCGCGGTAACAGAGCGATAGGAACGGGGGCTGCGGGAGGACTGCTTATTGGAACTCTATTTTCGATTTTTGCACTTCCCATGCTGTTTATACTATTTCAGTGGCTACAAGAAAAACTTACAGGAGCGCCAAAACCGGAGGAAGAAGATTTATAGGAGGTGTAAAATTTACAAATAATCATAGAAAATAAAGGACATGGAAAATAAAATATTAGTGTTGAGTGCCACCGGGAATGTAGGTAAGCCTTTAGTAGATATGCTATTAAAAAACTTTGTAGATGTAAAGGCGGCATCTCGTAGTGGCAAGAGTATTACTTTTAGTATTCGTACAGCAGAGGGTGTTTGTTTTGATTTCTCGAAACCCGAAACATATGAGAATGCTTTTGAGGGTGTGAATAGCGTATATATGATGTTGCCTGCGGATTTGTCAAGAAATGCTAAAGTACTCATTCCACTCATAGACATTGCTGTGAAAAGGGATATAAAGATAGTATTACAATCGTCTATACATGCACTGATTGATGCCCATGACCCTTATGTTGCGGTGGAGAATTACTTAAAGAAGTCAACAGAAAAGTATGTTATTTTAAGACCAACTTGGTTTATGGATAATTTCCACATATTTTGGGCAGATGATATAAAATCGAAGGTATTTAATCTTCCAGTAAAGGATGGGAAAACTGCATTTGTTGATATCAGAGATCTTGTGTACAGTGCAGCTAAGGCACTTTATAAGGATAACTACAATGGTAAAGAATATAATATAACAGGAGAAGTCGCTCTCAGTTATAAAGAAGCAATAAGTATTATTGGCGAGAAACTAGGTTCAGAAATTCACTTCAACTCAGTGTCAGAAGCAGATTATATCAAACAAATGACAGACGCAGGAATGCCTGAACAAGCTGCTAGGTTTTTCACTTCGGCTTTGGCGGAAGTAGACAAGGGAGTGCTTGCAGATGTGTATGACGGAGTAAGGCAAATAACAGGTAATACTCCACGTACTTTAGAAGTATATATACATGAGCATAGAAGGAAGTTTTACTAGAATGAAAAATACAATAATGCATAGGCAAATTGCTGTATATGTGCTAGTCGTGCTTGTGATGCAATCGTGCGTAACGTCGAAGTATTCCACTCCTGAGGTGGAGCTTAATGAGACCTTTCGCACCGACAATGTTACAGTCTCTGACGATACGGCAAGCATTGCTCAGCAGTCTTGGCGAGAGATATTTACCGACCCTTTGTTGATTGGCTATATCGAAACGACACTAGAGAAAAACAATGATATGCGTAGTGCTGTTAAGCAGATTGAAATTGCAGAATTGTACTACTCTCAAGGTAAGGCACAGTTTTATCCCACACTGTCGGCAGAGGCAGGACACACCTATCAGAAGAGTTCGGAAAATACGGCAATGGGAAGTTTTAACAGTAGTGGGCAGAATATCACCGCAATAACGGGATACTTGTCGTGGGAAGCCGATATATGGGGGAAGCTCCGCAGTAATAAGCGAGCCTTGGAGGCAAGCCTTTTGCAAAGTCAAGCTAACAAGCAGGCAATACAGACTCGCCTTGTTGCTGGTGTTGCGTCGATATACTACGATTTGCTCACCACCGACGAGCAGATAAAGATAACCAAAGAAACCATCGAGGCAAGGGAAAAAAGTTTGGAGGTGATAAAGGTTTTGAAACAGTCGGGACGAAGCAATGAGCTTGCCGTCAAACAGACCGAAGCACAGGTTATTGCAGCTAAGTCGATGTTGGTAGACCTGAATAATCAGATTAGAATCCTCGAAAACTCCATGTCTGTATTGCTTGGGGTAATGCCTCAACACATAAGCAGGTCAAGCTTCGATGAGCAGGATATAGACGTGGAGCTAAAGCTTGGAACACCTCTCAGCTTACTGCGCAACCGCCCCGACGTAAGGTCTGCGGAGTATGCTCTGCAAAATGCTTTTGAGCTGACGAATGTCGCAAAAGCTCAGTTGTATCCGTCTTTGACGATTACAGCTTCGGGAGGCTTGCAGAGCAACGATATTTCAAACCTGATAGATGCAGGCTCTCTCTTTACAAGTATCCTTGGTGGGCTTGCTCAGCCTATATTAAACGGCAAACGCTTGCGTACTCAGCACGAAGTGAGTATAGCCCAACAGGAACAAGCAAAAATCAGCTTTGAGCAGGCGATATTGCTTGGGTGTAGAGAAGTCTCGGATGCGCTATTTACCTACGAGGCATCGCAAGAGAACATAAAACTCAAAAAAGAAGCCCTAGATGTGAATACTCTATCTGTCGAATACGCCGAAGAATTGCTGAACTACGGATATGCAAACTATTTGGAAGTGCTTACAGCTCAGCAAAATGCCTTGAATGCAGGCTTAGATCTCGCTGTCGAGAAAAATAAGCGTTTGCAGGCTCTAGTGAGTTTATATCAGGCTCTTGGAGGAGGTGCGCAGTGATGTAACTATTCAGCCGTATGCTTTAGGCTATACGCAAACATCCGATAAACGAACGTCATTGCGAGGAGCTTGCGACGAAGCAATCTCTACCGACAATGAACAGATTGCCACGCTGCGCTCGCAATGACGGGACAAAATATGAAATAAAATAATAATATATGCGATAGCCCTGATTTGAGCCGATAACTACTTGCAATCGGCTCAAAAAAAGCGTATATTTGAGCCGATTAGTATAAAAAATCGGCTAGGGCTACATTCAAATTTGCATAAGGTCAAAGATGTCAGAGTCAGAGGTGTTTCTGAGTTGATGACCGAAGTGAGGCAAAGCTACAAGAAGCCTCTTTCTGAGCGTCTTATAAAGGATTGGCACAGGATTCTGTTCGTAAATAATAGTTTTGTCAACGGGGGAGCTTACAGGCTTGGTGTTGAGCCTATGCTTATTGTTTCGGGCAGCTATGGCAAAGAGATAGTCCACTACGAAGCACCACCTTCGGATACAGTCGATAGAGAGATGGAGCAATTTGTTTGTTGGTACTCAGATTTCACTACTAATCCCAAAGATATAAGAAGTAGTTTTATAAAAACATCTATTGCCCATTTGTACTTTGAATCTATTCATCCATTTGAAGATGGGAATGGGCGCATAGGTCGTGCTATTGCTGAGAAATGTCTTGCCGACTCATTGGGTCAGCCATTAGTAATGAGTTTGTCGAGTACTATCGAGAATAAGAAAGCAGACTATTATGAAAATCTAAAAAAAGCACAGCAGACCTTGGAGCTTACGGAATGGATTTACTATTTTTCCTGTGTAATATTGGAATCACAAAGACAAGCAAAGGGGGATGTTATGTTTGTTTTGAAACAGGCGAAATTCATAGATAAATTTAAGTTGCTTCTCAACGAACGTCAGACAAAAGTGATTCTCAGAATGCTAGAGTGTGGTGCAGATGGCTTTGAAGAGGGGATGACGGCAAAAAAATACTCTTTTATCACAAGGTCGTCTAAAGCTACGGCAACCCGAGATTTGCAGGATTTAGTGGAAAAGCAAGCCTTGGTGTCTGTCGGTTTGGGACGAGGAGCCCATTACGAATTAACATTGTAATAATGTTGATTACTAGACATTAGGGCTAATTATTCATACCTTTGTCGGTTTATTTGGAGAGGTGTCGGGGTCAAGTGCAACTATCTTCCTTTTACACCTTGTTATTTATTAATGGCCGTTGAAGAAAATACGGCGTAAAAGATTTAGATGGAAGCATTTGAGAAATTAGGACTTAGTGAAGAGATACTAAAGTCCATTGGGGAGCTTGGCTTTAAAACTCCCACACCCATTCAGGAAAAAGCAATCCCTGTAATTATTAATTCCGAGAGAGACCTGATAGCCCTAGCACAAACGGGAACGGGAAAGACGGCAGGCTTCGGACTACCTGTTATTCAACAGATTGACACCGGCAATAAAGAAGTTCAGTCATTAATACTTTGTCCCACACGTGAGCTGTGTTTGCAGATAGCACGGGATTTGGAGAACTATACAAAGTACAAGAACGACATTTCTATTGTTGCAGTGTATGGAGGGACAAACATTCAAGCGCAGATAAAAGATTTAAAGAAAGGGGCTCACATCGTAGTGGGTACGCCCGGACGGACTTTGGATTTAATATCTCGGAAGTCTCTAAAAGTCAATCATATTAAGTGGATGATACTCGACGAGGCAGACGAAATGTTGAACATGGGCTTTAAGGATGAGCTAGATGCTATTTTAGCAGTAACGCCGGAGGAGAAGCAGACTTTGCTGTTTTCGGCTACTATGCCCAAGGAGGTTAGGCGCATTGCGTCCAACTATATGAACAATCCTGATGAAATAACAGTTGGCGAGAAAAATAAGGGAGCAGACACCGTTACTCACCTATATTATCTTGTGCGTGAGGCTGACAGGTATTCGGCATTGAAACGTCTTGCTGATGTCAATCCCAATATCTATGCAATAGTATTTTGCCGCACTCGTGCAGAGACAAAGGAAGTTGCCGATAAGCTCATGGGCGACGGCTACAATGCTGATGCTTTGCATGGTGATTTGTCGCAGGCACAGCGCGACTATGTGATGCAGCGTTTCAGGCTTAAAAATATTCAGATACTTGTCGCCACTGATGTTGCGGCAAGAGGATTGGACGTTAATGAGCTTACTCACGTAATCAACTACAAGTTGCCCGACGACCCCGAAATATATGTACACCGTAGTGGTCGTACGGGGCGTGCAGGTCGTTCGGGAGTGTCGGTAGCATTACTCAACGGGCGGGAAAAAGGCAAGCTGAAAGGTATTGAAAAGATGATGAAAAAGCAGTTTGTTCATGCCACAATACCCTCAGGAAGAGAGATTTGTGAGAAGCAGCTATTCAATCTTATCAATCAGGTTTGCGAGGTAGACATCAATGAAGGCGAGATAGATACCTTTATGCCCTCTATCACCAAAAAGCTGTCTGAGCTTGATCGGGACGAGCTTATAAAACGTTTTGTGTCGGTTCAGTTTAATCAGTTTCTTGACTACTATCGTGATGCCAAAGACCTTAATTTTAGCCATGACGAAAGTCGCAAGGATAGAGACAGAGGAAGCAAGGGCAGGTCTGATAAAGAGACTTTTACTACTATTTCGATAAATTTTGGAAGGAAGCAAAAGGTTGACCCTTCGTATCTTATCGGAGTCATTAACGAGCTGACAGGAGATTCTAGCATCAATCTTGGACGAATAGACATAAAAGATTCTCAGACCTATGTAGACGTTGAGAACGGTCGTGTGAATGATGTTCTCGATGCTTTTCAGGGCTTGATGTTTAATGACATAGAGCTACATGTGAAATCTCATGGACCTAGCAAGGGGCGTGGGAATAGCAGTGGTGGTGGTAAGCGTCGCAATTCCAACGGACGAGACCGCCGCAGCAATAATAATGACAGGAATGACGGCGGACGCAGAGGACGCAGCAACAGGGGCAGAAGTACCGACGGTGGCGGACGCAGGAAGAGGTATAAAGATTGATTAAGTTGAAAAACTATATAATATGCAAACAATCAGAATAAAAATCAGTGATACTGATATTCAAAGATACAATTTGAGAGACAGGGAGATAGAATTTACCGATTTGGTAGATTTAATAAGTAGAGAGTATGCAAGAAAGGCTCTGTTGGAGTGTAATGAAATTGCAGAACGGGAAGGATTTTCTCAAATGAGTCTTGAGAAATAAACGCAGAAATAAAGGCGGGAAGAGATGAAGAAGCTCATTCTTGATACCAACGTTGTTATTTCGGCTTTAATTTCAAACTCAATACCAACAAAGATACTATACGAATTAGTACTGACTTCCAAAGTCGCTTCTTGACTGTCTGATGAGGTGTTTGCAGAGTATATTTCCGTTGTAAATAGAGAGAAATTTTCCAAATACAAGAATTTCAAGACGAATGCAGATGTTGTATTAAATAAGCTCTGTGAGATTTCTGTCTTTTACAAAATTGGTAAGAGTGTTGATA
Organism: Bacteroidales bacterium; assembly: GCA_047972135.1. GTDB lineage: Bacteria > Bacteroidota > Bacteroidia > Bacteroidales > Prolixibacteraceae > JBKEAJ01. The sequence continues at coordinate 9,342 of JBKEAJ010000131.1, read as the reverse complement.
TTCTTACAGATGTTAGTGATAATAAATTTTTGGAATTAGCTCTTGAGAGTTCAGCCGATTATTTAATTACAGGCAATATACTTGATTTCAAAATTCGGATGTACTAGAGTGTTGACGCCTAGAGAGTATTGGGGCATTGTTCAGAAGGAGTAGTTTTCTTAATTTGCTGTTGATAACCATTTATGTATATGAATTTTGTTCTTGCATCTCGCATTAGTTAAAATCTTTTCACTATCTTTGGATTAGAATTTTTGCTTTGTATACGATGAAAATCAATAATATCCATCATCATTCGCAACTATCGGAATTAAATACGATAGCCAACCGTATAGTCATGATATACGGAAGTTTTAGTATTGACGATAAGCATCTGCAATCATTGGTATCCGAGATTGATGCGCTCAATACTGAATTGTTGGGAGCTGCACGGCGTTCTAAGGCAACATCAAATTCTGAGACGGAGGACAAACAACGTATAAAACTGATACGAGCCTTGTTTAAAGTAGTTGTCGGTTATGAGGCTATGTTGGACAAGGAGCTTCGCAAGAAAGCAAAGCAAATAAAGAAAGTATTGGATAAATACACTCTCGACAATCTTACCAAAAAGGGACGTCGCGACCGCAACTCCCTGACCGCATCAATGTTGGCAGACCTTTCGGACAAAAAAATTAGAGAGTGTATTGAGCAGCTCTACGGCTTGTCTGCAATTGTCGATGAGCTGACAAAGGTGCAGGAGAAGGTTATAGTTACTAATCTTCAGTATGTTAGCGAAAAGGCATCTTATAAATCCAAGCCTACGGCAACGAACCTAAAACCGCAGTTGATGGACTTGATAAACCACAAACTGAAGCCCTATATTGTGGCGATGGTTAATGTCGATAAGGATACTTACTCGTCTTTTGCGCTGAATATCAAGAATATAATTGAGGACAATAATTCGGCAGTAAAAGCTAGAGGGCGACAATACAAAAAGAAAAAGGGAGCAGAGTAGCTACTCAAAAACGATATTGCCATGAAAACAGAGTCAAGAGTTATAAAAGAGATTACTCCTTTGTCGGACAAGGATTGTTTCTATGTTGCAGACCGCAACAAGAAGGATTTTACCTATCCCATGCATTCTCATGCCGAGTATGAGCTGAATTTTATAGCCAATGCGTCGGGGCTAAGGCGTATTGTTGGCGACTCTGTCGAAGTTATAGGCAATTTTGACTTGGTGCTGATTGCAAGTAAGGATTTAGAGCATGTATGGGAGCAACATGAATGTACATCGACAGATATTCGGGAGATAACCATTCAGTTTTCGTCCGATATGTTTTTCTCTGGCTACTTGGACAAAAATCAGTTTAAGTCGCTAAAGACCATGTTTGACATGGCACAGAAAGGCTTGTCTTTTCCGATGTTGGCAATAATGAAAGTCTATCCTTTGTTGGACAAGTTGGCACATGAAAATTCGGACTTTTATTCCGTACTAGATTTTTTGGCAATACTTTATGAGCTGTCCTTGCTCTGCGATAAAGCCACAACTTTGTCTAGTTCGGCGTATGCAAAAACTCGTGTTTCTTCAGAAAGTAGACGTGTTGAAAAAGTAAAATCCTATATAAACGACAATTTCACGGAAGAGATAAGATTAAATCAGTTGGCAGAGCTAGTTGGCATGACCTCCTCGTCCTTCAGTCGATTTTTTAAGTTGCGTACTGGCAAGGTCTTAACCGATTACATTATAGAAGTGCGTTTGGGACATGCAGCACGCATGTTGGTAGATACACAAATGACCATTGCCGAGATTGCCTACGCTTGCGGTTTTAATAATCTGTCCAATTTTAACAGAATCTTTCGTAAAAATAAACTCTCTTCCCCCAAGGAGTTCCGTGATAACTATAGCAAGAAGAAAGTGCTGGTGTAGCTAAGTGCTAGCAATCGTCAGCAATTAATGGGGTCTTAGCTCAGGCTCTTGCACTTCACATGTATTCTCATCATAAGATTATGGTTTCCATAAATATGAGTCTGTATTTAGAAATTCTCAAGGAATAAACATTTCAATATTCATTAAGTTATGTAATCTTTAGCACACTCCTTCACAGGTGAGGATAAAATAGTATCACTTAAGTTTAATATTAATAATTAGACAATGCATAATGGTCTGAATGACAATAAGTTTTTATTTTTATTCGTAAAGTGCTATAAATAGGCATCATAGTGTCTATTAAGGAAGTGTTACCTGAATATATTTGCAGTGTAAAAATGGTAGTAATACGGACAAAATTTAATGTAATATGAAAAAAGCCTTTTTGATTGTGCTTATCTGTTCACTCTTTTCAGTGGTGCAAGCCCAAGAGATTGAAGTGACAGGGACGGTGAAGGATGCCTCAGATGGTGCGACTTTGCCGGGAGTTAGCGTGCTTAGCAGCAACAAGAGTGTTGCTATAACTGACATTGATGGTAATTATTCGATAAAGGTGAATAAAGGAGAAAGTCTAACGTTCACTTTTATTGGTATGAAACCACAGACTATTAAGGTTGGCGATTCTAGAGTTATAGACGTAACATTGGCGTACGAAGCGATAGGCTTGGAAGGTGTTGTAGCTATTGGTTATGGTGTTCAGAAGAAAAAGTTAGTTACAGGGGCCAACATGAATATGGATGGAGAGACAATCTCTGAGCAAAATACAGCGACAGCAATGGATGCGCTTAAAGGGATAGCTCCTGGAGTTAACATAACACAGAATACGGCAGCTCCCGGTGCTTCTACCAAGGTTAGTATTCGAGGCATTGGGACTACGGGAAATTCCACACCTACCTTTGTTGTGGATGGTGTTGTTCAGGGTAATATTGATTATTTGAGTCCTAGTGATATTGAAAGTATTGATGTATTTAAGGATGCAGCGTCGGCGGCTATCTATGGTAATAGAGGTGCAAACGGAGTAATATATGTAACTACAAAAAAGGGTCGCAAGAGTGAGCGTCCAACAATTACTTATGATGGATACTACGGAGTTCAGAATGTTTATAAGTCTCCTGATTTATTGACCGCACAACAGTATATCGATATAATGCATGAGCAAGAAGCAAATTCTGGACATGCACTAACGGATTTCAGTTCAATTTTTACTGACTATGATGGTGGCGATGGGACTAATTGGTTTGAAGAGATGAGAGTTAAGAATGCTCCAATACAAAACCATTCCCTTGGCATTCAGGGAGGATCAGAGTTGTCGACTTATTCTATCGGATTATCTTATTTTGACCAAGATGGGGTTTTCGGTAAACAGTCTGATGCTTATTATAAACGTACAACGGTGAGGATGAACTCTGACCATATTTTGTGGAAAGAAGCCGACCGCAGTGTAATTACTTTTGGGCAAAATCTTACATATAGTAATTCTAAAAGTAATGCAATTCGTTCTGGGAATACTTACTGGAACGACGTGAGAGCATCTATAGTTGCTAATCCTTTGATGCCAATCTATGATGCTGATGGCAATTATACTCAGACATATGACGCTTGGGATATATATGGGGTTAATGCTGCTGGACAGATGGAGTATCTGACCAAATATAACGAAAATGATAATAATACAGCAAGTGGAAACTTTTACTTAGACATACAAGCGATAAAGAACCTTACATGGAGAACTCGCGTAGGCTTTAACATGTGGTGGGGAGACAACAGAGGCTATGTCCCTACCTACAATCTTGGAGGGAATTATAGTCGTTCCAATCCCCAAGTAACACAAGGAGCATGGAATGGTCGTACATTGATGCATGATAACACCTTGACCTACAAGTTTGATATAAACAAAGAACACAACTTTGAGCTTATGGCTGGTAATAGTGTTGAAAAGAATGTAAGGAGTGTTGAGATTAGCGGACAAAATAATAATTTTATTTTTGATGATTGGGGTAATGCCTACCTCTCAAACACATCTACAACAGTAGATGGGGCAAGCCCTGTCTTAAACGGTAAAGATAACTATGGTTGGGGAATGCTGTCCTACTTTGGACGCCTTACCTACAACTATAAAGAGACATGGATGTTCTCTGCATTAATACGTGCCGATGGTTCTTCGCGATTTACAAAAGACAACAGATGGGGATACTTTCCTTCGGTTTCGGCAGGATACGTGCTTACCAATGCTCCTTTTATGGAAAGTATTGTTGACAAAGGGGTACTAGACTTCTTTAAAATAAGAGCTAGTTGGGGACAGCTTGGAAATGAGAGTGTATCGAGTTTCTTGTTTAGTTCAACTCTAAAATATAATGCGGATAATGGATATAACAATTGGGCATATAGTTTTGGAGACCCGACATCTATGTCTACCGGATCTATGCCGGCGCGTATTCCAAATCCTGATTTGACATGGGAAACCTCTGAGCAACTAGACTTTGGTTTTGATGCTTATTTGTTAAATTCAAGAATGACGATAGCCTTCGATTGGTATCGCAAGGACACTAAAGACTGGCTTGTAAGCACTGATGTTCCTGGTCATAATGGGCTGACAACTATGGCAATAAATGGTGGAGGTATTAGAAATCAAGGTGTCGAAATTGCTCTTAATTGGAAAGATAATATTGGAGATTTTAATTACGGAGCCGGAGTTTCTTTTGCCAATAACAAAAATAAGGTAACAGAGATTGCCAATAGCGAAGGCATAATTCATGGTCCGGCAAATGCGTTGATGCAAGGTATGGGTGAGATGTTTAGAGCGGAAGTAGGAATGCCGATTGGCTATTTTTGGGGGCTGCAAACAGATGGGATTATTCAGAATGAGGCAGAAGCCGATGCGTGGTTAACTCCTGACGGTAATAAATACTTTGAAGACCAACAACCCGGAGACTTTCGCTTTGTAGACCAAAATGGTGATGGTCTGATAAACGATGATGATAAGGTTATGATTGGGAATCCAAATCCCGATGTAATTTTAGGAATTCAGCTTGATGCTGAGTATAAGGGTTTCTTTTTGAATACGACTTTAAATGGAGCATTCGGGCACCAAATAGCAAAGGCTTATCGCAATTTTACTGATGGAGCTAAGGCAAACTACACAACCGATGTTTTCAATCGCTGGCATGGCGAGGGAACATCTAATGACTATCCAAGAATAGATATGGAATCTCATAGAAATACTCAGTATATGTCAGATTTCTATATAGAAGACGGAGATTATTTGAAGATTAGTAACCTGACTTTTGGCTATGAGTTTAAGAATCTATTAAACTTGCCCTTTTTAGGTTCTGCAAAATTATATCTACAAGCGAGGAATCTATATACTTTCACAGGATATTCAGGTCTGGATCCTGAAGTAGGATATGGATATGATGCAGGTGATTATAGTGGCTCATGGTCATCGGGTATTGACCTAGGCTTATATCCGGCATCAAGAACATATTTAATGGGCATCAGCTTGAAATTTTAATTGAAAAGTAAAAAATAGCAAAATGAAAAATATAATTCTTTTATTAACAGCTCTTTCTGTTGGACTCTTGTCAAGTTGTGGAGATAGTTTTTTCGACCAAGAGAATCTATATGAAAAGAACTCTGATAACTACTATAGCAACCACACTGATGTGGATGAAGCATTAATAGGAGCATATTCGTGTATGGCTATTGATGAAGGAGGAAATCATCCTACATTATTGTCTAACTTATTGAGTGATGAATGTTTCTCTGGTGGAGGGACTAATGATATTGAGGTGGGTGCAACGGACAAGTTTACCAATCCACAGGAAGACCTCTACAAACCGATTTATAACCGTTGCTATGAAGGCATTTTTATATTGAACAGTCTACTTGATAATTTTGATAAGGCTCAGTATGACGACGAGGCAGTACAAAAGAACGATTTAGGACAAGCACATTTTTTGAGAGCATTTTTGTATTTCCGACTTACAAAGTTTTTTGGGGAAGTGCCTTTGGATATAAGTGCTGATTTAGATTACCTTACAAAAGCATCTGCCGATGAGATATATGCACAAATTGCGAGCGACCTGAAAATCGCTATTGAAAATCTGGGCGACGGCAAATACAACTCGGTTGCTCCGGGACGCATAACTAAATGGGCAGCAGAAGCCCTGATGGCTAGAGTATATTTATTCTATACCGGATATTACAAGAAGTCTTCACTTCCTACTGTTGAAGGGACAGACATTGCTCAAGCTCAGGTAGTGTCGTGGTTGGAAGACTGTATTTCCAATAGCGGACATAAATTATTGACTCACTACGAAAGTATCTGGCCTTTTTCGATTCTTGGAGACGGTGTAAATGATAAGTTCAATGTTGATTATAGATACAGCTATGGCGACAGCATTAAGTGGGCAGGTAACGGATGCGAGGAAACAGTGTTTGCTATCAAGTATAATAACCAAGCAGACTGGGAAAACACTGGGCGTTTGTCATACAGCAATCAGTTGGTGCTATTTTCTAGTCCTCGAAACGTAGATTACCCTCCTTTTGGCAAAGGATGGGGCATGGCAAGTGTAAATCCACAACTAGGAACAAGTTTTGAGACCGGCGATTCAAGATACCGCTCCACAATACTTGATTTTAGCAGTTCTACTGAGCCTTCGGGTTATAGTTGGGGAGAAGGAAATTTCCGTGATGAAACCGGAATATATAGCAAGAAATATGTTGATATTCAAGGCACAGACGGGAAAGGCATATTTTACACTATGTATGGAGGTACTGACAGTTATCAACTTTGGCATATGCAAGATGATATTCTAATACGTTTCTCGGATGTGTTGCTGATGGCAGCAGAGCTGGGAAGTAATTCGCAGACCTATCTCGATCAAGTGAGAGCTCGTGCAGGACTTGCTTCCGTACCTTACACTATCGAGAACCTTAAAAAAGAGCGTCGTCATGAGTTTGCTTTAGAAGGTATACGTTGGTTTGATATACTTCGTTGGGGAGATGCCAAAGATGCATTAGAAAAAGCAAACGGTATAAGCGTAATGACAAATGGTGTAAACACGACATACAAAGTAACATACAATGAAAAGCGAGTGTTCTTGCCCTTGCCTGAGTCACAAATACGTTTGTCGCAAGGACTATTGGAGCAAAATCCGGGATGGCAATAAATTATTAATGAAAAATGGACACTAGATATTAGTAGTTAGATTTTAGACAAATTGTCTAATATCTAGTGTCTAAATACTAGAATCTTAAAAAATAGACGTATGAAACGAATATTATATAATATCACAGCGATACTGCTGTTATTTACAGCATGTGAGCCCGTTGAGACAAGAACAGAGGCAGGTTCGGTTTTGTCTGCAGAAGAGTTGAGTAAAGCACTAAATATAGATGTACAAGGTAATAATGTGATATGCACAAATTCAAATTCTGGAGTTATAACGTATTGGAAGAGCAGCTTTGGTTCATTTCAAACTGGAGGTGATGTTAAGTTCTATATTCCCGTACAAGGAGACTTTACGATGGAGATAACAGCATTCTCGGATGGAGGGACTACGACAGTTTCCAAAGATTTCTCTATCGCAGAAAGAGACGATTCTTATTTTTCGAGTTCTTTGTGGGATTTGTTGACTAATGGTGCAGAAGGCAAAACATGGGTGTGGGCAACAGACTATCCTGGTGGAGCAGTGTGGGGTAACGGAGGTTATCTTGCAAATGACGGGCCTGCTTGGTGGACAGTAAATGCTGACGGATTGGACGGTCAGGGAGCATCTCCGAATGATGAAATTACTTTTGATTTGAACTCCGGAATAAATTTTAAAGTAGTATCTACTGGAACAACTCCCGGCAGTGGTTCAGGGTCTTTCACTATGGATGTGAAAGAAGAAAATCAACTTATGAACTCTGACGGAAGCGGAGCGGTGTGGTCTTACGGGCAGATAAATTTTCAGGGATTTTCAATACCCTTGGGAATGAACCCAAATAATAATAAAGCCACTCAGTATAAGTATGAGATTCTTAAATTGACAGCAGATGAGTTGCATTTGGCATTTGCCGAAGATGCTTCAGCCGGAGCATGGAGTACTGCTTGGTTCTTCAGATTTAAGCGGAAAGGTTATAGTTACTAGAGACTAAATACAAGTAAGAAGTATTTGTGAAGTAGCCCTCTGTAGATACCAAAAAGTTTATAGAGGGCTTTTCTTTAACATCAACGTTAAAATAGTATCACCTTAGCTTAATGTCTATGTTTTTTTTGTGGTGCGGATTGTTTAAACTGGCAGTAGGTCAGAAAGTTACTTCCATCGAAGGTAGAGTGTGAGGAATAGGCAATAAAGTGTTTGTTAAGGAAGTGTTATCTAGATATATTTGTATGGTGAATCAAAGACAGGATGTTAGCCAATATGGTAACTTGCTGATGTGCTAATTAGTTAATGACAACAGCCTTATTTGATTATAAGTTAAAAAATAGAATTTAACAAAAATATAAAAATGAAAAAACTGCTATTAATTGTACTGTTGTTTGGAAGCTCATTGTTTTCGCAGGTGAGAGGGCAAGAAATAAGGATTGTGGTGTCTCCCGACCATAAGAATTGGGATTATGATCTGAATGAAAAGTGTGAATTTAGGGTTCAGGTATTCAAAGCTCAGAATTTGCTCGACGGGGTGAGTATTGACTATGAGTTGGGAGCAGAGTTTTATCAGTCGGGAAAAAAGCAGGGAATAGTTCTCGATAATGGTGAGCTTACGATAAAAAGTAAAGGACTCAGCAAGCCCGGATTCTTACGTCTTGATGTACTTGCGCATGTAGACGGGCGCGAGTATAAAGGCTCTGCCAATGTGTCCTACGCCAAAGAGCTATTGCAGCCCATTAGCACCAAGCCTGCCGATTTTGAGTCTTTCTGGAGTAATACCATCAAGGAGGCTCGAAAGACGGAGCTTAATGCTACTCGCACATTGCTACCCGAAAGGTGTACGGACAAGGTGAATGTATATGAAGTGAGTTTTCAAAATGAGCGTTGGGGTTCGCGTATATATGGCATACTTACACTGCCGAAGGAGGAGGGCAAATATCCTGCTTTACTACGAGTTCCCGGAGCAGGTGTTCGTCCGTATCATGGAGATATAGAAACTGCGTCGAGGGGAGCAATAGTTTTAGAAATTGGTATTCATGGTATTCCTGTAACCATGGAGCAGGGAGTGTACGATAATCTTGCGCATGGAGCATTGGCAAACTATTGGAACTATGGACGCAACAACAGGGATGAGAGTTATTATAAGCGAGTGTTTACGGGAGCACTACGCTCGGTAGATTATATATGTAGTTTGCCGGAGTACAATGGTAAAGCTCTGGGTGTTACGGGTTCAAGTCAGGGAGGAGCTTTGTCGATAGTAACGGCAGCACTCGACGACAGAATAACTTTCCTTGCAGCGGT
>JBKEAJ010000130.1:0-75973 GCA_047972135.1 Bacteroidales bacterium | reverse complement strand
TCGGTCTTCGGCTTCCTTCACTTTGTCGAAGAAGGCATTTTTTATTAGTCGGACGGGTACGTGTTTTTTGAGTGAGAGCATGGTATCGCCTTCGTTCAGTCCAATAAGCAGATTCTTAAAATTTTCGTGTGCAGACGATTCCTTGCTGACAGCAAATAGCGAGCCTATCTGCACTCCCTTCGCACCGAGTGCCATGGCAGCAACGATTGACTCGCCCGAGCCTATTCCGCCTGCTGCAATAACAGGAATATTTATTTTATTCACTACCTGAGGGATAAGGGTAAGTGTAGTGCTCTCCTCGCGACCGTTGTGTCCGCCTGCTTCAAAACCTTCTGCTACAACTGCATCGACACCTGCATCCTGACTTTTCTGTGCAAATAGGGAGCTGGAAACCACATGCACCACCGTGCAGCCGTTTTCCTTAAACAGCGGTGTCCACTTTTTGGGACTTCCTGCCGAGGTAAATATTATTTTGACTTCGTTTTTCAGGATAATATCCACAGCCTTGTCGATTTCGGGATATAGCAGAGGCAGATTTACGCCCCAAGGCTTGTCGGTAGCACTCTTCATCTTGACGATATGCTCTTCAAGAGTCTCGGGGTGCATCGACCCGCAACCTAGTAATCCCAGTCCGCCGTTGTTGCTCACTGCACTGGCAAGTCTCCAGCCACTACACCAAACCATTCCGCCTTGAACGATGGGGTATTTGATACCAAAGAGACTATTAACTTCGTTATTTTCAAATAGTTTCATTTTATATAGATGTTTGGGTTTTAGACTAAGAACCGATAACTACTTGTGTTCTCATTGTTACTTCATAATTCTAAATGTTTTTGCAGAGCATTAAATAGTTCCGAGTCGTTGATGTTGCTATGTAGCTCTCCACCGATGGTATATGTAATTTGTCCTGTTTCTTCGGATATAACAATTACCAGTGCGTCAGTAACTTCAGATATTCCGACAGCGGCTCTGTGTCTAAAACCTTTGTCTTTGTTCATTGCTTTGTTTGTCAGTGGCAGTATGCATTGCGCTGCTTTAATGTGTGTACCTTCGATTATCGTTGCTCCGTCGTGTAATGGGCTATTTTTGAAGAAAATAGTTTGTAGTAGTCTGTCCGATAGTTCTGCGTTCAGTACTTGTCCGGTGGCAGTATATTTCGATAGGTCGCTATGTCTCTTGAATACCATCAGTGCACCAGTATTTGTTCTTCTCATGGTTCTGCAAGCCGATATTATTTGTCGAAAGTAGTTGTTCATCACTCCGTTTTCGTCTTTTTCTTCCAGGTCTTTCAGAAAACTAAAGCTAAATATTTCCCTGATTCGAGCATTTGTCCCCAGCAGCAATAGGAAACGGCGTATTTCGGGTTGAAACACTACGATGAGAGCTAGAAATCCCACCCCGATAAACTGCCCGATAATGCTCGACAGTAGCTCCATGTTTAGCACTTTCACCAGTAGCCATGTGAAATAGACCACCACCAATCCGATAACAATGTTAAGAGCAATCGTACCTCTGAGGATGTAGTATAGCTCGAAAAGGAGAAATGCCACTAGCACTATATCAACTAGGTCTAAGAACCTAAATTCTAGAAACATAGGTATCATCATTCTATGGTATTTAGGTAGTTAAACATCTCGACGCATTGTATAGCCTCTTTCACATCGTGCACCCTTAGTATGTCAGCTCCTTTCTGCAGAGCGATTGTGTGGGCGGTGCTTGTTCCGTTAAGAGCCTTGTCGGCATTGACATCCAACAGTTGCTGTATCATCGACTTTCGTGATATTCCCACTAGTAGAGGTGCATCAATAATCAGAAATTTATCTAGGTTCTTTAGTATTGTGTAGTTTTGCGCAAGTGTTTTGCCAAAACCGAACCCGGGGTCCACAATCACATCGTTCACCCCCATATCCGTAAGTGTACGGTGTTTATCTTGCAGTGTTTTGACAATATCCATCACTACGTCCTTGTAGTTAGTGTTATTCTGCATTGTTTCGGGAGTGCCACTGGTGTGGTTTATAACGTAAGGCAGGTTTAATTTAGCAATGACCTTAAACATATTCGGGTCAAAATCGCCACCGGAGATGTCGTTTACAATAAATCCGCCAATTTCATTGAATACAGCCTCCACGACATCGGCTCTGAAGGTGTCGATAGACATCGTGAGTTCAGGATATTTCTTTCTCAATGCTATACATGTATCAAGTATGCGGTCGAGTTCTTTTTCTGCCGTAATTTCTTCGGCTCCGGGTCTTGTGGAGCAACCGCCAATATCTATAATGCATGCACCTTCGGCTAGCATTTGTTCGGCTTTGTCGAGAGCATCAATAAGGCTAGAATGTCTGCTGTTGCGATAGTAGGAGTCGGGTGTAAGGTTTACCACTCCCATAACCAGTGGAGTTGACAAGTCCAGAAGTTTACCACTTACATTTAAGAAGTGTCTTTGTTTATGTTCTTGATATACACTCAGCATATATTCAATTTTATGATGCTCAGATATTCAGATAATTAGATACTCCGACTGACAGTTTGTATTCAAATTACCACATCAACTAATTATCTTCTTATATCCTATTTCTTCTTCAATCAAATATACATTTCTTTCTTGCGAATTACGTGTAATAAGTTCTCCAAGAAAACCTGCAAGAAACATTTGGCTTCCGATGATAATAGTTGTTATGGCGATGTAGAAGTACGGGAGGTCTGTAACTAGTGGCATATTTAGTCCCTTATTCAGAGCATACCATTTGTATGCACCTATCAATAAGGTGAATACAATTCCGAGCAATATAAACATCGTACCAATGAGTCCGAAGAAATGCATAGGTCTTTTGCCAAATTTTGACATGAAAGTTATTGTCATCAGGTCGAGGAAGCCATTTACAAATCTGTCCATTCCGAATTTGGTAGTACCGTACTGACGTTTGCGGTGTTCCACTACTTTTTCGCCGATATTGTTAAATCCTGCTTGTTTAGCAAGAACGGGTATGTATCTGTGCATTTCGCCATACACTTCCACGCTTTTGATAACATTCTTGCGGTATGCTTTCAGTCCGCAGTTCATGTCGTGGAGCTTTGTTCCCGACACTTTTCTGGCGACATAGTTATAAAATTTGCTGGGGATATTTTTTGTCAGTTTAGAGTCGTATCTTTTTTTCTTCCATCCTGATACAAGGTCATATTTTTCTTTTTTTATCATGTGAAACAGTCCGGGTATTTCGTCGGGGCTGTCTTGCAGGTCGGCATCCATAGTTATAACCACGTCGCCTTCAGCCTTTTCAAAGCCACAGAACAGTGCTGCCGACTTCCCGTAGTTACGTCTGAAACTCACTCCTCTGACATTCTTATTTTCTGTTGCCAATGTTTTTATTACATCGGCAGACTTGTCATTGCTACCGTCGTTCACAAACACTATCTCGTAGGAGAGATTATTTTCTTTCATCACCCTATCTATCCATTTTTCCAGTTCGGGCAAGGATTCCTCCTCGTTGTATAGTGGTACTATTACAGATATATCCATTATTTTTTCCTTCTTATGTAAAACAGCGATACGATTAATACGACAAACATGCTCATAAAGATAAAGCCCATTGCATTCGCAAAGAACATCATAAACGCCGATTCCGATATTTTATCAAACATTTCTTGTTGTTGTGCAGAGAAATTCAGGAGTTCAATGCTTTGTTTCATTGTTTCATTAAATCCTTCAGGGTCTATAATTTTTGCGTAAAGGAGGTTTGCAAATCCGCAAAAAGGTGAAGCCATAAAGCTTATCATCGTATTTCGCGATAGTAGTTCTCCGTACGAAGTTCTCACGCCATTTCCTTTTTCTCTCACATAGTTTCTACACACCAAAGCCCACAACATAAACAGCAGCGGCAAAGAGATACTTCCCAATATCGGAATTAAAGTCAAGCCTAGAATCGAAACCACCGAAAAAATGCCGCCCACGAGAAGCGCATTACTCAGAAGCGATTGCTTTGGTGAAGGTCTATAATCTTGTTGCAAGTGTCTGTTCTCTTGTTGCATATTTTATCTATTGAACACGCAAAGATAAGAAAAATATGGATGTAGATTTTTGCAGATATATGATTTTTATATACCTTTGCGCCGGGTAAGTCCTGTACGACCAGCTCCTGCTGAATCCCCCAGGGTCGGAAGACAGCAAGGGTAGGCGGTTGTAGCGGTGCGATGCAGTCAGCTTACCCACTTTTTATTCCCATTCTCCATTTTTCTATTGTCATTGCGAGCGAAGCGTGGCAATCTGTTTTGTCCGCCGTCATTGCGAGCGATAGCGTGGCAATCTGTTCTCTGTTGCAGGAGATTGCTTCGTCGCTGGCTCCTCGCAATGACGTTCATTTATCGGCTGTTCGCTTATAGCCTATTAAACGATTCAACATTGTATTTATACCATTCCCCGCTTTATTCGTGATAGAGCCGTAAATAATTTAGATGCGTTTGCCCTGCATGCAGGGTCTCTACATTAGTTTCATAGCTTTTAAAATATTACTTTTGCAAAAAGCTGTCAGGTCTGATGTCTGAAAATCCGACTGATGTCTGAGAGTCTGAAAATCTAAGAAATGTACTACGAAAAAGACTGTATTTGTGCAAAGGCAAGCGGAAGCGGCGGAGCTATTTCGCTGATAAGAATGTCGGGCGGGCAAGCTCTCAGTATAATAGACTTATGTTTTGAGGCGGTATCTAAGACTAAGCTGAGCATCTCCGACAAGCGTGTGTTCTTTGGTAACTTTCTGAATAACAGTGAGAAAATTGACGAGGTCTTGGTAACTGTCTTTAAAGCTCCACGCTCATATACAGGCGAGAACCTTGTTGAAATCTCTTGTCATGCATCGTCTTACATTGAGAGGCGCATTATTATGACACTGACAGATAATGGAGCACGTCTGGCTGAGCCGGGAGAGTTTACACAGCGTGCTTTTTTCAATGGTAAGTTAGATTTGTTACAGGCGGAGGCGGTGGCTGATTTGATATCCTCGCAGTCGCAGGCAGAGCATCGACTGGCAATGAGCCAGTTGTCGGGGGGCGTTTCGGGAGAGCTGCACGAAATGCGTAAGGACTTGATACATTTCACCTCCCTGCTAGAGCTAGAGCTTGATTTTGGTGAGGAGGATGTGGAGTTTGCCAATCGTGATGAGCTAAAAAGACTTTTATCAAATCTGACAAACAAAGCGAAATCTTTGATAAACTCTTTTGCCTATGGCAACGCCATTAAGGATGGTGTTCCTGTGGCAATAGTCGGCAAGCCCAATGTTGGTAAATCAACACTACTTAACACATTGCTACACGAGGATAGGGCGATAGTCAGCGATATTGCAGGTACCACCCGCGACACGATTGAAGAAACCTGTACGATAAACGGTGTGCTGTTTCGTTTTATAGACACGGCAGGTTTGCGAGACACTGCAGATGCAATTGAAGCTATCGGTGTGGAGCGAGCCAAAGAAAAAGCGGGAAAGGCGCAGATAATCATTTATCTCTACGATAGCCTTAACACCTCTGTCAGCGAGATAAACAAAGCGATAGAGGAGTTATACTCTCCGACTAGCACTATGTTGTTGGTAAAAAACAAGATAGACGAGGGAGTTCTTGCAGACGACAGTGTCATTACCTTCGACAAAAAGCTAGAAAGCCTCAGCATATCAGCTAAAAATAAACTGAATATTGATATGCTGAAACAGAGGCTGTTGACATCTGTTGAAGCTCTGAAAGGCAATTCCGATGTGGTACTCAGCAATGTCCGCCACTATCAAGCCTTAAAGGAGTCATTAAAGTCTTTGGAGGAGGTTAGTAGTGGCATTGAAATAGGCTTGTCCAACGACCTTTTGTCCTTCCATCTGCGTGATTGTTTGGCTCATCTAGGCTCAATAACGGGAGAGATTGATACGGATAGGGACGTTCTGGGCAACATCTTTAAGCATTTTTGCATCGGGAAGTAAATCTATTTCCCTTTTCGCCAACGAAAGCGAGGGCTTGATGCAGGGAAGACGCCTTGCTTCACTGCTTTTACGTCCTCAATTGAATAAAAAGCCTTTGGGTTGGTAGATTTTATTATTTCCTCCATTCGTTTTATTTCGGAGCGTTTAATCATGCTGTATATTATACTCACGGTTTCGCTACTTCCTTGTGCGTCGTGGTGAGTGATGCCATATCCTGCATTTATCAGATTTTCAATTAGTTGTTCTGCGTTGTGGCGAGTTATGATTTGCAGTTTCACGATTCCTACGGCGAGTTTTTCCTCTATGCACAAGCCCACGTAGTTGCCTGTGGCAAAGCCAAGTGCATAGCCAAAAAAGCACGCCCAATTGTCGAGGTTTTCAAAAATCTTTGAAATTGCCATTAGCAATATCAATATTTCAAAAAATCCCAATATTGGGGCAAGAAACTTATGACCTTTCGAAACCATCACAATGCGTATGGTGCCAATGCTAACGTCTGCCACTCTAGCCAAGAATATCAGCAGAGGCAGCACGATATAAGTAAATGTAGCTCCGTCTAGGAAAGCGTCCATGTGTCGATTTGTTAAAGGTCAAAATCGCCCGCGGCTTCGGGCTGATATATTATTTCGTCGATTCTGATTTTTGTAAGTCCCGACGGAACGAGCCATTCAATTTCGTTGCCGATGCTATATCCTATCAGAGCCGTTGCGATTGGCGAGAAAATAGATATTTTATTTTCCTTGATATTCGCATTTTCGGGATATACTATTTGGAATTGCACCTGTTTACTGCTGCTTACAAAGCTCAGTTTTACTATTGAGTTCATTGTTACTACGTTGGATGGTATGGACTGAGGCTCCACGATAGTGGCATTATTCAGTTCCTTCATCAAAATCGCAGCTTCAGATTTATTTATTGATTTCACCTGTATTGCATTGCTGATGCAGTCTTTTATGCGCTTGTAATCTAAGCTGTTAACTATTAATTTGCTCATTTCCTAAATGTTTGATTTCAAGGGGGCGAAGGTACGAAATATTTTAATCAAAAAAATCAGTTCTATAATGTTTTGTGTGGGTAGGCAGTTTTAGTGAATAGCCATTAGATTTGCCGTCATTGCGAGCGTTAGCGTGGCAATCTGCTTTGTCCGCCGTCATTGCGAGCGCAGCGTGGCAATCTGCTCTTTGTAGGTAGAGATTGCTTCGTCGCCAGCTCCTCGCAATGACGTTTATTTATCGGCTGCTCGCTTATAGCCTAAAGCATATGGCATATAGCATTTTTTAAACCCTAAACCCTAAACCCTAAACCCTAAACCCTAAACCCTAAACGATTAAACCTGCACCGCACATGTCTGCCTAAAACCGATAAACAATTGAGTTTATATTCATGCCTGCACCCACTGATGCGAATATTACATAGTCGCCTTCGGCAATAGTATGATTTTGAAGATTTGACTTCATAATTAGGTCAAGCATTGTGGGCACTGTCGCTACCGATGAATTGCCAAACTTGTTGATAGTCATAGGCATTACGTCCTTGTCATAGGAGTCTTTGCCGTATAGTTTGAAAACTCTCTCCAATATCGCCTCATCCATTTTTTCGTTTGCCTGATGGATGAGTACTTTCTTGATGTCCGACAGGTCTATACCTGCCTTGTCGATACTCGTTTTTACCACCTTTGGCACGTTATTGAGTGCATATACGTAGACTTTTCGCCCTTCCATATATATAAACTTATCTTTGCCGTTCCACTTCTTTTTGTCGATGGGAGCATCGAAAGTAAGGATATTTGCATAAGGTATTGAGTCGCTTTGGCTGTGGTGCGATATAAGTCCTGTGGGTGTGTCGCTCTCGACGGCTTTTACGACGGTAGCACCTGCACCGTCTGCAAAAATCATGGCATCCCTGCTGCTGTCGTCGATAATGCGGGAGAGGGTGTCTGCTCCTATCACCAGTCCCATATTGAAGTCTCCTGCTTTAATGTAAGCATTTGCCGTAATCATCGACTGTGTCCAGCCTGGACATCCTGCAATGACGTCATGGCAAATACACTCGGATCTTTTAATTCCCAGTGTAGCCTTCACTTTGTTGGCTATTGACGGCAGTATGTCGGTTTGCAGGGTTCCTGCTTTTACATCTCCAAAATTGTGAGCAACGATAATAAAATCAAGCTCGTCGGGATTGATATTGCCCGATTCCAGTGCATTCTTTGCCGCAAGAGCTGCAATGTCCGAGCAGGTCTGATTGTCGTTCACCCAGCGTCGTTCCTCGATATTTGTAATATCTTTAAATTTCGATATAATCTCATCGTTCGACTTGTCGAAGGGCATGCCTGTCTTCGGGTCAATAAACTTAAAGTCAAGGAAATCACTATTTTTAATAATCCTTTCAGGCAAATAAGAGCCGGTAGCTACAATTTTAAGGTATCTATTCATTTTTGCGTTCTGTCAATATTCAACGAGCCGTTACTAATTATTTTACAAAGCTATTCAAATTAAATGTAAATCCATCAAATTCGCCGAAACAAAATGTTTGAACCCACTCGCCGAGAATAATAAATTGGCTGCGATTGTTGCTCATGGTCTGTTGCAGCTTAAGGTGGCGATGCCCAAAGACAAAATAGTCTATATGCTTTTTTGTCAGTTCTTTTTCGGCGGATATGTATATTCCCTCTTTCTCCTTGCCCTTAAACTCCCAGATGAGCTTGTAGCCCGACGGTTTTCTGTTCGACCATGCCTGTCCCAGCAACACTCCTAAGTCGGGGTGAAACCATCTGAACAGACAGCGTGCCAGTTTGTTGGTGAATAAGCCCTTTCTTAGTAGTAAGTATCCCTTATCGTTAGAGTCCAGTTCGTCGCCATGCCCGAGGAAAAATATTTTACCCATGATGTCAACAGTTCTCACTCCATGGTAGACATTCAGTCCCAGTTCCTTTTGGAAGTAGTCTCGCACCCACATATCATGGTTTCCGCTAAAAAAGTTGACCTCTATTCCGTCCTCTACAAACTCTGCAAGTTTGGCAAAAGTCCTAACAAAACCCTTTGGCACCACTCGCTTATATTCAAACCAAAAGTCCATCAGGTCGCCGAGAATGTAGAGAGTCTTAGCGCTGTCTTTTATGCTGTTGAGCCAGCTCAGGAAAATGGTTTCCCGCTCTTTGGCACTATATCTCTCTGAGGGCACGCCAAGATGCACATCAGAAACGAAGTAGACCTTCTTCCTGATGCTATTACTATCTGTATTTTCGGTATGCTCAAGCATTTTATATCAAAACTAAATGCAAATATAACAAATAAAAAACGATGTTGGGGCGAAATATTTTTCGCCCTAGATTTGGGCGAATATTTTTTTGCGAATATTGATTCGCCCGTACGGGATATTTTTCGCCCTAGATTTGGCCGAATATTTTTTTGCGAATATTGATTCGCCCGTACGAAATATTTTTCGCCCTAGATTTGGCCGAATATTTTTTTGCGAATATTGATTCGCCCCAACGGGAAAAAAAATTATATTTGTAGAAAATATACGATTATGAAAAATCTTAACCTTATTCTTATATTGTTGTTGGCTACTTTTATGGCGTGTACGAATGACAAGAACACCGAGGTCGACAACACTGTTGATATCACAAAGGACATTACTGCGCTAAACACGAGCTACGAAGCCCTGAAGAGCCGCTACGACACTCTGACAGGCAGCGTGGCAGCAGCACAAGCCGACAAAAACACATACTGCAACACCGACACTTTCACGATGGAGCGCACTGCTTTGCTCGCCGAGCTGACAACGCTACAAAGCACCATAGCGCAGATAGACAAAAAAGCAGGAGACAAATACACCGCCTCGAGCCTCGATGTGTACAAGGATATTAAAAACAGCATTATTTCAAAAATGATGGTAGTGGAAATTGGAGTGTAGATCTTGAAAAAATGGCAAATAGTATTGCCCAGTAAGGGCGAAAATATCCCGTAGGGGTGAATCAATATTCGCCCAAAAATACAGGGCGGAAAATTTTCGCCCCAACGAATCCCGTAGGGGCGAATCAACATCCGCCCAAAATATTCGCCAAAAAAAAATAATAATGAACAAATATAATCCCGACATACATCATCGTCGTTCCATTCGTTTGGGGGATTACGATTATTCATCGCGGGGTTTATATTTCGTAACGGTTTGCACCTACAAAAGGGAATGTTTATTTGGTCAAATTGCCAATAACAAAATGATATTGAACGATGCAGGCAAGATAGCAGAAAAATGTTGGAACGAAATCCCCAACCATTTCCCCAAGGTATCATTACATCGACATATCATCATGCCCAACCACATCCACGGCATCATCGAAATCGTAGGGGCGAATCAATATTCGCCCAAAATCCCGGGCGAAAAATATCCCGTACGTGCGAATCAACATTCGCCCCAAAATCCCCGTTCGCCATCGCAAACGATTGGGTCGATGGTTCGTGGATTTAAAATTGGCGTAACCATGTGGTTTCGTAAAAACGTACCAACCCGATTCCCCGTTGGTCGTCGGGTATGGCAACGGGATTATTACGAACACATCATCCGCAACGACGAATCATATCAAAAAATATCGGATTATATAATCGAAAACCCAACCAAATGGCATTCCGACAAATTACGGTAGGGGCGAATCAATATTCGCCCAAAATCCAGAAAAAAATATCCCCAAAACCAGGGCGAAAGATTTTTCGCCCCAACGGATTCGCCCAAAATCCCGGAAAAAATATCCCCAAAACCAGGACGAAAGATTTTTCGCCCCAACGAATTCGCCCAAAATCCCAGAAAAAAATATCCCCGTAGGGGCGAATCAATATTCGCCCAAAAATACCGGGGGATATCCCCAAAACCAGGGCGAAAGATTTTTCGCCCCAACGGATTCTTCCAAACGATAACGAAATATAAATAAATGAAAAAAACAGACGGAATCAGCAAGGCATTAGCGGAGCAATGCGTAGCATTTTTCAATTCGTCGGGGAATACCACCGACGGAAGTGGAGCCATTGACCTTAGCCGCACCTTACCTTCGGTAAGAGAGATAGAAGCGGTGGTAGGGTTATTTCGGGAGTTGGTATTTCCCGGTCATATCTGCGACAATCGTTATATCTCTAAGGATGTAGAGCGGCATGTGTCGGATTGTCTTGACGAGTTGAAGCATCGCCTGCGTCGTCAGGTTTATGCCGTATTGGTTTACAGCACAGGCTGTTCGGAGTGTGAGTGCGAGGCTAGAGCTAAAGGGGTTATAGATAGTTTTGCGGAGCAAATCCCTGACTTACAGTCTGCTTTGTATTCTGATGTTAGAGCTTTGTATGACGGCGACCCTGCGGCGGTCAGCTTTAGTGAGATAATCTTTTGTTATCCGGGTTTATCGGCAGTGTCGAGCTACAGACTAGCCAATGCCTTGAGTGGCTTGGGAGTACCCTTGCTGCCACGTATTATTTCGGAGTTGGCACATTCAAAGACGGGTATTGATATTCATCCGAAGGCTACAATTGGGCGGTCTTTTGCCATCGACCACGGCACAGGAGTGGTCATCGGAGCGACCTCGATAATAGGGGAGCATGTTAAGATTTATCAAGGAGTAACTTTGGGAGCACGCAGTTTCCCGCTTGATGCCGACGGCAATCCCATAAAGGGCATCGACCGACATCCAATTATCGAAGATAA
This sequence comes from Bacteroidales bacterium, assembly GCA_047972135.1. Lineage (GTDB taxonomy): Bacteria > Bacteroidota > Bacteroidia > Bacteroidales > Prolixibacteraceae > JBKEAJ01. The sequence continues at coordinate 64,334 of JBKEAJ010000130.1, read as the reverse complement.
TGTTGTGATTTATTCTAATGCTTCAATCATAGGGCGCATCACCATAGGCAAGGGAGCGGTGATAGGTGCAAATACCTTTGTTTCAGAAGATGTTGAACCTGGTGGACGGGTGCTTAGATGATGTGTTAATTTACAAAATATCGTCTTACTCGTCAAGGGTTTTCTTATGTTTCCTAACCTTCTTCAATGCCCAGTCGTAATGACTTGATGTTGCCGAAACACAGTAGCTTCCGAGACTTGTAGTGCCTGTCCATGTGAAGTACTTCTTTGTAAACAGCTCTTCGTCCGAGAATGTGTCAATCAGCTTTATTATTTCCGAGTGGCTTTTCATTAATAGCGAGACTGATTTATCTAGAGGAGTTTTTTGATGCTTTTCCCAAAATTCGATATTCATTTGTGGATATGTTTTCCAGTTATATGGTTCGGGCAGAAAGGGAGTGCTATTTCCCGCCTGATTTTCCTTCACCCAGTGCAACAACAACTGATGCCATTCGTACAGATGCACCAGAACATCCCGAATGTTTCGGTCTCTATCCTCAAAAGCAAAGGTTTGATTTTGCTCCACCTCCGTCATTGTGCTGATGAGGTCGAACAGCTTTTCAAAGTTCTTATTCCCTGTTTCTACAAGTTGCTCTTTTGTTGTCGGGCGAGTCATAGTAGATCTTTTATTAGTTCTCTTTTTTTCACCTCTTCATGCTCGAATGTTTAGATGTTTGGGTTTTCGGATCTTCGGACTGACAGCCGGGCAGAAAATGTTCTGCCCTTACATTATGTCCATCATCCGCCGTCATTGCGAGCGTCAGCGTGGCAATCTGTCCGTTGTTGCAGGAGATTGCTTCGTCGCCAGCTCCTCGCAATGACGTTCGTTTATTCAGCGGCATCATTTACCATTAAATTGCTTATAGCCTAAAGCCTACGGCATACGGCATACAGCATACAGCATTTTAACCCTTAAACGATTAAACAGTTCAACGATTAAACTCTAAACCATTGTCAAGTAAAGAGGGACATTATTTCGTCTTTATTCATTTTTTTCATTGGGTTGTTGGAGTCTATGAACTTTTTGGCGAGGGCATCCTTATGTTCTTGGAGTTTAAGGATTTTCTCTTCGATGGTGTCGGTAGATATATATCTGTAAACGAACACTTTGTTCTCTTGTCCAATTCTGTGTGCTCTGCCTATTGCCTGCATTTCGGCGGCGGGGTTCCACCACGGGTCAACGATGAATACGTAGTCTGCCACGGTGAGGTTCAGACCTACACCTCCGGCTTTCAACGAGATAAGGAAGATGCTCTTGTCGGGATTGTTTTGAAACTCGTTGATTACTTCGGGGCGGTTTTTGGTGCTACCTGTCAGCATCGACCAACCCCAGCCACGTTTGTCAATTTCCTCCGACAGCAAGTTGAGGTGTTTTACGAAAGACGAGAACAGAAGCACCTTATGTCCTATTGACACTACATTTTCGAGGCTTTGCATTATTTCCTCCATCTTTCCCGACTCAATGCCGTCTATGTCTGTGTCTATCATTTTCGGGTGGTTAGCCAGTTGTCGGAGTTTGTTTAGGGCTTGCAGTATCAGCACCGAGCTTTTCTCGATTCCGATACTATCTATTTGTTCGAGCAGCATATTGCGGACAGAAGATTTCTCTTTTTCGTACATAGAGCTTTGCTCCTCGCTCATTTCGCAATATACGATAGTCTCCGTAACGGGCGGTAGCTCTGTAAGCACCTCGCTCTTAGAGCGTCGCAGTATAAAAGGTCTTATCAGCAACGACAATCTGTCTTGTTTTGCCTCGTCGCTGTGTTTTTCGATAGGGGCGACAAACTCTCTTTTGAAGTATGCTTGGCTGCCTAGTAGTCCGGGGTTTAGGAAGTTGAGTTGCGCCCACAGGTCCATCAGCGAATTTTCTATGGGTGTTCCTGTCAGCACATATTTATGTTTTGACTTCAGTCGTGTTGCGGCTTTATATATTTTAGAGCTTGTATTTTTGATAATCTGACTTTCGTCCAGCACTATATTTAGGAACTCAATATCTTCAAGCTCGTCGATGTCGTTTCTAATTGTCCCGTAGGTGCTGATAAGCACATCGTACTTTGAATGTAGTTTTTCGGCTTTGTAGCTCTTTATTCTGTTGGTTCCATGATTTTTTTTAACCTTTAGATTTGGGGCGAACTTTTTAAATTCGTTTTCCCAATTTTTCAACAGTGAAACGGGAGCCACTACCAATGATGCAGGTATGGTATTTTCGGGCTTTTCCTCTTTAGCTTTGTTGATAGTTTTCTGTATGAGGGTTATCGCTTGCAGGGTTTTTCCCAGTCCCATATCGTCGGCAAGGCATCCTCCAAATCCTTTTTCGGCAAGGTTATATAGCCATCGATAGCCTTCCTTTTGGTAGTGTCTGAGTTTGGCTTGTATGCTTGCAGGTATAGCAACTTTTGAGATAGATTCGGCATCCGACAGGTACAAATCTTTGGCAGCATTAATTTTTGACACAGTTGGCTTTTGTTCAATTAGTTGTAGGTGGTGGTGTTTCAGTAGTATTTTGTCGCCGTCGAGTTTAGCCATGCTGAATAGGTCTTTATATTGCGAAAACCACTCTTCGGGCAGTATCACTATTGAGCCGTCGGGTAGGGTATATTCCCTTATTTCGTTGACGATATTTTTTCTGAATTTTAGGAAAGGAATTGAGAACTCCCCAATTTGTACAAAAGCGTTGAGGTCGAACCAGTCGCTTTTGTTATCGCTTTGCTTTATGTCAAACTTAACATTGTATTCGTTTATGTTATACTTATTTGCGAGGGAATCTTGATTTAGGCTTATGCCTTTGGTTTCAAGGTTTGGCAGGTTTGATTTTATCCATTCTATGGTTTCATATTTTTGTTCGGTAAGCTCAAGAGCTTTGCTGCCGTCTAGTATTAATTGGCTTGTAGGTGTTTTTGTGAGTCTTAGGCTTTCTAGGTAGGAGAACATTCGGTCTTCCCAAGTTTTATTCCTTACGAACTTCCTGAATGACACAGACTTGTCGCTTATTTGCATCTCTACGAAAGCTCTTTTTGAATTTATTGCCGACACTGCCGTATTGCCGTACATAAATATTGGCGACAGCACCAGTTGTTCCTTTAGGTTTGTTTCAAGATTTAGTACAAGGTGATGGTTTGGCAGTTCTTCCACAATATCGAATCCCACTGCGTTGACATTGCTTTTTGCGACAACTTTTTTGACAAAAGTCTCGTAATATTTTTGTTCGACAGCTTTGCCCACGAAGATATGGTCTTTTTCGAGGAATGGCAGGAGTTTTTTCGACGATATGTGTTCAAAATTAAAGATTTCGTTTTCGTAGACCATCAGGCATGGCTCGGAGGTCAGGAATATCACCTGCTTGTCAATCAGTTTTATGGGCTTGCCGTTTTGCAGGAATGTCAGGTAGTATTTGGTGCCTTCGTCGCCTCTTTCAAAGTTGTAGACAGCCTTCGCGTGCTTGTCGCTTGTTTTTATTTCGTCTTCGTCGAAGAGGTTTGAGAATTTATTTTTCTTTAGATATAGCTTAATTCCATATTCGCATATCAGCTCGTATATCTCTAGTATATACTTGTCTATCACTGGAGCCACCATGCTGTCGAAGAAGGACTTGTCGACCTCGTCGTAGAATTTATTTGTATTTTTTGTTTTCGAGAATCTTTTTGCCAGAGCTGTGTCGCTGTATTTCTCGGAGATATTTACAATTTTTGCTTGTACGGGCGTGAAAGTGTAGTCAAAGCTCTCAAGGTCGTAGTTCTTTACGGGCTTGACACAAGTATAGAAAGCACCAGTTTTCTCAATAATATACGGTGTCAGTATATACCCTAAATACCTATGTTCATTGACTATTACAACAAAATTCTCCATCACCAAAGATTTTCCATGCAAGCGCAAGTACCTTGTCAGCCCCCTGCTTTCTTAGTCTTATATCCAAATTTCACTAATAACTCAACAATCTTATCTCTGTGATTGCCTTGTATTATTATTTCTCCGTCTTTGACGCTACCACCCGTTCCACAAGAGGTTTTTAGTTTCTTACCCAATTCTTTCAAATCCTCCTCAGAGCCGACAAAATCCTTGACTAAAGTAACTTCCTTTCCGCCTCTACCTTTTCGGTCTATCCAAACCTTCAAGTTTTGTTGAGTTGGATGGAGCGTTTCGTCTTCCTCGTTTTGTTCGTACTGATAATCATAATTCTCGCCGGTTGAATAAACCACGCCTACTCTGTTTCTCCCTTTTTGTTTACCCATGTCTCTTCAAAAAAAGCTATTTATCGCAATCTAGCCCGCAATATACTAATAAATTAGCGATGCTCACGCATTTTTAACCAATTATCGTATCTGAAAGCAGAATTTAGCATTGGAAGGAGTTCCTAAATCCCCTTCTCGTGGAGGCGGGGTGGTTTGCATTCTATGCTCGTCATTGCGGGCGCAGCGTGGCAATCTGCTCTTTGTAGGAGAGATTGCTTCGTCGCTGGCTCCTCGCAATGACGTTTGTTTATTCAGCTCATATCATCATCTAATTCTCACATCATCACATTATCATCGGCTGTTCGCTTATAGCCTAAAGCCTACTGCCTACAGCATTTTTTAAACCCTAAACAATTAAACAATTAAACAAATCAACAAGGCTGCTCTCGTATAGTCTATTTATTTACCATCCAGTTTTTGAATTCGACGGCTCTGTTTTTGCTGACGTACAATCGTTCGGGAGTTTCTGTATTGAGGCTTACTAGGAGACGGTTGTCGAACCATACTGTAATTTCCTGTACGCTGTTTCGCGCCACAATAAATTGTTTATTGGCACGAAAAAAGTCAGTTGGGTTCAGTGAGGTATATATTTGCTCAAGGGTTTTGGAATATGGATGGGAGTTTCCGTCTTTCATCATCACTATTGTATTCTTATTAGTGGTATAGAAGAAGGACACCTTACTCAGCACGATGGGAATTAGTTTATCTCTGACGGGAATTAGTAGCCTGTCTTTATGAGAGGGGCTAGAAGCAAGTTGTGATATATTGTTGATATGTTGGGAGATGTCAGTTTGTGTCCACTTTTTAAATTTGTCGAAAGCCTGTTTCAGTTCTTCGGGTTTTATGGGTTTTAGGATATAGTCGATACTATTAACTTTAAAAGCGTTGATAGCATACTCGTCGTAGGCAGTTGTAAAGATGATGGGAGTTTCTACATTTATACAATCAAAAATGTCAAAAGCCGAACCGTCTGACAGGTGGATATCCATGAGTATCAGGTCGGGCATAGTGTTGTTGTTCAGCCAATTTACTGTTTGGCTGATACTTTCGGTGTTTCCGATTATTTCGACAGATGGGTCTATTTCTGATATTATTCCGACCAGATTTTCGTATGCCAGCGTTTCGTCCTCAACGATTAAAATTTTCATGTGTTTAAAATTTTGCAATAAGCTGTAAGCTATAGGCTTTATGCTATGCCCAAACAGACAATGTTTATAATATACAAATCCTCATAAATTATAATCGTAAAGATATGAAAAATTATTTTTTTCAGTATCGCAGGCGAGGTGTTTGCATTATTCATTATTAAATTTTATTTTTCATGTATATCATCATCTTGCAATGCGGAACTGTGCGGGGGTGGTGGTGTGTCTTTCCCCATGGCGTTGCCATGGGCTGAATTGATTCAGGCTTTCAGCCTGTAACAGCCACATTGTAGTATCTACATCTGTCGTCATTGCGAACGTCAGCGAAGCAATCTGTTCTCTATTGCAGGAGATTGCTTCGTCGCTGGCTCCTCGCAATGACGTTCGTTTATTTACTGTTCGTTTATAGCCTATAGCCTAAAGCATTTTTTAAACCCTAAACCCTAAACAATTAAACAAATCAACAACTAAACAGTTAAACGATTCAACAATTCAACTTTAAACCTTACATTCTCATCATATTATCATTGTCTGTCTTTTACAATCATCCTCCCAGAGGAAGAAATACTGTAAATGTCTTGCCGTCGTTTTCAATTTTTATGTGTCTGTCCATGAGTATATTAAATCGTTTTTTGAGATTTGCTATACCTGTGCCGTTTGTTTCGGGGGCTGTGAGTTTGGGCTGAATGGGGTTTGTTACTACCAATTCATTGTTTTTGTTGACAGTGATGTCAACCGTCATCTTATTCTGGCTATCAATAATATTGTGTACCACCACATTGTCGAGGAGGGGAAGTATGGATAGAGCGGGGATTTTCAGATGGAGTTTGCTGACATCAATGTTTATGTTGAAAATCAGTTTGTTAGCAAATCGTTCTTCCATCATGTATTTAAAGGCATCCACAGAAGTCAGTTCTTCTCGGAGGCTCACTAGTCCTTTTTTGTCGCTTTGCAGAATATATCTAAATGCATCGGACAGTTTATTGACGTATGCTAGAGTTCTTTCATCATCACCTTTTCGCACCAGTGCTGTTATTCCGTTTAGGGAGTTGAAGAAGAAATGTGGGTTGATTTGATTAGCAAGGGCATCGCATTTGCTTTGCAGGTTTTCTATTTTCAGTTGTTCGATTTCGTGTTCTTTCTTGTTTCGTTCGGAGTACATTACCGCCATGTGTCCGACTAGGAAACTCAGTACATATACAACGACAAACTGAAAAAGGAGTATGCTGCCAAAACAGTCTGATTTAGTGCAATATACTCTAGAGTATTCTTGCGAAATGACGAAATACACCGCATATGCAACAATGGTGATTGCGATGTTGATTAATAATCGTTTGCTAATATTTGGAGCTTGTAGTTTTCGCAAATTCACTATCAGTAATATCCATATCAGTATTACAAAGAACACATACCGAAATGCGAAGAACCACAGATACACAGTTTTCTGTACGCCGTCAAGATAGCTAAGTTCCCAACGTAGGCATGCAATATTTGGATAAATACAGAATATTGCACTTGCCAAACTTATTAGCAGTAGTTTTATGGAGCTGTTCTTATTTAGAGAAATCATAATCGAACGATAGCATTTATTATCACATCACCACATTATCATATCTGTGAGTTGGTTTGGGGCGACCGGGACTTATACATCTCATTGTTAGTATTTTGTGTTTTATGTTTTTGCCTGCTGCTGTGGCAAGTGCCTCTTTCACCATTCGTTTCAGAATGCTAGGGCTTGTTTCCACACGGGCATTCAAGGTTAACTTTGCATGCTTGCTTTTTCCTGCACTATTTCTAAAACTGATAGTATCTTTTTTGCCGGTAAGATTAGCTACAATATATTTACAGTCTGACTCCAATATCAGTTTGACGTGTCCGACAGACATGTTGTTACTATCGAATTTTTCACTCAGACTATTCATAAGGTCTCTAACAAAAATATCCCAGTCGCTACCTTCGCTTTCTAGTCCTATATTGCTGTTCAGCCATCCCAGTACGGCTTCGCCTTCTGCATAAATATCATAATCTACATCGACGATACGTTTTCCTGCATCATCTCTTGTCAGCATATCATTCAGCCATTCTTTCACACCCTCGCCTGTGGTAGAGCTTATGCTTTGGAGTTCCGAGTCGGGGAATCTGACTTTTGTTTTCTCTTTCAGCAAAGTAAGTTCGTCGCTACTCAGGAGGTCGTCTTTGCTGATTAGAATAATATCGCTTTCCTCCAATTGTTTCTTATATATGTATGCTGCACTGATGTGTAGTTCTGCATTACCGCCATTTAGGATGTCTTTGAGCATTGTCGGATCGGCGAGAACTGACAATGGCGACACGGATAATTCTTTTTTCATACTATCCTTTAGCGGTTGGATTATTGTTGCCGACAAGTCCGTGCAGCTACCTACGGGTTCAGCGATAATAATGTCGGCATCAGCCTTTTGCTGAACTTGGTTCACTGCATCGAGGAAGCCGTCGAAATTGCAACAGAAGCAACTACCGCTGACTTCCGACACCTTGACATCGTTTTGGCAGAGGAGTGTAGTGTCAACCAAATCGGGGGCTTGGTCGTTTGTAATCAGTCCGACACGTTTGCCCTTAGACATGGCTTGCTTTGCTGCTTCCCACAGCAGGCTTGTTTTGCCTGCACCAAGAAAGCCTCCTACTAAGATTAACTTTGTTGTATTCATATTTTTATTAAACCTTAAACGATTCAACAATCGCATTTCTCCGACGACTTTTTCATTGCCGGTTCTATGATACTTGTAAAAAACAGTGTTGCCAATGTAGCACCTATCATTGGACCTAAAATGTAGACAAAGAAGAAGCCACCTTGCTTGTCGGGGAAAGCGGCATCATTCCATCCAAAAATCCATGCAGTCATGCGAGGGCTGAAATCACGTGCAGGGTTCAGTCCTGCCTGTGTTAGTGGTGCGATGAGGCATATTATAGAGCTGACTGTCAGTCCGATAAATAGTGGAGCCAATGCTTCGTGTGGTCGACCCACATTGCATCCTTCTGTCAGAGCAAAAATCATCAGCATCAGTATAAAAGTTCCGAAGGCCTCTGCGCATATAGCCAGTGGCATAGATACTATCGCATTGCTGTCGGCAAGGGAGTAGTATTCGCCAAACATTTTTGCTGTTTGTGTCGATTCGCTTGAGCCTCTGATTATGCTATTTGCGCTTTCAAACGCACTGATAGACGGTGCAAACAGCAGGTATAGAACCAAGCTTGCCGCAAAAGCCCCAAGAAACTGAGCAATAAGGTATTCGGGTAATTTTCGTGGCGACATTCTCTTGCTGATGACCATTCCTAAGGTAACGGCAGGGTTAAGGTGGGCACACGACAAATGTCGGGTCAGATAGATGGCTAGTGTAACCCCAAGCCCCCATATCAAGGCTATTTGAAGCACGCCTGAGTGAATCCCGAAAAGTACGTCTGTAGCAACAGCCCCACAGCCGAACAATACCAGAATGAAAGTGCCGAGTGCTTCCCCTATAAACTCTTTCGATAGAATCATTTTACCAAATTTTCAGATAAAGATATACTTTATAAACTGTAATCTTGTCGGAAATAACGCAAAAAAGAAAAATAAAGTACAATCACGAATAAAGTGGGTAATGATTAAATACAAGCTATAAGCGAACAGTCTTGTTTATCGTTGAATTGTTTAGTCGTTTAGATGTAGGCGACAAAATATAAACATTCCCTTACCATCCTCCTCCTGTGTGTTTAATTTTGTTAGTCGTGGAGGTTTCATACAGTGAAATTAGCTTATCTGTTAGAACTTTGTCGTTGTATCTTGTTTGCGACAGCTCTTTTGCTTTTGCTGCGGCTTCTGCATAGGCATCTTCCTTACTAAGCAGCTCATTCAGAGCATCTGCAAGGGCGTTGCTGTTGTTTGGATGGTAGAGTTTTCCTGCATCTCCTACGATTTCGGGAAATGAGCCGCTAGATGGCTCAACAGCAGGTCGTCCGGCTGCAAAGGCTTCGCAAAGATAAAGACCGACACTCTCCTCAAATCTTATAGGGACAGATATTAGCGATATGGATTTATAAAAACTTAGATGCTCGTCGAGGCTATAAACATTGCATATTTCCACGTCTGCTTTGTATGGTGCTAAGGTTTTCCTCACTTTGTTCAGAAACTTCTTGTCTTTTCCCGAATATCCACCGCCGATTTTTAGTTTTAGTCCTTGTATCTTGTTGTTTTTCTTTAGTTTAACGAATGCGTCGGCAAGGATGTCGAGACCATTTTCGTAGTTCATTCGGTAGAAAAATCCTATTGTAGGCTGTTGCGGATAGTCTCTAGCTTCATACTTCTGCCTATCTACTCCCGGATATATCAGTGCTATATTTTGAATTTGGGGATGTTTTTTTAGAACAGCATTTTTATAAAACTCGCTTGAAACCACGAAATGGTCGATATATTTAATATTCTCGTCTATGCCTTGCCAAGCTGTGTCTGCATGTATTTTGTTTAGGCTGTCAATCCACACCTCTTCGTCTTGCAATGAGCAGACAATAGGAATGTTCAGCTCTTGTTTAAGAGTTTTGGCAATGCCTATCAATAGAGAGCTTGAAAGGTGTATCACCTCCGGTTTTTCTTGTTCTTTAATCCATGTTGTCAGCTGTCTAACGTGCTTGTCGAATGCAGGGTCTTCGCCTGTAATCATCGATAGTGTCATATCTTCCATCCCTTTTGCGGAAGTTGTTCCCGACATTGATGATGCTAAATCCAGTACGGTTTTAGACTTTGTAAGTTTCTCCAGCCATGTCGGCATTTTTCGTTTTTTAAAGAACTTTTGTTCTGTGTAGTAGGTCGTTGCGGGGAAGAACAATGGACTGTCCGCCTGAAAGGACTCATGTTTCAAGGGTAGATATAGAGGCATAATCAGCACCTCGTGTCCGGCTTTGCGCAGGGCTGAAGCATGCAGATTGTCGCGAAAGCAGTTTCCGCAGTAGAATGAATCTCCAGAGCCGGGTATTATGAATGTAATTTTCATGTGTTTATATTTTGTTTTTTAATTGCCACATGTATCTCGCCAATATAATCATACTTCTGTGTGAGACTTGTCTCATGGCTCGTTTCATGTGTTTATAATTATCCGTCATTGCGAGCGTTAGCGTGGCAATCTGTTTTTTTGTTGTAGGAGATTACTTCGTTGCCGGCTCCTCGCAATGACGTTCGTTTATTCGTCTAACAAGCTTAAACCTCTTGTTCACAGTTTTTCCTACCAATCTTCTGACAAACAGCAATACACATCCTATAAAGAAGATTGCAAGCAGCAGTGCCATCAGCCAAATCCTTATCCCGATATTCGTATAGCTGATACTTACTCCCAGTAGTGAACTTATTAGCCCACAGGCAATAGCATACATCGGGACTATTATATTTTCTTTGTACAGAATACTATAGATTTTATTATTGTTGAAACCTAGAATTTCATACATTTTTATTTCTTTTTTTCTAGTTATCAGGGTTTTACGTATGACTATAATGAGACTCATAATTCCAAGCAGAAGTCCCAGACCACCGAGTGTCATAAAAATTGAAAGGTAGGTATCTGTAACACTGTTAAACTGCTTTAGTCTTTCATTCGTTGGTGTAACTCTCACTCCGTATTCGTTTAGAGCTTGCGATAGTAGATTTTTGACATTTTCTTTTTCCAACTCTTTGATTTTCAGAAGAAACACTTCGCTACCTTTTGTCTCTGTCCAAATTTCGGAGAATAATTTACGATCTATCAGAATATTACCTTGGAAAATGGAGTTTGAGAGCGTTCCTACGAGTTGTATTGCCACTTTTCTACCAGCATCGTTTTCATAAAAGATTGTATCTCCAAGTTGCATACCCAAGCTCCATGTCAGCACTGTGGCATCCACTAGGGCGGGGTAGACATGGTCTGTGCTTTTTTGCATCTTCTCAAACACTTTATCCCTATCTGCGGCATATAGATTTTGGGATATTTGGAACTTGCTGTTTTTAAGGTCATTCATATCTACGCCCAGCACGGTAGGCATACTCACCTTGTTGAGGTTTAGGCAACTTGCTTCGTCGGCACTCATGCGCATACATTGCAGTAGCTCTGTGTTAGGGGGCAATTCTGATAGAGCCAGTTTCTCGCGTCCTGTTTCTGTTGTCATGTTATGAAATATCGGGACGCTACTTTCGCACCATAGCGAATATCCACCTGTTCCTTCGAGTAGTTGGGAGCTGTCGGCAAAGCCTTTGCGGTTAAGTCCTACCGCGAATACTATAAACACTCCTATTGCCAGTGATATAAATGACGACAGGGCTTGTTTTTTATTTGCCGCCAGGGTTTTCCAGACAAGGGAGTTTGTCTTTAGCTTGTTGGCGGGACTTGAAGCATTTCTGCAAACTATATAGTCTCCCCACAGTGTTGCTGTTGCCAATAGAACGATACCTGCTATCACAAATCCTGTTGACGACTGTATAAAAATGGAATTTATAACGAGAGTTGCAAGGGTGATAAGGCTTGCCAGAACTGATAAATTCCTTTTAGCTTTCAACGATAACTTTCTATGTCCGACTTTATGTTTCTTGTCTCTTAGGTTTTTGACTATAGTCTTTCGCAACATCCACATTGAAAGCATGATGCCTACCAACATACCAAGTACTATAGTTGTCAGCTTGGGATATATAGAAAATACGTCGGTATGTGTAGCACCTTTCCATAGACTTCCTAGAAGCCACATGACGACAGTTGTGTAGACTATCCCCGCAAGTACGCCTACGATAGAAGAAATCAGAACAATAGGAGCAGCCTCCGACCACAGCATCTTTGTAATACCTTGTTTTGTGTAGCCCACAGCCCTTAGTAGTTCTATTTCCTTACGTCGTTGATATATCATCTCGGCAAAAGGTATTTGCATCAATATCAGCGATGAAATGATGATGAATATACCCAAGGACAAAAACAGACTAGAGAAGTCGACGCTATTTTTTGCAGCATAAATCCCTGCTTCTTTGGGATATATAAGTTGGATTCCGAACATTTCAGGACTTAGTTGCGATAAGTCGGGTATCGTATCTGCCACACGTACTGCCGTTGCTGTGCCATAGGCATTACTCCAGTCGGGAGCAACAGCATTGTAGGCTATAAGTGCCTTTGGTGTACTCTTATACAAGTTCCAATATTCCTCGTCTTCGTCTTTTATCAAGTTCATGTTTATGGGTAGGTCGCTGTCCCAATCCGTACATTTATCAACATCCGACAATCCGGGAAAATCGGCACTTAATGTGCTGTCTGTCAGTAGGTCTGCAATAGGTACTATCTCTTTTACATGCAAGGATACTGCTTTTGTTTTCAGCGTTTTGAAATCGTCAGACCTAAAATATGAAACCCTCACCGTATCACCAATGCTGACGTTCAGTCGTTTGGCAGAATAGTCTGAGAGTATAAGTTCATTTTTGTTCAGAGCTGTTCCTTTGTAGCTGTCGATAGCCGTAACAAAAGAGTAGGGTATAGAGTCTGTACCGTGTTCTATTGAGTTTGCGAGGTATGAAAACAAGCGGTTCGGCTCTCTCGTATTATTTATTAGCAGGTTTACCACGTCGTTTTGCAGGAATACTCTGTCGGAGGAGATTTCTGCATATCCGTTTTTATTTCTCACACTTAACCCCGACATTGGATAAGACCAGACCTTTTTAAAATTTTCGTCAGAAATTCTTTCATTGCTAAGTATCACATTAACCTTCCCTTCAATCTCCATAAGTACCGCTAGTTCTGCTCTGTTTACGAATATATTGAGTGGGATGGTTTGTTCGTTTTTCATGCTGATATTTCCGCCTTCCTCCACGCTCACAGTGCCGTCGAGAGCAAGACGCATGCTTGTAGTATAGTTTTCTGATACAAACAAAGAACCAGATGGCACAAGCCCTGTTGATGGCAGACGAAGTACTAGGCTCTCGGTCTCGTTCGTTTCCAGCTCTTTAAGAAGTGCAGTGTTGACCTTTGCCTTTCCTTCAGCAATATCCATATCGTTTACACCCCACACAACAACGGGGATGAGCTTTCCGCTTTGTGAGATAAAGCCATTTGTCAGTAGCACTGTTCTTGCTGATGCTCCGAGTCTACTGTCTTTTGTGATACTTTCGTCTATAAACGAGTTTCGGGAGAATATGATTGTCTCAGTATCTCCCAATCTTTCTTTTACCCGATTGACCAGAGTGCTGCGCACAGAATCGCCCACCATTAGGCTGCCGACGATGACTGCCACAGTTATTACGACAGCCACAGCCACAAGTCGATAGTAAGACTTGAAGTAGCTGATGTTTTTGTATGTCAGCTCTTTAAGCGTCATTGTATAAGTCCGTTTTTCAGATTGAGAATACGGTCTGCTACTTCCGATGTTTCTTTAGAGTGGGTTACCATCACTATTGTGCTTTGCAGATTTTTGTTTATGTCCGACAGCATCCGTGCGATATTTCTTGCATTTTCAGCGTCCAGCTGTCCTGTGGGTTCGTCCGCCAATAATAGCAAAGGTTTCATAATCAGTGCCCTGCATACTGCCACTCTGCTAGCCTCGCCTCCCGACAAGGTTTGTGGAGTTTGCTTGGCAAGTTCGGCAATACCAGTCAGCCCCATGAGGTGTTTGGCATATTCCACATCTTCTTTGTTGGTCTGTTGCTTATGTGCAAGGGTGGGCAGGAGTATATTCTCCAAAGCTGTATATTGAGGCATCAGACGATGGTCTTGAAAAACGAAACCAATCAGTTTATTGCGTATTAAAGAATAGTCTGTTTTTTTATTACACATTTCCTCGCCATTCAGCATATAGCTTCCTTCGTCGGCATTTAGGAGAGTTCCCAAAATCGACAGTAGAGTTGTTTTTCCTGAGCCCGATGCTCCTCTTATTGCCACAAACTCCCCTTTGTCTACATTCATGTTCACCCCTTTCAAAACTTTGTTTACATGCTTGTCGCCGTCTTGAAAGCTTTTTGTTATATTTGATAGTTTTATCATCATCCCAGATTATTGCAGGTCATATATGATTGCAATTGCAAATTAAATATTATTTTTCATTTCCAAAACACAACAGTGTTCCTTTTGCCGAAAGCACCATAAAGTGGTCTTTTATTACTGCCGGAGAACCGACAATCTGCTCTCCCGTGTCGTATTCCCACAGAAGTGTCCCATTTGTAGCACTGAGAATGGATACTATCCCTGTTTTTGTGCAAACGATAATTTTATCCTTGCAAACTAAAGGAGAGCTTTCGCCCACATTGCCTTTCAGCATATACTTCCACAATAGCTTCCCATCTTTGCGATTTGTTGCATGGACATACCTGTTGTTGTGGAAGAAATAGCAAGTAGCACAAGATATTGCAGGAACAGATTGCACCGAGCCATTGTCATTGCCTTCGACTACTTTTTTATGTCTTGTTATTTTTCCGTTTTCGAGCATAAGCTCGTAGATATTTCCTGAGTAGTCGCCTACATAGCAGTAGTCGCCCATAATAGCAGGCGATGAAGGAATGTAAGCATCCAACAATAGGGAGTCGGTCTGCATGCCAGTCTTACAGTCGATAATGCGCAGCCATTGGTCGCATCCGCCAAAGATAACATGATTATCCCATAGAGCCGCTGCTCCGTTGAGGTAGTATCCTGATTCAAAGCTGCTTAATTTGCTGCCATTTTTCACATCGAGGCAATACAGAAAATTGTCGTAGCTCCCAAACACAATAGCATCTCTACCCGAGAAGTTCATCAAATTTGGGGGAGAGTGAATTTCCCCCATAGTCTCATATTCCCAGACTATGTTCTTTGTTTTTAGGGATATAGCTGTCATAAATCCGTCGATTCTACCTATGAAAAGTGTTGAGTCGTAAATCAAAGGACTAGATTCGACAGCAGTTTTTAAATCGTACTCAAACACTAGTGTTCCCTTGATGTCAACGCCATATATTTTGCCCTTTTTGTCGCACCAGTATGTCGTTCCTTTGTACACCATTGGCGACGACGAAGTTCTGACAGCCTCTTTGTACGCCCACAAGAGCTTTGGCTCTTCGGGAAGAGGCAGGTCTGTATATCCGTTCAATGCCGAACTGCCACGAAAGACGTTCCAGTCCATGCTCCCCTTGTCCGATGATGGCAAACCGCCCTTGCAGGATGCGAGTAAGAGGACTAATACTGCTGGAATAAGAAAGTATCGAGTGTCCCTGTTATATTTTTTTCTTTTATTAATCATTGTATTATAGCTATTAGTCATCTGTCGTCATTGCGGGGAGCCAGCGACGAAGCAATCTCCAACAACAAAGGACAGATTGCCACGCTTCCGCTCGCAATGACGTTCTTTATATGTTCCCTTCCAAATAGATTGCACCTGTGGGACATAATTTTGCAAGCTCTTTGCCTGCGTTGACTTTATTTTCCTCAGGGATTACCACCTCCATGACGAAGCCTCTATTTTTGAATGTAAATCCGTTTTTGCTGTTGTAGACACACAGTCCGCAGCGAATACACTTCGACTGTTCAAACCACATATTGTCTTTGACGTGTATTCTTTCGAGCACGGGCAATGCCGACGAGGAATTATAGCGAGAGCGAGTAACACCGTGCTCGCTTGCAAAGGCACGCAGTTTGCAGCCGACTTGTCCGGAGCACCCACAATGTAGACATCGTGAGGATGTGTCGACTGTCAGTTTTAGGTGGCTTCTTTCTTGTTCCGTAAATCTTCCCACCTTAGATTGGAATACACTTTTGTCTAGTTTGTATGGCGATACTTTTATGGGAGTTCTATTGCTGTCTGCCTTGTCTTCGAGTATATCTCTGATAATTTTTCGTATTTCGACGGCTTCGTCAACCGTACTTCTTCGGCAGACCTTTTCGCAGGGGACTTTACTGCAAGTATCGCAGGCTATTTCGGGAAGGCTGAACGCTCCAGCAATTAAATCTTTTGCTTTGTCGTATTGTTTGTCGTCGTAGAATTTCAGCATGTTGCCAACGTCCAAGCCTACAGGGCAAACTGTAGAACAAGGTGCATCGCAGTCGGCACGGTGGTCGCTCAGTAGTAATTCCAAAGACAGAGTCCGCACAAGCCTTACTTCCTCGCTGCTAGTGTCTATTTCCATGCCTTCGGTGGGGATTGTAGTACAAGAGGGCATAATCTGACCATTAGACAAGTTCTTTACGGCACACACCATGCACGAGGCCTTGTGTACTGCTCCTTCGGCATAGCATAAAGACGGTATCTCAAATCCTTCGCGGCGGGCAGTTTTTATAATTGTCTCTCCCTGTTTGACCTCTACAACTTTATTATCTATTTTAATTTGCATGACTTTCCTTATTTGCTTTATACTTCAATGGCACTTTATGAATGGCATCGTAGCTGCATTCGTCAATACATAGTCCACACTGCACACACAAGTCTATATCGATGGTGTGCAGCTCGTATGGAGTGTAGGGTATAGCGTCTACCGGACAGGCTTTGGCACATTTTGTACAGCCGATACACTTTTCATCGACTATAAACTTCGTCAGTTCCTTGCAAGTGCCTGTCTTACATAGCCCCTGCACATGCTCCTCATACTCATGGCGGAAGTACTGTAGCGTTGTAAGTACCGGATTAGGGGCAGTTTTACCCAGACCACAAAGCGATGAGGTTTTCACATTCTTTGCAAGCACCTCTAGTTTGTCTATATCATCAAGTTTGCCTTTGCCACTACATATTTTGTTCAGAATGTCTAGCATACGGCGTATTCCTACACGACAGAACGTACATTTTCCGCACGATTGGTCGCAGGTAAACTCAAGGAAATAGCGTGCTACGTCGACCATACAGTCGCTCTCGCTCAGCACCACCAGTCCTCCCGAGCCCATCATTGCACCCATCTGATTAAAAGCATCGAAATCGACTTGCACATCGCACAGTTCGGCAGGAATACAGCCTCCCGAAGGTCCTCCAATTTGTACTGCTTTCAGTTTTTCATCTCCCTCTACACCGCCACCAATTTCCTCAATAATTCGGTTTAGGGTAATGCCCATCGGAACCTCTATCAATCCTCCGTGTTTGATTTTTCCTGCCAGAGCAAAGACTTTCGTTCCTTTGCTGTCCGGCGTTCCTATACTGTTATAGCTTGCGGCTCCATTTCTAATGATATATGGTATCTGACTTAGCGTTTCGACGTTGTTAACTAGTGTGGGACAGTCATTTAGCCCCTCGACGGCAGGATAAGGCGGACGTTGTTTTGGGAATCCTCTATCGCCTTCGATGGATGCGATTAGTGCAGTTTCCTCGCCACAGACAAATGCGCCTGCACCTTCGAATATTGAAATGTCGAAGGAGAAATTGCTCCCCTCAATATTTTCACCGATTAATTTATGCTCTCGGCAAAGCTCGATAGCTCTTTCAATACGTTGTACAGCAAGGGGATACTCGGCACGTATATAAAAAACTCCCTCGTTTGCGCCTACTGCATATCCTGCAATCATCATCCCCTCTATTACTCTATATGGATATGATTCCAGCATCATTCTGTCCATAAATGCTCCCGGGTCGCCTTCGTCCCCGTTGCAAATCACATATTTCTTTTTGTTTTGTGAGCCTGCAACGATTTCCCACTTCCTACCCGTTGGGAAGCCACCACCACCACGACCACGTATTCCACTTTCGGATACTGCTTTTACCGTTTGTTCGGGTGATGCTGACGATAGTGTTTTCCTGAGTGCCGAGAAGCCGCCACCAGCCAGATATTCGTTGATGTCTAAGGGCGCAAGAAAACCGTAACCTTCGGTCGATATATGCTTTTGTCCTGCCAAGAAACTGTCTATCACCCCTGTGCGTTCATTTTCAGATTTCCACACCACATTGTCCCAAGTTGAGTCGGTGTGAAAGGTGTCAATCTCTCCTATTATTTTGTTTTTGAGGCGTTTCAGGTAGCTGCCATGTCTAAAATGCTTGTGTAAAATCTCTTTTATCTCAGATGCCTTCACATTTGGATAGCGGGTGATAGTGCCATCGGGCATAACTATGTCAATCAGAGGCACTTTATTGCAGACTCCTACACAGCCTACTGATTTCACCGACACATCAATTCCCAACTGATGGGAAGCGGCTTTCAGCTCCTCGTATATATCGGTCGAGCCACTTGCCTGACAGCAAGAACCCATACCCAGACGTACTTCTCCTGCAACGTGCTGACGATTTTTGTTGGCGTTCTTTTTGTCGTCTTCCTTTTGCTGTGCAAGAAAATCTTCAATCACCTCGTCGACTTTGCCAGGTAGGACGTGTCCGTATATTTTTTCGTCAATTTGCACAACGGGAGCTAGAGTACAGCAACCGAGGCAGGCGATTTTCTCGATAGAAAACTCTTGATTCTCGGAGGTGATATTGTCGTCTTTCATGTCCAGCTCACGGCGGAATGAGTCGTACACATTTCCTGCACCTTTCACATGGCATGCCGTACCTGTGCAAACCTTTATAAGATGCTTGCCGTAAGGAATATGGCGGAACTGCGAGTAGAAAGTCGATACACTTATTAGTTGAGCTCTATCTATATCCGTGCGTTCATAAATTCTCTCGATAGCATCCGAAGGCAGGTAGCTAAACTCGTCTTGCAGGGCTTGCAAGAGAGGGATAATAATATCCCGCGATGTTCCGATTCTATCGATAATTTTATCGACATTTGAGAGCATCAACTCCTTTGAATTTTCGGTATTATTTTCACAATTACAACTCATGCTAATTTGTTGTTACACAGTAAATACTCTTATCTGTTCGCACTACAATTTTGCCGTCGGTAAATGCGGGGGTGGCAAAAGTCCTTTCTCCGGTGTCGAAGGAAGTTATCAGATTACAATCATCATTTGCAGAGAAAATAAACATCTTCCCGTCGTTGCTGAAAAGATATATTCTTCCTTCGGCAAGCACCGGCGAGGAATAAAACTCCGTACCTAAATCATGTTCTTTCTTTAGCTCTCCTGTTTTTGCATCGAATGCTGCAAGCACGCCGTAGCTTGTTGCAACAAACACATTATTTTTTGTGGCGACAGGACTTGCAACTTCGGGCAAGTATTCGTCGCTTTCCCAAAGCACGCTGCCGTCTGTACCGTTTACTGCCACCATTTTTGCATATTCACTTGCTCCGAACACCAGTCCGTTGGAGCTGCATGGGCTAGAACCTACCTCGCCGCTAAGGAACTTGACATTCCACAGTTGCTCGCCATTGCTTGGGTTGTAGGCAGTCATATTTGGATTTCCCATCAGCACCAGTTGAGGTTTTTTGTCGATATAAGTTATTATTGGAGAACTCCATGTTATCTTCTCAGCTCTGTCCTTACTCCATCGTACATTGCCTGTTGCAAGGTCGAGCGATACCACCTTTGGTGAGTTTTGATTGTCGTATTGTACTATAAGCGAATTTCCAAATACGAGCAGCGACGAGGCATATCCGTAGTGATTGTCGGGAGTCCCCAAGTTTTTAGCCCACAGGCGTTTTCCGTCTATGTCGGTACATATTATATCGCCTGTTGCAAAAATAGCACACACTTGTTTGCCGTTTGTTGCCACTGTTGATGCTGCCAATCCTGTGTCGTCTGTGGTCTTTGGCATTGTCGATGGCGAGCCGGGAATATCTGTTGCTGCCACTTTCCAGAGCTGTTCGCCTGTGCTTAGGTCATAGCAGTAAAGCTCTCGGGCTTGTTCGTCGGCACCTGAGAAGAAAACCTTATTTCCATTTATGACAGGTGAGTTATAGCCTTTTCGGGGGATGTCGTGCTTCCATGCAATATTTGTTCCGCTTGCCAAATTCCATTTTGTCGGAACACCCTTTGCCGATGTCTGTCCATTGGAGTTGTTGCCACGAAAACCATTGTGTGTAACCTTAGAAATTTCAGGCTCAGGGCTTATATTTTCCCTTGCGGTGCTGTCTTTGATAATATTCTCAGCAGTTATAGCTTTAGAATTTTCGGTGGAGTCGCTATTGCTACTTTCTACAATTATGCGGTCTTCTGTATTTGTCAGAGTGTCGATACTCATTTCGTTATTAGCTTTTCCCTCGTTCTCAGTCTCTTGGGTGTTTATTTCCTTGTTGGGCTCAGTGTTATTTTGTGTTTCTGCAAGTACTATTTCTTCGTTTTTCTCTGTGTTGCCAGACACTTTCAGTAGTGGTGAAGTCATTATGGCAAACACCAAAGCCACTGCGGCAAATCCTGATATTCCCCATACCACATACTTCCGAGCTTCGCTTTTCACCGTCCATTCGTCAATCGGGTCGATTTCTTTGTCGGGAATATTCTTGTATTCAGCAAACAGCAGTCGCAGGCATATGAGCATTACGGCAAGCATTCCTAGCAGAATATATATACCCAAGCTCAGACTATTATGACTTGCAAAATATGCTTTTCGTGCTTGTAAATCTAGCACTCGGATTTGCTCTTGCAACTCGGGATTTCCGGCATCCTGATAGTTTAGCTGTTTCAATGTTTCCAACACTTCGACTTGCAGTGGACTTGAGCCTCTCACCTGAAAGTAGTTTGTTGTCAGCATTATAGCAAATGTAACAACAAAGATTGCCGAAACAATTACGATATTTCTGAAAATAGCTTTTTTCATTTGTTTATTTTTTTGCAATAAGCTGTAAGCTATAGGCTTTATGCTTTTGCTGTTTTTAATTATCTGTCATTATGAGCCTTAGCGTGGCAATCTGTTCTTTGTTGCAGGAGATTGCTTCGTCGCCAGCTCCTCGCAATGACCTTCGTTTATTCGTCTGTTATCATCGCAACATCAAAGTATTGTAATGTCGTAGTATTAATAACAGCCACCTCCTCCCCCTTCGGGTACTCCTCCTTCGCAGGAGGAGAGTTTTTAAATCCCCTCCTCGTGGAGGAGGGGTGCCGCAGGCGGGGTGTTTTTTATTTTTATTTTTATTATTCCTCCAGCTAAAGCAGGAGGCTATTCATTGATTGATATAATTTACTAAACATCAAGCAATTAAGCCCTAAACTCTAAACGATTAAACTCTAAACAATTCTTCAACAAGGCTATTTGCTTATAGCCTAAAGCCTACGGCATATAGCATCTTCAAACCTTCATCCTCTGCATTATCTTCATTGTCTTTCTGTTACTAATATAGAGTTTGTTATTGGCGATTCTCATGCCGTAGGGTTTTGTTCCGCCACCCAGCGAAGTACTATTCATCAGCACTTCGTCGAATGTTCCGTTTCGCTCAAACATGCTTATTCGTGGAATACCTTTTTCGGAGACCAGCATTTGCCCTTCGTTAGATATGGTCATGTATGCAGGGTTACAGCATCCTGCAAAAGCTCCTGCTTCCGTACCTGGCTTTCCGAAATCTCTAACAAATTCGCCGTCTAGTGTATAAACTTCGATTTTATGCCTGCCCGAGTTAACGCAGTATATTTCATCATTGTAGCTAGCAATGTCGAACAAGAATGAGGGAATGATAAAGCCTTTCGGACTTGATATAAATTTAAGGAAATTGCCTTCTGTGGTATATTTGCAGATATTTTTGTTGCCGGAGTCGCTTACGAATACATTGTCTTTTGCTATAGTTAGCGAACAATAGTCTGACGAATTGTCGCACGCCTCCCACTGCCTGACTTGCTGACCGTCGAATTTGTAGACCTCTATAGAATTGGGGTATAGTGCATATATCTCATCCTTATCAATGGTGAGGTCTCTGAGGTTTTCTTTTATGTGGAATGCTTCTTGCTGTTCACCATTTTCTGAGCAAACATATATTTTTTGTCCAGCAGCAATGATTATATTATCACCAGCAAGTGCAAAACGAGTAATCTTTTCTTTCAGTCTGAACGTCGAAAGCTTAATGTAACCAGCATCAGGGTCTTCGATTATTGAGTTTCGCTCAGCTTCGGTGATACACTCAGGGGGCTTACTTTCGCTTTTGAGGAGTTTGCCAGCAAGCGCAGCAATAGCACCTCCTGCCACCACTATTCCCATTGCTTTTAGCGTTTCTCTGCGAGAAATGGGCTTTTTCTGATTTTCCTTATTTTGTTTCATAAGCTTTATATTTTTGCAATAAGCTGTAAGCTATAGGCTTTATGCTTTTGCTGTTTTTAATTATCTGTCATTGCGAGCCTTAGCGTGGCAATCTGTTCTTTGTTGCAGTAGATTGCTTCGTCGCTGGCTCCTCGCAATGACCTTCGTTTATTTAGTATTCCATTAATCATTAACAATTTACCATTCATAATTAATTGCATATTGCATGGTTCGTTTCATCTTTTCTATTAAGCTGTAAGTCTTACGGACTATTTGACAGCCCTAAACCTCAAACAGCCACCACCTCCCCCTTCGGGTACTCCTCCTTGACAGGAGGAGAGTTTTTAAATCCCCTCCTCGTGGAGGAGGGGTGCCGCAGGCGGGGTGGTTATATTTGTATTTTTCATCACAGCATCATAATATCACAGCATCGTAACATCACATTATCATATAGTAAGCCCTTTCCGTAGTGGGCAACTTGATATTTTACATTTTGAGCATTTCAGGTTTGCTGCACTCTGTATGTCGTCCCTTGTACAGTTGTCATTCTTAGCACCATACATCCTGCGCAACAATATTCCTGTTATGACCAATATGCCTGCACCTGCAACACCTGACCCACACATCTGCATGAATTTCTTGCGGGATATTTTCTCATTTGTATTCATTATCATATTTAAAATCAGTTATTTCTTGCTGATAGCTCATTGCTTAGTAAGTCGTTTTGCGGACAATAGCCGAAACATCTTCCACAGGCAACGCAGTCGTCATTTATAATTTCATATTCTTTCCTGCTCCGTTTTATCGACAGGCTGATGAGTGAAATTGCTATTACCAGCCCGATAAGCCCTCCCGCAAATGTTGAATATATCTTAAATTCAGATTGTACGTTTTCGTATTTTTGAGTTAATCCTGCAATGGTATTTCCCTCTTGCCCATAGAATGCTTCGAGTTCTACCGATAGTCGATCTTGGGGATTAGCTTCGTGAGCCATTACCATATTATATAGGCGCACATCTTTGTTGGACTGACTTAAATCTTCGCTCAAGGTACGCAGTAAAAATGCACCTGCTAGCACCATTATTGGCAGAACGACAAAGTAATTGACTATTCGTTTAACCCCTTGCATACGCTCTTCCTTAACTTTGTTTTCGTATGGAGGTTTTATCGCATCGACGGGACATGAATTATGGCAGAGCTCGCAGTTTATGCAACCTTTCTTTGTTATTTCGATTTTCCAAATTGACACACGTGAAAAAATACTGAGAATTGCACCATAGGGGCATATAAAGCGGCAGAAAGGTCTTCCGGTAAATATTCCCGAAATTAGCAGTAGCACACCAAATGTGATAAATACAATATCACCGCTTAGTCGGAATATCCCGATGAATGGGTCAAATTCGCAGATTATAAACTGAGTTCTTGTAATGGCATACAGCACTGCAAAGATGAGGTATATCCATGGTATCATGCTCAATACCGTAGTTACTGCCCGCGAGAGCTTAAAATTTCTCATATTCACCAACTCTTGGAAAGCTCCGAAAGGGCATACTCCCGCACAAAACACTCTGCCGAAGAAGAATGTAAATATTATCGGAAGAATAAAAAACAGCAATACCGACAAAGGCAGTACATAGCTATTGTCTACCAGTGCCAGTGTAACATTTTGTATCGACCCGATGCTGCAAACGCAGCCTGCTCTGAAAAATCCGAAGTATAAAACAGATATTAATGAAACCCAGATAATGGGTTTTCGAGTTTGTTTCTTCACCGTTGCCCATGCCACAATGCCCATGAGCAATACTAGCAATATGATGTCGATACTCAGCCACAAGGTCTCGTTTGGGACAGCATAGTGATGTTCGGGATATTGGTATCCCGACTCAAAATCGGGTTTAGGAAACCTGTTTTGAGCAAGAGCTGTCAGTGTAGACAGGAATGTTGTACATATTGCGGTCAGTATTCGTTTCATCACGCATCCTTCAAATTATAGGGTTTATCAAGGGGCATTCTGCTTATTGCTTCCGCCGGACACACCACCGCAATGGCACATTCGTTGCAGTCTACGCAGAGGTCTCGCTTTATTTGCAAATAAAGCGAGCCGTTGCCAAAAGAGCTACATCCTTTTACGCACTTGGCACAACCGTTGCACAAATCTTCGTTTATGGTGTACTCAAAGTAAGGGTCTTCCACAAATTTGCGATTAATAGCACCGGTTGGACACATCATGTTCTCGGCAGCCGTGTTCAAATCCTTGACGTTCGACCGATAGTAGCCACCACACAAGTCGCAATAGCCACATACCTTGTTGGCATGAATGCATTTCACAGCAGAAATGTCTAATACACAGTGAGTTTCGCAGCGTTGGCAGTGAGTGCATTTGGCAGGGTCGATTTGCCAGAAAGTATCAGCCTTCGTTGTTTTTACTCGCCCGACAAGACTGCCAGCAGCAACTGCAATAGCTCCTCCTGCCACTATCTTACCCATTGTCTTTATAGACTTTCGGCGAGAGATAGGACTCTGTTTATTTTCTGTATTTTGTTCCATAAGCTTTATATTTTTGCAATAAGCTGTAAGCCACAGGCTTTATGCTTTTGCTGTTTTTAATCATCAGTCATTACAAGCCTTAGCGTGGCAATCTGTTTTGTCCGTCGTCATTGCGAGCGATAGCGTGGCAATCTGTTCTTTGTTGCAGGAGATTGCTTCGTCGCCAGCTCCTCGCAATGACGTTCATTCATCGGCTGGTTATCTATTGTCTAAATCTATCATCTAAACCTCAAACAGCCACCTCCTCCCCCTCCAGGTACTCCTCCTTCGCAGGAGGAGAGTTTTTAAATCCCCTCCTCGTGGAGGCGGGGTGCCGCAGGCGGGGTGGTTTTTATTTTTATTATTACTCCAGCTAAAGCAGGAGGTTATTCGTCGATTAATATAATTCACTAAGCATCAAGCAATTAAGCCCTAAACTCTAAACTCTAAACTCTAAGCTCTAAGCCCTAAACTCTAAACTCTAAACTCTAAACTCTAAGCTCTAAGCTCTAAACAATTCACCAATTCACCGATTCCTCCTCTGCATTACACTAATCGTTTTCTTTCCGCCTACAAACAATTTATTACCGAGAGTTTTCACCTCGTATGCTTTGCTACCTCCACCCAGAGAGCTACTATTCAGCAGCACCTCGTTGAAAGTGCCGTTTCTTTCAAACAGGCTTATTCGTGGTATTCCTTTTTCGGAGCATAATATCTGACCGTTCTCGGAGAAAGAGATATAGGCAGGATTGCAGCATCCTACAAAAGCACCGCCTTTGGTTCCTGCTTCGCCGAAGGCTCTGACAAACTCGCCATCTGTAGTATAGACTTCGATTTTATGCCTGCCAGAGTTTACGCAATATATTGTATCCGTATAGTTCTCTATATCAAAAGTATATGAGGGGATTATAAATCCGTTGGGGCTAGAAATAAATTTGACAAAAGCTCCTTCTGTTGTGTACTTACATATATTTTTGTTTTCGGCATCTGTTACGAACACTCCGTTTTTCACCACCGTTATCGAGCAATAGTCTGACAGCTCACTACATGCATCCCATTGTACGATTTGCTCGCCGTCGTAGTTGTACACCTCTATGGAAGCAGGGTAGAGTATGTATATTCTATTGTCTTCAATGTCGAGGTCTCTAGGGTTTCCCTTAACACCAAAAGCTGTTTGTTGTTGTCCTTCGGTACTATATATATAAATGTTTTTTCCGGCAGAAATAAAAAGTCTATCATCCTCTAGCTCAAAGCGTTCGATATCCTCGGGCAAGTCAAACGAAGCAAGTTTAGTGTATGCTTTACTGTCGGGTGTTTCCTGCACCTGCTCTGCATATTCAGGTTTATTATTTCTATTTACTCCTTTTATCATAAACCAAACGAGGGCTGCTACAAGCAGCAGTACAGCAATATTAATAAATAACTTTAGCGATTTATTCATGACTATGTTATTTTAAGGCATTTGACTATGTGTGCATCACGAACAATCAGCATCCCGTCGGCATAGGCGATAGGGCCCCAGGCATCTGCACCGTCCATAATGCGTTGTTTCTTCAAGAATTTCAGGCTTTGATTTTGTATTTCGTATACGTATAATTCTCCGTCGTCCTTAAAAACAAATATCAAATCATTGATTACGATGTATGGTCCCAGCCCGAAGCGTTCGTCGGCTGCCGAAGTCCAAATAGGCTTGTGCAAATCTTTAGGCGAATAACAAACCAGTTTACCTCTGTCGGCACCTCCGTCTTTTGGCATAACGCTTATTATCATGTTGTTGTATAGGATGGGTGTTTGTTGTTCGCTAGATATTCCCAAAGACGGCTTATATTGGTCTTTCACTGTGGCAGTCCATTTGCTACCTGAGCGGTCGACTTGCAACAATGCGCCTCCTGCACCATATCCTGCCACCAAGAACATCTGATTCGACGACAGTTTCAGCGGAGACGGAGCAACAACCGACGGCTGCCATTTGCTCGTACTCCACAATAGAGTTCCCTTGTCGTTTTCTTCTGCCGACACTCCACAAACGCCGCCTACGCCGATGTAGACATAAGTTTTTTTGCCATTTAGTGTCATAGGCATCACTGAGGAGTGAGACATTTTAAACTCTGGAGTATTTGGCGTTGACCATTGTATTTCACCGCTTATACAGTCAATTCCTATCATCAGAGTATCCTCACCTGCCGGAGCTAAAACCAAGCTGTTTCCGTCGACTAGAGGACATTGACCAGTGTACCAAAATGGTACTTCCGTTTTAAACTCTTTTTGCATGTCCATCGACCAGAGCATATCTCCTGTCTGCGGATCACAGCACATTACATGTCCTTCGGGACCAATGGTAATAACGAAATCATCGCCAACAAAAGGGATTGTTCGCGAGAAGCCGTGATTACGTTTAATTGGCACTCTATACCATCTGCGCCACAGCTCCTTGCCTGTTTCTAGCGAAAAGCAGCGCAGAGCATCGGAGCTAAGACCCTCGTCGTAATCTAATAGGTAGACTTTACCTTTGTATATTGCGGGAGCAGCGTGTCCTTCGCCGGTTTCGACACTCCACAGTGTTGGATAATCGTCTGACGAGGTGTTTATGTTTGCCGATGTTTTAACAATATTGTCTAAAAGCTCTCCTCTGAAATTTGTCCACTTACCTGTAAGCTCAGAGGAGGCTTCTTCATATCTCATAAAAAACTCGCCTATAGCCACGTCGTTTGTGGTTCTTGTAAGACCTTCAGGACGCTCGTCGGCACCGGGTGCTTGCACAGTAAATTCCTCTTGTGGAGAATATATATGCCACCACACAATCAGCCCTGTGTACACGAGTGCCACAAGAACCGTTATGCCTACAACTATCCTTTTTTGTTTCACGGGATATTATTATTGGTTTATTGACGTGCTCTATTTAATTTTGTATGCCATAAGTGTATCTCCGTGTCGTACGTACATCACTCCATGATATATTACGGGGTGAGCCCAATGTTGTTCTGTTCCCATAGTTATAGGGAATTGGCTTACTATGTCGAATTTTTCGGGTGTAGGTTTCACCAATGCCATTTCTCCTTTTTGCGAGTAGCAGTACAGCATACCGTCGGCGGCAATAACATCTCCTGCGCTGATAGAGTTATCTTTATATTTTTCCTCTCCTGTAGTCCAGTCTAAGCAGAACCAATATCTATTTTTATGTCCTGAGCCGTAGATATAATTTCCAATCTTCACTACGCTTCCAAGTTGAGAGTCTAGCGCTTTGTGTTCCCAGACAGTTTCCACAGCACGACCGCCGTTTGTAAACTTCAACATTATAGCTCCTTTGCCGTATCCGGATACAAGCAGCAGTTTGTTGTCGTTGAATATTGGAGTGTTGGGGTGTATATTATACTGATTAACAAATGGAAGCGACCATAGTTCTTTGCCTGTCTTAGCATCGATACCCAAAGCACTTCCTGCGGTTATGGTAACTATTTGTGGTGTTTCTAAGTCTTTGATGTATAGGGGAGAGCAGTATGCTGCAGTATTTCCGTCGCCCTCGCAAGACCAAATAAGCTCTCCGGTGTTCTTGTTGAGAGCAACGACATTATTTTTCTCTCCGCCGGGAGTTATAATCACCATGTCGTCAACAATTAGAGGCGATTCGTTAACCCCCCAGCGTATATTTTTGCCGTCGAAGTCATTGATAATACTTTTTTGCCAAAGTACATTTAGGCTTTCTTGTTCGAGGCACACAAGGTTTCCTTCTCCGCTGTAAACGTATATCTTGCTGTCGTTGATTGTAACAGTCCCTCTTGCGCCGTTGTAGCTGTCGCTCCATTCCTTGCCATAACTTTTTTGTTGTAGCAACTTTCCATTCAGGTCAAAAACAAAGAGTTGTCCTTTTTCGTCGACTAGCCCTGTGATGTAAATTTTGTCGTTTGCAATTGCCACCGACGAGTGTCCCTCGCCCAGCTTGTCGAAATGCCATAGTAGTTCAGGACCATCTGCAGCCCACGATTTTAAAAGACCTGTTTCCTTGTAGATGCCTGTTCTGTCCGTTCCTCGCCATTGTATGTTGTCTTGAGCATACAAGGACAAACTCATAAATACCAAACAAAAAACCATTAAATTTTTCATGATTATGCTATTTTAAATTTATATTGTTTCAATGCTTTAAGTGTAAATGTTATATTGTATAATTCCTCTGAATACCATAGTCGAGCAAAGTATAGACCTATTGGCTCCGCCTGCATCAGCTCTTCTTTTATATATTTTTCATGCAGATAGTTAAATGCTCTGTCCATTATCTTTTTGTCGCTTTGACTGTGCGATGCCAAGGCACTCAAGGCTCTTGCTGTGAGTGTAACTTTTGACTGCACTCCCTTTGCTCCGCCCCAGCCACCATCGGAATTTTGAGCCGACAGTAAATACTCCAAGCCCTTAGATGTTATTTCTTTGGCAATGTCATTGTCAAAATCTGCAAGATACTCCACTGTCATTGCTGTTGCATAGACGGGTGCGCTTTCGTCTTTGGCATCTTGGTCGCCAAACCAGAGGGGCTTCCACGAGCCGTCGGATGCTTGTGTTTTTTGCATCCATTTCAGCATTTTGCCCACTCTCTTATTGCACCTGACTTTCAGGCTTTGAGGCAGTTTGTTCTCCCAAAGATGCAAAGCCAATAGGGCGTGTGCCGTAATATCGGGCGAGCTTCTGTCAAAGGGCAATCGACCCCAACCTTTGCAGAATGTGGGTATACCGCCGTCTTTATTTTGAAGGCTGAGTAGCCACTCCACACCTTTTCCAATTTCGAGAGAATATTCACCTCTATGTAACGAATGCAGAGCAACCAGAGAGCCAGACGTATCGTCGGCATCGGGAACAGAGCCTTGCAGGTCAGTCCATCCCCAACCTCCTTCCTTAGCTCCGGTGAATGGATGTATCTCGGTAAAAGCATTATTTTTTACGGTTTCTGCCAGAGCCTGTCTGTCCTCTAGGTCGTCGCCTAAAGCACGTATGCTGAGTATTGTTACCCAGTTGGATAGGTCGGTGTCGATAGCCCATGCCCCGTCATTGCGTACTGTATCAGTCAGAAAGCCTATGGCTCTCTGTGTTGCAGCATGGTCTTTGTATCCTGCGCCACTCATACACATTGCCACGAAGCCTGTGAGCGGTGCCGCTTCCAAAAAACCACCATGTTCAGGTTGTAGTTTTGTCAACACATTCAAGGACTTGTTTATAAATGACTTGCGAATGCCTGAGCCTATATTCTTCTTTCCTTTTTTAAATCTGAGAATACCGACAGCAATCAAAGCAGGAATGGCATAGCTGACAACAGGTAGGCGGAAAAAACGAAAAACTTTTTGCGGTAATACCGAAACTTCAAATGGGAGGTTTGGAATTTTGTCCCACGTGGAAATAAGCCCTGCTAATGCGCACATCACCAAAATTGGAACAGAGAAGGTCAGGTCTTTGCCATAGTAAGCCAAAACACCATTTATTATATCTTTGTCGGATGTCCCTCCAAAATTGTCTGCAAGGTAATTCTGACTTTCTTGTGGAGCTTTCCCGATAGCATAAAGCGAAGCATAACTCAAAAGTGTTGCCGTCATATTTGGCGGACTTTCAATAGTGTCGCCCCATGAACCATTTGGTTTCATGGTGTCTATCAGCCATTTAGCTCCATTTTGTATATGGTCTGCATATTTTTCTTTGTCGACTATGTATAGAGCAAATATAGCTACAGACGTAGATATAGCACTAGACGAGAGCTTCCCTCTCCAGAATTGCCCTTTTGCGGGTTGTTTTGCAAGGAGCTGTTCTTGCAAATCCCTTATCATATTGTCTATTTGTAGCATATTCATAACTGTCTTAATTCATTGCGCCTAAAGCTAACAGTCCGTAGAATGTATATTCAACATCACTTTCCTCGTCAAGGATTGTCGCCGAAAAACCACCCTTATCCAACCAATGGGACTCAATAAAATCATTGCTAGAATATTTAGGACTTACGCCGTAGCATCGGAGAGTAAATAATGAGGTGGCGGTAGATAGCAGGTCTGCCACAGGAGCTTCGCCTGCCGCTTTGAAGCCGCCGTATTCCTCTTGTGTATCCTTCAAGAATGTTACATCCTTGTTTTCTTTGTAGCCCTTTAGTTCGCCGATAATGCTCAAAGCTGCGGAGCTTGCATTGGTGGAGGCACTAGCACTGCCTTTGGTATTTACGTATCCGCCGCTTGGCAAGCTGTATTCAGCCAACGCATTTATTATTTCCGCTTTGTTGTTCAGCTTGTTTCCTGTATCTTCCACCACCGATAGCCATATAAACTGAGTGTAAGGCGACTGTTGGTCGTTGTGAGGTATCTGATTAAACTCTTGCAAACTTTTTATGCTTTTGGATTTTAGTGAGTTGATAAAAGTGCCGAACATACCTTTCTTGTATAGCGAAACAATAGTTTTACAACGCATAAATGCGGCATAATGAATTAAGTCCATACTGTCAGCATCTTGCTGTTCAAGGTATGTGCTCATTTTGTTGTGGTCTAGCTTTATGTCTAGGATGTAGGACAATATCCAGCCAAACAAGGTGTAATAGAGGTCTGACTCTCCACTTCTGTCCACAAACGTATCATTGTCAGCACGTTGTGATTCTACAAAGCTCCGTAGTTCTGCCAGAGCCTCTTTGTTCAGTCGATCTTTACCTTTTTGTAAGGTCTTGAATAGTTTTATTGATATTGTTTCTCTCATCCCAGTATTTTTCTTGTTACACGAAACAGCAGGCGTTTCAGCTCAGTGTTTTTCAGTTCGTGCAATGCTTGCAAAGCAGCTTTATGATATTGTACGGTTTGTTTCTTCACTTCATTCAATGCCTTGTTGAGTAGGGGCTTATTTTGCTTTTCATTGAGAAATTTCTTTAAGTCGGAGCAAGTGAGCAATGATATTATAAAATCGTTATCTTCATTTTGTTCACTTAGTATTGCCAATACTGCCGAAGGTCGGAGAGCGAGGGGGCTGTCGGTTTCAAAATCTTCAATATCGTCTTGCAGCTGATATGCTATGCCCATAGCTTGCGAGTACTTTTTGAGGATTTGCAAGACGCTGTTGTCGGCATTAGCACAAACCGCTCCCATAAGCAATGCAACCTCGAAAGCAGGAACTGTTTTATTGCAGAAAATATCAATCACATAGTCCATTGTCAGCTCTTTAGGCGAACGGCTCCATTCCAGTTCCATTCCTTGTCCTTTGCACAGCGACACGTGAGCCTCAGCAATAATCTTTATAAGCTCCATATTCTCACATTGTGCGAGTATTCGGTATCCCTCGCCCAGTAGCATATCTCCCACGTTTATTGCTATATGTTCGCCGTGTTGAGCATGCACCGTTGGTTTGCCGTAGCGTTGTGAGTCCTTGTCTTGAATATCATCGTGAACCAAAGATGCCTTGTGGAAACATTCTACCGCAATGGCGGCAAGCATAATGTTATTTGGAGCAACTTTTTCGCCACTAAGAGCAAGATAGGTAGCTGCTAAGAGATAAGGACGCCAGCGTTTTCCCTCGCCACCCATCCAGTCTCTTGAGATTTCTGATGTTTGGTCGTTCGACAATGAAAACACCTTCGTTAGCTTATTCTTTGAAAACCAGTCTTCTATCGATGATTTTAGTTTATCGTAGTCGAGGAGATCTGCATTCTTGTCGGAGCGTAGGTTTATCATTCTTCTCACGTAGTTATAGTCTGCATCGGTGTCCTTACAACCCTTCTTATTCAGCGGTATTGCCAGTCCGGGCACGGCGTTGTTTATGAGTAGAGGAAAAGCTCTTTCTAGTGAGTCCAGACAGCTCACTCCGATAACTGTGTCAACAACTCCGTTTTCCACAAGTCCGACCACTGATGTGAAGCCTTCGGCAACGATACTCATCATCCCCAACTTGTCGGCATCTTCTTGTAGGTTAGGGATTGTACAAAGGTCGCAGAGATTGCAAAGCAGACCAAATTCGTCCACATCAGCCTCACAGTTTTTCGAGTTGCTGAGGCATCTTGGCAAAAGTAGCATTCGTTTTTCATGAGGAATAGAAGCAACTGTCTCACGCCATGCACAGTTGTTTACTTCAACCATAATCCATCCCTTAAAGCCAGGATTTACTATGTGAATATCGATGATTTGGTCAGCATAAGCCGATATGTCGTCCATCGATAAAGGCGGAACAACAGCTTGCTCATCCATGAATCGCTCAATCTGTCGGCGCAAAAGACTTCTCTCTTTGTATGTTGCCGGTATTTCGTATAGCAGTGTTTTTTCCATCTTATCCGTATGCTCCAAAGCCAAAGAAGTATTTCTTTTTGGCGATTTTATAAAAAATATTTTGCTCAGGAATTTCTTGTCCTGCTTGATTATGTCCGTCAAGAGGCTTCATTTTTCTGTACTCTTCCAGTACCGTTTTGCGCGTTGTCGAGTCTATTGCTTGGTGCATTACAAGGAAGTCTGCCATTTTGGCAGGGTCTTCTAGCACGATGCAACCACGTGAGCTAGCAGCAGTCATTTTTCTAAATTCTGTCAGAAACTCAGAGTTTCTACACAAATCAGCAAGGTTAGAACCATCTTCGTTTATAAAATCTTTCGCCATTTGTATGGGAGGACAAAACTCAATGGCTCCCGATGGTGAGATGTGATGGCTCATCCCGGTAGCACCCGGACAAAGTGCATTGCCCTTGTCGTCCCAGTATGTCTCAATTATAAACAGAGGTGCATTTTTGCGCTGTTCCACCACAAATTTCCGAAATTTGAGTACTTGCTCCTTGTCAAGTGCATTGTCGGGATTAGGCAAAGTTCCCACAGGTCTGTATAGGTAGTACCATAAATAATGTACTCCTTCTTTGGCAAGAAACTCCAAATATTTTCTGCTCACCAGCTCCTCGTAGTTGCTTTTGCAGATACTTGCAGCCACACCAAAAATCAGCTTAGCTTTCTTGCATGCACGGATACCTGCCAAACTACGTTCAAAAACATTATTTTTCCTGCGTCGCACATCACTTTCTTCCTCTAAGCCTTCAATGCTTATCAGAGGTGTAATGTTTCCCAGTTTTTTTAGGCGCATCGCAACATCTTCGCTTAGCAGTGTGCCATTGGTGAATAGCTGAAAGTAGCAATCGGAGTGTTTCTCCATAACGTCGAGCAAGCCTTTGTGCATCAGTGGTTCGCCTCCGAGTATTCCGAAGAAAAAGGAGCCTTGTTTCTTGCTCGACCTGATAATGCCGTCTAGTTGCTCCGTACTCATTGTTTTCGTTCCACCTTCGCTAATCCAGCAGCCACTACAAGCAAGGTTGCAGCTTTCGGTAACCGAAATCATTAGGAATGCGGGGAAGAAATGCTCGTTTTTAGCCTGTCTTTTTTCAAAGCGTTTGATATTCCGCATACTCTGCCAAGCGAAGTTGTACATAAATTTCCACACCAATCGGGGTGAGCATTCCCTTGGTACACGTAGTGCAGCCTTTGCTGTTGCAGTATAGTCGCTAAATTTCATCTGATGGCTCGTTTTATTTTCTTGTAATTCTTTTTCTTCGTTGCAGTAATTTATATTTTAGTCTTTCGCGATACATTGTGTCCATTTCGTCGGGTGAGAAAGTCTCCTCAATGGCACTGCCACCATTCACCGGCGATTTTGGATATTTTGGGAATATGATTGCTGTTGCAGGGCAGGTTCTAGCACATGCCGGGCAGTCGTTCTTACAGTTTTGCGGATTAATGACTTTCACCTTACCATCCTCTTTGGAGTATACGCCAAAGAGACAGAAGTCGTAGCATTTGCCACATTCAGTACATCGGTCTTTGTCTAAAACCGGATACCATGCATCAGTATGTTTTTCGACAGGGAAAGAAGCTATCTTGCTTTCAAACTCTATCGTATTTTTCTCTACCCCATTCAAAGCCTCTGAAATATCGAATTGCGACAGTACGGTCTTCATGTCGTCGTTTCGTATATCTATAGTATCTTCCTTGTATTCAATATTTTGCCAGTGGAAGAGTGCTTTTATGGTACGTTGGTGGCACGCCATCACAGTGCTGTCGGCAATGTCGTTCATTATAGATGGTGAGTTCATGGCAATATTGCATAAATCGGCTTCAATCCTGACATCATGTCCATTATTTTCCAATAAAGCAGCAAGTTCTGCAAGTCTATCTTTGTCGATAAACGAGCGCGAAGCACAAGCACATAAAGTAAATTTCCTCCTCATATAAAATGATAAATTTGACAATATAAAAGTAGTCTTAATATTAATAGCTTTAATAAAAATGACGTAAAAAAGAAAAATATAGGCTCTATAACGAATGATGTAAGGGCAGAACATTTTCTGCCCGGCTGTTTAACTATCCTCTTCGACGAGGAGAAGTGCCCAAAAAAGGAGGTGGTGGCTGTTTATAGCTGCAAGCCATAATTAATTCAGCCCATGGCAACGCCATGGGGAAAGATAGCCCCCCATCGGCACGCACACAAAACATTATAGAGCCAAAAAATATAATGCTTTTATAAAGATACGAGATAAAATGCTTAGATTTGCATGACAAAATGTCGCAATTGTAATGACAGAAATATCTAGTGTAAAACAGAGGTTTGGGATAATAGGGCTCAGTGCGGGTTTAGACCGTGCGATAGAGACTGCCGTGCGCGTAGCACCCACCGATTTGTCGGTATTGGTAACGGGCGAAAGCGGTGTTGGGAAGGAGAATTTCCCACAGATATTACATCAGTATTCGTCGCGCAAGCATCAAAAATATATTGCAGTCAACTGTGGAGCAATTCCTGAGGGGACGATAGATTCTGAGCTTTTTGGGCATGTAAAGGGTTCGTTTACAGGGGCTTTGTCCGATAGGCGTGGTTATTTTGAGGAGGCTGACGGAGGTACGATATTTCTTGACGAAATAGGGGAGTTGCCGCTAGCGACGCAGGTGCGTTTGTTGCGAGTTTTGGAGTCGGGCGAATATATGAAGGTTGGTTCGTCAGAAGTTTATAAGACCGACGTACGGGTTGTGGCAGCTACCAATGTTAATATTCCTCATGCCATCGAAGAGGGGAAGTTTAGGGAGGACTTGTATTATCGTCTAAACACTGTGCCGATAGTAGTTCCTGCCTTGCGAGATAGAGGAAAGGACGTTATAATGCTTTTCAAGAAATTCTCTTCGGATTTTGCGGAGAAGTATAGGATGCCACAGATAAAACCTAGCGATGATGCCCAAAGGCTTCTCACTACTTATCGGTGGCCAGGCAATGTGCGTCAGTTGAAGAATGTAAGCGAGCAAATATCTATAATAGAGGAAGAAAGAAACATTACTTCGGAAATATTGGCTAGATATTTGCCGAATATATCAGAGAATAGTTTTGCTTTGGTGCTTTCTTCCAAGGCAAGCGAAGACGGAAGGAGCGAAAAGGATATGCTTTATAGTGCTTTATACGATTTACGGAAAGAGATGAACGATATGAAACAGGTTGTATTAGAGCTTGTTAAGAATAATGAGGATCGTCAGTATGAAAAACCTGTAGAGATGTCCTCAGTAGGAGCCATAAAAAGACTGCATGACACGGGTGATGATATATCGCTATTTACCAAGCCTGTAGAGTACAGCAATAAGGTCGACACCTATGTTCCTTACGAAGATGAGGATTTGAATGATACGGAATATGTCGAGGAGGAGCTATCCTTATCATTGGAGGAGAACGAAAAAGAGATGATAGTCAAGGCATTGAATAAATATGGTGGGAAAAGGAAGTCTGCGGCGGAAGAATTAGGCATATCGGTAAGGACTTTATATCGAAAAATAAAAGAGTATGACATCGATTTATAGGATACTTATACTCGTGCTAGGTATATCGGTCATGTCGGCATGTACCGTAGGCTATTCATTTAGGAGTGTTTCGCTTGTAAATGGTGAAAAGACGATTAGTGTAGCCTTTTTCGACAATAGGGCGAAGTTGATAAATCCGGCATTGAGTCAGGATTTCACCAATGCACTTCAAGATAAGATGGTGAAGCAGAGTCCTTTAAAACTTGTTCGAGATGATGGTGATTTGGAGTTGTCGGGTTATATTTCGGGCTACACCATACGTTCGGTGGCTATTACTGCCAACAATGATACGGCAGATAAAAACAGGATGACAGTAACGGTGAAGGTCAATTATATAAATAACAAAGCTGATGAGCAGAGTTTTGAAAAAGACTTTTCGGCTTATGAAGAATATAGTACGGAGATGGGCTTGTCTCAGGCTGAGAGTAGTATTCTGCCTGAAATTATAGATAAGTTGGTTGAGGATATATACAATGCCACATTGGCAAATTGGTAAACGGAAAAGCAAAAAGACATGGATATTTTTGAGAAACAATCCGTAAGAAACCTAGAGATTTTGGTGAACAAGTATCCTTGGTTTCAGTTGGGAGTAATAATCTATCTGAAAAGGATTAAAGAGGAAGTCCCTGACCGCTTTAATGCGGAAGCAGATAAGTTTTCGGACTTTGTATTTGACAGAGAGCTGCTTAAGAACTTTTTTAATGCGAGTGCGAAAGCGGTAGATACCGAGCTGTTGGCGACACCTACCTACGACATAGAAAAGGAGTACGCTTCGGAAGCACCGAAGAAGGAAAGCAAAGTAGATTTAGGATTCTTGGCAAGGTCAATAAATTCGGGGAGTACCGATAATTCAGGACTTGAAGAAAAAGCAGCTTTGGCTGATAATCAAGAAGGCGACATTGA
The DNA here is from genome assembly GCA_047972135.1 of Bacteroidales bacterium. Lineage (GTDB taxonomy): Bacteria > Bacteroidota > Bacteroidia > Bacteroidales > Prolixibacteraceae > JBKEAJ01. The sequence goes on along the minus strand of JBKEAJ010000130.1, from coordinate 26,708 downwards.
GACAACAGTCATTGTACCTACACCTGAGCCTCAACCTGCCCCTGAACCTGCCCCTGAACCTGAATCTCAACCTGCCCCTCAACCTGAATCTCAACCTCAACCTGAACCTGAACCTCAATCTGAGCCTGCCCCTAAGGTTTATGCTGCCGACGACCATTCATTTGAAGCTATAAAAGCAAGATTACAATCCGAAAGAATGGCAGAGCAAGCCCCTCAACCTCAACCTGAGCCCCAACCTGAACCTGAACCTGAGCCTCAACCTCAACCTGAACCTCAACCTCAACCTGAGCCTGAGCCTGCCCCTGCCCCTCAGGTTTATGCAGACGATGATCGCTCATTTGAAGCAATAAAAGCAAGATTGCAAGCCGAAAGAATGGCAGAGCAAGCCTCTCAGGCTGAGCCTCAACCTGAGCCTCAACCTGAGCCTCAACCTGAACCTCAACCTGAGCCTCAGCCTGAACCTCAACCTCAACCTGAGCCTCAGCCTCAACCTGAACCTCAACCTGAGCCTCAGCCTCAGCCTGAACCTGAGCCTCCTGTATCGTCGACTGCAACTATTGTTGAGCCTGTCGTTCAGGTCTCAGCGCCTGTGCAAGATCCTATTCAAGAACAAGAAGAAGTGTCAATCCCTGAACCTCAGCCTGAACCTCAGCCTGAACCTGAACCTGAGCCTCAGCCTGAACCTCAGCCAGAGCAGAACAATTTAGAGGTACCTAAGGGTGCATTATTTGCGGAGACGCTAGCAGGGCTGTACGATAAGCAGGGTAAATATAGTATGGCAATAAAGATATATGAGGATTTAAAAAAGAGGTTTCCCGACAGTGCTACGATGTTCGACATAAAGATAGCGAATTTGCGAAGAAAAATACAATAATGGGAGAGATCTCAAATATTATTACTAAATAATTTGAATTATTAGCGAAAGAGTTGCTATCTTTGTCGCCTAATAAAATTAGACAAAAAATAAAAGACATGAGCGGATTGATAATAGGCTTGATAATAGCAGTATGTGTGTTGTTAGTACTCATTGTATTGGCACAGAAATCAAAGGGTGGAGGTTTAGCAGCCAACTACTCATCGGTCAATCAGGTAGTTGGAGTGCAAAGTAGCACCAATATTGCCGAGAAAGTTACTTGGTATTCTGCCATGAGTTTGCTCGTACTTGTTGTATTCTTCACAATATATACTTACTCGGGTAGTGGAGTAGAAGTGACAACAGGAGGAGGTAGTGAGTTCCAGCAAGAGCAATTGCAAGATGATATGCAAAATCAGCAACAGCAGATGTCTACACCGCCATTGGAGATAGAAGGTTTGAATGGCGCAGGGACTTCTGAGCAAGGCGCAGGTACTCCCGCTACCACATCGGGCGAGGAGCAAGAGACACAGTCTGAAGGAACGGGAGAATAAAACTACAAAGACATTTTGACATATTTAGCCCTAAGGACTTGTTTCTTAGGGCTTTTTCTTGTTTTAGGTTGTCTATTCCGACATTGGGCTTGTTGTTTTTGTGTCAAAGTGGCACTCTCAATGCTTTGGCATAAATTGTGAACAAGTGATGGTAGTAAAACAAAAAATTAGTATTAACAATAAATCGAAAAAAGATGTCAGAACTAAAAGGGAAAATTCTAGCAGGCAAAGTGCTTGTTAAGCCTCAAGAAGCTGAAACAAAGACAGCTAGTGGTATAATTATTCCGGACTCAGCAAAAGAGAAGCCTCAGCAAGGATCAGTAGTGCTTGTGGGCGAAGCAAAAAAAGATGAAAAAGTAGAAGTGTCTGTTGGCGACACAGTACTTTATGGCAAGTACTCGGGAACGGAGTTGAATATCGACGGCACAGACTACTTGTTAATTTCGCATAACGATATTCTATACATCGTTTAATCAATCTACGAACTCAAAAAAATCATATAAAATGGCTAAAAACATAGTTTTTAATATTGAAGCACGCGACAAACTGAAAGTCGGTGTAGACAAGTTGGCGGATGCCGTAAAAGTAACACTTGGACCTAAGGGTCGTAACGTTGTAATTCAGAAGAAATTTGGTTCTCCACAAATCACAAAAGACGGAGTTACCGTAGCAAAAGAGATAGAACTAGAAGATGCAGCAGAGAATATTGGTGCACAAATGGTTAAGGAGGTAGCTTCCAAAACCGGCGATGATGCAGGCGACGGCACAACGACAGCTACTGTATTGGCACAATCGATTATCAATGTAGGACTTAAGAATGTTACTGCGGGAGCAAATCCGATGGATTTGAAACGAGGTATCGATAAGGCAGTTGCAAAGGTAATCGACAGCATTAAGTCGCAGTCACTGCAAGTTGGCGATGACTACAGCAAAATCGAGCAAGTTGCCAAAGTGTCGGCAAACAACGACGACGAGATTGGTAAACTGATTGCAACTGCAATGGAAAAGGTTAATAAAGAAGGAGTTATCACGGTTGAGGAGTCTAAAGGTACAGACACTTATGTTGACGTGGTAGAAGGAATGCAGTTCGATCGTGGCTATATTTCACCATACTTCGTAACAGACAGCGAGAAGATGTCGGCAGAGCTAGACAATCCGTATATCTTGATTTACGACAAGAAAATCAGCACCATGAAGGATTTGCTACCTGTACTTGAGCAAACAGCACAGTCGGGTCGTCCCTTGATGATTATTGCTGAGGATATTGATGGTGAGGCACTTGCAACGCTTGTGGTAAACCGCTTAAGAGGAGCATTGAAGGTGTGTGCCGTTAAAGCACCGGGTTTTGGCGACAGACGCAAAGAGATGTTGGAAGACATAGCAATTCTGACAGGCGGTACAGTTGTAACCGAAGAGAAAGGCATGAAATTGGAAGACACAAGTCTTGATATGTTAGGAGTTGCTGAAAAGATAACGGTCGACAAAGAAAATACAACTATTGTAAACGGTTCAGGAAGCTCGGATGCTATCAGCGCAAGAGTAGGACAAATCAAGAAGCAAATCGAAAGTTCGACTTCCGACTACGACAAAGAAAAGCTGCAAGAGCGTTTGGCAAAACTGTCGGGAGGAGTTGCAGTACTTTATGTAGGAGCAGCTACCGAGGTAGAGATGAAAGAAAAGAAAGACAGAGTTGACGATGCATTGAGTGCAACACGTGCGGCTGTCGAAGAAGGAATAGTAGCAGGAGGAGGAGTCGCTTTTATCCGTGCTATCAAGACTCTCGAAGGCATGAAAGGAGCAAATGAAGACGAGACAACAGGTGTCGAGATAGTAAAAAGAGCTATCGAAGAGCCTCTGCGTCAGATTGTTTTCAATGCAGGCAAAGAAGGAGCAGTAATAGTTCAGAAAGTTAGTGAGGGAGATGGTGATTTTGGCTATAATGCACGAATTGACGAGTATCAAAATCTCACTGACGCAGGTGTTATCGACCCTGCAAAAGTAACAAGGATTGCACTTGAGAATGCTGCATCTATTGCAGGAATGTTCTTGACAACAGAGTGTGTTCTTACCGAAATTCCTGAGCCCGAAGCACCGATGCCCGGTGGTGGAGGCGGCATGGGAATGCCCGGAATGATGTAGAAACTACGTGTTTTTCATAATGTTTTTTAGATTTAAGGGATGCCGCAAGGTGTCCCTTTTTTAGTTTGAGGGTTTAAAAATGCTGTATGCCGTATGCTTTATGCTTTAAGCAATCTCCCACAACAAAGAACAGATTGTCAGGCTAACGCTCGCAATGACGGATTAGTCGTTTAATCGTTGAACTGTTTAGTTGTTTAATCGTTTGGGATTTAAAACTCTCCTCCTGCGAAGGAGGAGTACCCGAAGGGGGAGGTGGTGGCTGTTTTGCCTTATAGTCTACAGCCTATAGCCTAAAAAAGGTTTGAAGTTTAAGGACGCAGTCCTGGCTTCTTCGTCGAAAGATATTGATTTTCAATGAGATAAGTGCTATGGATTTAATATCTTAAATAAATGTTTCAAGACTATTATGCGAGAGTGAATAGTTTTTACTAACTTAGCGAGCTGATGGGAAAATATTAATAGGTGAAACGAGCGAAAGTACGAACGTCATTGCTAGGAGCTGGCGACGAAGCAATCTCCCACAACAAAGAACAGATTGTCAGGCTAACGCTCGCAATGGAGGATGACAATAAACAGCAAAAGCATAAAGCCTATAGCTTACAGCTTATTGCAAAAAATAAACACATGAAACGAGCCATGAGACAAGTCTCGCATAAAAGTATGATTATATTGGCGAGATACATGTGGCAATTAAAAAACAAAATATAAACACATGAAAAGTAACAGGAGATTTTTCTTAAAGACCGGATTAGCAGGGGCAGGAGCATTGGCAGCGGGTTCCTTACTAGGTCGCAATGAAGTGAATGCCAAAAGTCTTAACTTCGCCACAAAGAGTGCATCGCAGTCGGGGGGATCAGTATTCAATATGTGTGGTTATGGTGCGCCAAAGTTAGATAAGGTGAGGATTGGTTTTGTAGGTTTGGGTATGAGAGGTCCGGGAGCTGTAACTAGAATGTCTCACATCGAGGGTGTTGAGATTGCAGCTTTGTGCGACAAGTATTCTGAGAGAGTCGATAAAATAGTTGCAAAACTTGGCGAGCAGGGCATAAAAGCCCCCAAGAAATATACTGGTGGTGAGGATTCGTGGAAAAAGATGTGTGAAGACCCTGATTTGGATTTAATCTATATTACTACACCATGGAAATTACACACTCCAATATGTGTTTACGGTATGGAGCATGGCAAGCATGTTGCTACGGAAGTCCCTGCGGCAGAGACCATTGATGATTGCTGGCGTTTGGTAGAGACTTCGGAGCGGACTAAGAAGCACTGTATGATGCTTGAAAACTGTTGCTACGACGATTTTGAGATGCTCACGCTCAACATGGCACAGCAAGGGGCATTTGGAGAGTTAGTGCATGGTGAAGGTGCTTATATTCATGATTTATTGAGCTTGAACTTTGCTAAGTTTGAAAAGTCTGGCAACTATGCATATGCCGACATGTGGAGACTGAGGGAGAATCAGCATAGAAATGGCAACTTGTATCCTACTCACGGGTTTGGGCCTGTGGCACAGTGTATGGGCTTAAACAGAGGAGATCAAGCGGATTATCTTGTATCGGTGTCGTCCAATGATTTTATGATGGCAGAGGAAGCTAAGAGCAGAGCTGGCGAGGATTCTTTTTATAATGAATTTGTATCCAATGGCTATCGTGGTAATATGAGTACTTCGACCATCAGGACAGTGAAAGGAAAGACGATTATGGTTCAGCATGATGTTACATCGCCACGTCCTTATTCCAGAATACATTTGCTTAGTGGCACGAAAGGTTTTGCTCGTAAGTATCCGACTCCGGGAAAGATTGCCTTTGGGCATAAATTTGCTACGGATGAGGAAATGAAAGAATTGAAGGAGAAGTATACTCCTGAAATAATAAAAAGAGTAGGCGATATGGCTAAGCAGATTGGCGGTCATGGTGGTATGGATACTGTTATGGATTGGCATTTGATAGACCATTTGCGTAATGGCTTGCCACTTGCACAGGATGTTTACGATGCTGCATTGTGGAGTTGTATCGGGCCTTTGAGCGAGCATTCGGTTGCACACAAGTCGCAAACTATGGAGATACCCGATTTCACGAGAGGCAAATGGAGAACAAATGTACCGGTAGACATCAACTTGAAAGAGGGCGGCAATACTAAGATTCTTGAATTAAAGAATGCTGATAAAAAATCGCAATTGAAAGTAGAGTAGTATCAACACTAAATTGAAATATTGACCCAAGCTATGCCCAATAAAGGAAACAGTTTGGGTCATTTTATTAAAAGCAAATGACTGAATTGCTATCTTCTGTCGGACAAACGATGATGTTCTACAATGTAGAAAACTTATACGACACAAAGTCTGATCCTAATACCAATGATGATGACTTCACGCCCGAGGGCTCGAAGAATTGGACATACAAAAAGTACAAAGTAAAGTTGGGGCATATAGCTAGGGTTATTAGGTCTATACATAGGCAGATGCCTATATTGGTGGGCTTGGCAGAGGTAGAAAATGACGGAGTTATAAAGGATTTATTGAAGCGTTTTAATCTTCACGATACCTATGGTTTTGCTCATGTCAATTCTGACGACAGGCGTGGTATAGACGTAGCATTTCTTTACGACAAGCGGTATTTTGACATGTTGAGCTTTGAGCAGATAAAGGTATATCTCAATAAAACTAATTCAACGCACACACGGGGCATTCTACATGTGCAAGGGAAGATGCTGGGTATCGACAAGCTGCATATTTTTGTCAATCATTGGCCTTCGCGGCGAGAGGGCAAAGAACAGAGTCAAGCCAACAGGCTCGATGCTTCGCGTACATTGAAAAATGCTGTGCAGGGAGTTTATCGGCAGGATGCAGATGCCGAGATTATTATAATGGGCGATTTCAACGACACTCCTGCTGATGTTTCTCTCACTCGGGTGTTGGGGGTAAAGAATCGAAGAAGTACAAGTTCGTGGGACTTGATAAATCTTGCCTATCCGCTATACGTAAGGAGCAACGGGACTGTAGAGTATCAGAGACGCTACTACATGTTTGACCAGATGATTGTCAGTCAGTCTTTATTGAACCACAACAGGAATGTTCGTTTATCTTCACAGGGCTTGCAGATATTGAAACACCGATGGATGATGGTCAAAGACCGCAAGACGCACAAGCGTTTCCCCGACCGCACCTATGGTGGCGACCATTACTACGGCGGCTATTCCGACCATTTACCCATTTACATAAAATTCTTAGGACAGAAGTGAGAAACAGATGGAGAAATAATCTGTCAAAGAGTGTCATTGCGAGGAGTCGGCGACGAAGCAATGACGAACGTTTATCGGCTGTTCGCTTATAGCCTACTGCCTACAGCATTTTTTAAACCCTAAACCCTAAACAAGGCTGTTATCTAATAGCTAAAAGTCATCAGTTAACAGCCTGTATTTATATCAATTGACTAGTTGTGGCTGACATGTGTTTTTAATTCCATGCCTCATTCTGTTTCAGGTATGCTTCGCCGTTCTCGTCTTTCCCGAGTATATCTATTTGAGCCTGAGGTAGGGGGAAGTTGGTTCTGTTCGGACTTAGAGTCTGGGCAGTAGAAAATTTAGCAATAAAATCGCTTTCGTATTTTACATATTCTGACAACTCTTGCGACATATAATCGCCTCCCCATCTGGCTAGATCAAACCATCGGTGTCCTTCCATGGCAAGTTCTAGTTTTCTTTCAAAACGAATAGCTTTCACACATGTTTCCTTATTGGAAAATGCTTCGTGCCCATTGGGGTATATTTCAATCTGATAATTTGCGGCATAAGAGCCGTCCTCTCGTGTTACAAAGTTCACGGTGTTTGCTGCCCTAGCTCTTACCCTATTCACGTATTCCATGGCATTGCTCAGCTTCCCTGCCTCGGCAAGGCATTCGGCATATCTGAGATAGACATCGGCTACTCTCATATACTCGTAGTTGAGAGCTGAGCCGGGCGACCAACCCAGTGGCAGACCTTTGTATCCGTTTTCTTGCTCAGCTTTTGAGAATACGTGTTTTTTCGGAAAGAAACATCCCCCGTTACTGGGGTTTCTCACCCAGTTGCTGTTTGGCAGCCCCCAGTCTTTATAAGGAATGTCATATCTACCGATGGCTATATCCAGTCTTGGATCTACGGCAATGGCATAGTTGTTTATTGATAGATCACCGCCCCATTCTGTGACTGATTTGAAGTCTCGGTATGCATCATCCAGATATGGCAAACCGTCCACGTCGACTTGAAAACTGTTGGCAAGCTCGAAGGAGGGCTGATAAAATCCACAGCATCCTCCGGGACCGCTGTTGTGAGGATATGCGAGAGATATTCCTGAGTTTGAGTTGTCGGGAGCGTCTACCGAGAATTGTATTGAGAACACTGCTTCTTTGTTATTCTCGGTGGCGACGCTGAAGTTGTCGTTGATGTTGTCCATCAGCCCATAAGCATCGCCCTTGCTGTTGACACCATTGTTCACTACGTCTTCCAGAATGGGAAGAGCCTCTCCGTTTCTGCCCACCTGCATCAAAAGGTATGCTTTTAGAGTTTTTGCAGCCCAAGAGTTGGCACGTCCGGGTAGGTCTGGTATTGCAGGAAGGTTTGTTGCTGCAAAGTCCAAGTCGGCAATGACTTTTTCTGTAATATCAATATTGTTATGCACTTTAGGGTTTGGTTCTGTGATAGTTTCATCTATCCAAGGGATAAATACGCCAAAAACCTTTATTCCCTCGTAGTAGTGCAAAGCTCTCAAGAAACGAACTTCTGCTGCACGTGTGTTGCCAACGCTCTCATTAAGTCCATCAACCTGAGGTATTATTTTGAGTACTTCATTACATCGTCCTACTCCTGCGTATACCCAGTTCCATTTGTCGGCGATATATCCGTTTGTAGTTGATGTTTGATACAACTCCATTTCGTTTAGGATATTCTGGTCGCCGGGGTCAGAGCCTTTGTTTGCGTCTCCGCCATACATTCCTCCAAAAGTCCAATTCATTATTGACGCTCCCCAGTTGTTTTCTGTCATGTTAGCATAAGCTGCCGTTGTGAGCATTGTCACGCCTTCTTCGCTTATAAGGGCTTCTTGCCCGATATTTCCTTCGGTACTTTTATCGAGAAAGCTGTCGGAGCAAGTGCTGCATATAAACACACTTGCCAGTATCAAAAGTATTACATTATAATTTTTCATGATTCTTGTTTTTAAAATTTAAATCCAAATCCCACAATAAAACTTGTCGGCTGAGGCCATGAGCCCATGTCTATTCCTTTTCTGAGGTCGTCGGCGTTGTCTGCATCCGGATTTGCTAAATCAGGCTCTATCCCTGAATAGTTAGTGATAGTCCAGAAGTTCTCCACTTGTAAATATATTCTAAAGTTTGATATAGTTGCTTTCTGAGTGATACGCTTTGGGATGGTGTAGCCCAGCACAAAGTTTTTAAATCTGAGGTATGAGCCGTTTTCTACATAATAGCTGTTTGGGTTAGTACCCGAATAGCTGTCCTGATAGTCAAGTATAGGAAGCGTTGCATCGGTTTTTCCGGGTTCCCATGACTTATCTCTCATTGTGGACGAGCGGTTACCTTCAAAGAGCCAGAAGTCTGTAAAATATTTCGTATTGTTGAATATATCATTTCCTATGCTAGTGAATAGAAACAGCGAAGCGTCGAAGTTTTTATAGCTTGCAGACAGATTGAGACCTGCGGTAAGGTCGGGATGAGGCGAGCCTATAAATTTTCTGTCGTCGGGAGTAATTCTGCCGTCACCATTGACATCCTCAAAACGATATTTACCTATATACTGGGATGTTTTTATAGTTGCTTTGTCCGCCCCGAGAGGGATTGCGTCCAAAACGTCATTGTCGTTTTCATAGAATCCCACGATATTATATCCAAAAAATGAGCCGATGGCTTGCCCTTTCATGGTTCTTGCCACTGGAGTGCCTTCAAATCTTACGCCATCGCCGCCTTTAAAAGCGTCTTCGGAGTCGTATAATTTAAGCACTTCGTTTTTATAATGGCTTAAGTTTAGCGATGCCTCCCAACTCCAGTTTCCTTTTTGGTCTCGATATGTAATAGCAAAGTCAATACCTTTGTTTTCCATATCGCCAATGTTTTCATAAGGAGGGTCGCCGTCTCCTGCAAGGTCGCTGTATTCGGCTTCGACAAGCATATCTGATGTTCTGCGATAGTACCATTCAAAGTTTGTCGCAAGTTTTCCGTCGAAGAATATTGCGTCTAGTCCGATATTTGTCATTTCCGTAGTTTCCCATTTTGTGTCTGCGTTTGCCATAGATTTCCTTATAAATCCTGTTTCGGCAGCGGTGTTAACTCCCGATAGGTCGTAGTTTGATCTGTCGGGGTCAATGCTGTATAGGGTAGTGTAGTTGTATTTCCTGTCCATATTAGCATTTCCTGTTTGTCCGTATCCCATCCTGAGTTTTAGGTCGCTGAGCCAGTTTCTTGTATTTTTCATAAACTTCTCCTCTGTAATTCTCCAGCCCATTGAGAAAGACGGGAAGTAGCCTATTCTATTCTCCTTCGAGAATTTTGAAATGCCATCTCGCCGCAGCACTGCCGTGAGCAGATATTTATCTTTGAAAGCATAGTCAACTCTTCCAAATAAACCATATATTGAATATTGCTGCATATATTCTGACAGTGCGGGGATGTCATCAAAATCTCCCTGACTAATTACCCATGTGTCAGTGTTGTCTTCGAAGCGAAAGTTTATCGCATTGCCTTGTATGGCTCTGCCAATATCGTCGGTTATGGCTTCACTGCCGAGTAGTGCTGACAGTTTGTGTTTTTCGTTGAAGATTCTGGTGTAGGTTGCTGTATTTGTCCACACCCATCTCAGCGTAAACTGCGATCTTTCTTCTAGGCTGTTTCTTCCTGTAGTTTCAGAAAATTCAGGATTTCTTTTTGTCATTCTATAATAGTAGCTTGAGTTGTAGTCTATGCCAAAGCTGGATTTCAGTACTAAGTTTTTGATTGGCTCCAGTTCAATCCAAGCGTTGCCAAATACTCTTTGATCTGTATAGTAATTGTCCTTGTCTCTTTCGTAGTTTGCGACAACATTTTCAAAATTTCCTGTACCTGCAATTTTCGACCCTGCATAGTTTCCTTTTATATCCCTGACTGGAACCCATGGAGAAGAGCGATATATCCAGCTGTGAGGACCTGCTTCTTCCGATGCAGAGTTTAGTCCGTAGTCTTTTGAGTAGGAGTATGTCAGGTTCTCGCCAATTCTGAACCAGTTTCTTATTTTAAAAGATGTGTTAATCCTGGCAGAATATCTCTTATAGTATGATTCAATGACAGTTCCTTTTTGGTCAAAATAGTTCAGCCCAAAAGAGTAGTTTCCTTTTTCTGTGCCGCCTCTAGCTGTAAACTGATGATTTGTTATTGGTGCAGTTTGAGTAACTTCATCCCACCAGTTTGTGTTTGAAAAGGGCACCATCAGGTTGTCGGGGTAGCTGTAATCATCGGGATTTGAATCTAAGCCGTTTGCCCCTGATGATGTCAGATAGTTTGGAATAGATGGACTTGCGCCTGTCCCAAACTGTTGATGGGAGGGGTATTTGTCAACTCCTCTTATGGAGTAGGCATTTGTTTTTGCTGTCCATTCCAAGTCTAGTCTGTCTTGCGATTCCAGTAGGTCGAAGCTCTTAGGAGATTTTTGAAATCCGAAGTATCCGTTGTACTCGAAAGTCGGAGAGCCGTCCTTAGTGCCTTTTTTCGTTGTAATTATTATTACTCCGTTTGATGCCTCTGCCCCATAGATTGATGCTGCTGATGCATCTTTCAGTATTTGCATACTCTCGATGTCGTTTGGGTTTATGGAGTTCATGTCTTGGTTTGTTGTCGATACTCCGTCGATTACAAATAGAGGTCCGTTGTTGTTGATAGTTCCTACACCTCTGATTCGTACTGATGTCGACGAGCCGGGTGTTCCTGAGCTGCCTATTACCACTCCGGATGCACGCCCTTGTAGTTGCTGCATTGACGACGACCCCGAAGATTGCAGAAGTTCCTCAGTATTTACAACAGCGACAGAACCTGTGATGTCCTTTTTCTGTTGAGAGGAATAGCCTGTAACTACCACTTCGTCAAGACCTTCCACCTCTTCCTTTATGGTCACTGTCATGTCCTTAGATGCGGGAAGTTCTATGTTTTTAAAGCCGATAAAGGATACTTTGATAGTTGCTCCTTCTGCCACTTTAAAATTAAACTTTCCCTCTCTGTCTGTAATAGCACCGTTGTTAGTGCCCTTTTCAACAATGTATACTCCGGGCATTGGAGTTCCACCTTGCTCAATTACGATACCTGAAGCTTCGATTTTGCTTTGTGCATCTGCTTCCGAAAACGCACAAATAAGTAATGCTGTGCACGCGAGGTAAAATACTCTTCTTGAGAATTTCACTTTTTCTCTGTAGAATTGTTTCATTGCGTAAGAATTTAAGTTATAATAATCGGTTTCGTGCGCAATGTATGAAAATTAATCTTTAAGGTAAAATGAAAATAATAGAAATTATCTATGTGTTTACTAGGTATTTAGGCACGGAGCTTGCAATTATTTAACCTTGCGTTAATTTGAGATTAACTATACGTTTTTTAACCCCTAAACCCTAAACCCTAAACCCTAAACCCTAAACCCTAAACCCTAAACCCTAAACCCTAAACCCTAAACTCTAAACTCTAAACTCTAAACCCTAAACCTTGCATTTATCATCAACTAGTGTGCTTCCAGCCAATCTTTACCGCTTTTCATGTCTATTGTTAGTGGTATCTCTAATTTGATAACGTTCTCCATTTCTGTTTTTACGATTTTCTGCATTGTGTCGAGTTCGTCTTTAGGCACTTCAAAGTTCAGTTCGTCGTGTACTTGCAGCACCATCATGCTTTTGAGCTTTTGTTTCTGCATTTGCTTGTGAATATTCACCATTGCAAGTTTGATGATGTCTGAGGCGGCGCCTTGTATTGGAGCGTTTATGGCATTTCGTTCGGCAACGCTGCGCACTACGGAGTTGGCTGAGCTGATGTCTCTCAGGTATCGGCGGCGACCCATCAGGGTAGTTGCAAATCCTTTCTCTCTTGCAGTATTAATCTGATTATCAATAAATTTCTGAATACTGGGGAAATTTGCAAAATAGTCGTCGATTATGTTTTTTGCTTCTGTGCGCGAGATGTTTAATCGTTGTGCCAGTCCGAATGCTGATATTCCGTACACTATTCCGAAGTTCACCATTTTTGCTTTACTGCGTTGTTCTCTTGATAGCTTATCAAGGGGGGTGTTAAATATTTTTGATGCTGTCATTGAGTGTATGTCGGCATTGTTGTTAAAAGCCTCGATCATATTTTGGTCTTGACACATATGTGCAAGTATGCGCAGTTCTATTTGCGAATAGTCTGCTGATAGGAAAACATTATTATTGTTTTCTACTGAGAAAGCCTTTCTTATTCTCTTTCCTTCATCGTCTCTGATGGGTATATTTTGAAGGTTTGGGTTTGTGGAGCTGAGTCGACCTGTTGCTGTAACAGCCTGATTAAAAGAAGTGTGTAGTCGGTGGCTTTTCTTATTTATCAATAGTGGCAGTGCATCTACGTAGGTACTTAGCAGTTTTTTCTTGCCTCTGAAATCTAATATTTTTTCCACTATGGGATGTTTATCTTTCAGTGCGCTAAGTGTTTCTTCGCTTGTTGAGTACTGTTTTGTTTTTGTTTTCTTTGCCTTGCTTGTAATTTTCAGTTTTTCGAATAGTATTATTCCAAGTTGTTTTGGTGATGATATATTAAAATCCTCACCGGCAAGTTCCTTGATTTCGGTGTCGAGTGTTATCAGTTCTTGCTGCAGGTCTTTTGAGAAGTCTGCCAGTTCGTTTTTGTCGAGGTGTACGCCGTTTATCTCCATTGTAGACAGCACGTCTACCAGAGGCATTTCGATATTTCTGAACAGCTCCATAAGCTCTCTTTCTTTCAGTTCCTTTTCGAGTACTGATTTCAGTTGCATGGTGATGTCTGCATCCTCGCAAGCGTAGTTTAGCAAGAGTTCTTTGGCTACATTACGCATAGTTTTATGTTTGTCGCTGAGCAAATTTGATGTTGGTATTTTTTTGTAGTTCAGGTAGCTTTCGCTCAGGGCATCGAGATTATGTCTCATTTCTGGTTCTATGAGGTAGTGTGCTATCATAGTGTCAAAAATCTTCCCTTTGATTTCTATGTTGTGGTTTTTTAGCACATTAATATCATATTTTATATTCTGCCCGACTTTTTCAATTTTCTCGTCTTGCAGTACATGGCTGAACTCACTGAGAATCTCCTGTGCCTTATCGCAATCCTTAGGAATTGGAACCATAAAAGCCTCATGGGCTTTAAAGCTGAATGATAGGCATACAATTTCGGCATTCATAGTGTCTAGGGAGGTGGTTTCGGTGTCGATACAGAATGCTTTTTGTGCTGACAATTCAGCAATTAGTTTTTTGCGTTGCACTTCCGTTTCGATGCTAGTGTATTTATGTTTGGTGTTGTCGATATTGGCAAAGTCATCGGGGGTGTCTGTGATATTGGGTTCATCACTAAAGTCGTCAAAGAGGGATGTTTGTATTACTGCTCCTTTTGCTGGCGTGCTTTTCTTTGCTCCGAGTTTGCTCAGCATGCTTTTAAACTCCAGTTCCTCATACACTTCTGTTATCTTGTGTAGGTCTTTGTCTTTTAGTGTCAGGTCTTCGATTTTCACGTCTATGGGTACATCTGTAATAATTTTCACTAGTTCTTTTGATAGCAGTACCAGCTCTTTATTGTTTTCGAGATTCTCCTTTTGTTTGCCTTTTAGTTGGTCGATATTTTCGTATATATTCTCAATAGAGCCGAACTCTTTGATAAGTTTCATGGCTGTTTTCTCTCCCACACCAGGGCAGCCGGGGATATTGTCGGAGGCATCGCCCATAAGTCCGAGTATATCAATTACTTGCTCTGGTTTCTCGATATCAAATCTATTAAGCACTTCTTTGATTCCCCATGTTTCGGTTCCGTTTCCGAAGCGTTTGGGTTTAAACATAAATGTACTTTCGTCCACTAGTTGTGCGTAGTCTTTGTCTGGGGTCATCATGTATGTTTTGAGGTCTGCACAGCCTGGATGTTTTGCGATAGTGCCCACAATGTCGTCTGCTTCGTAGCCTTCTTTTTCGAGTATGGGGATGTTGAAAGCCTCTACAATTTTGCGTATGTATGGTATAATTTCTCGCAGGTCTTCGGGCATGGCTTCTCTGTTTGCTTTGTATGCCTCGTACATTTTGTGTCGAAAGGTTGGGGCTTTTAGGTCGAAAGCAATAGCCAAGTAGTCGGGGGCTTGTTCTCGTATTACTTGTTCTAATGTGTTCACCATTCCGAGGGCTGCCGATGTGTTCAGTCCTTTGGAGTTGATACGAGGATTTTTTATAAATGCAAAGTACGATCTGTATATCAGGGCGTATGCATCGAGCAGGAAGAGTTTTTTTGACATTGTTGCAATCTTTCTAAAATTGTTTCCACAAAGGTAGTTTTTTTTGTTGTCATTGCGAGCGTCAGCGAAGCAATCTATTTTTGTCCGCCGTCATTGCGAGCGCAGCGTGGCAATCTGCTCTTTGTTGCATGAGATTGCCACGTCGCCGGCTCCTCGCAATGACGTTCGTTTATTTGGCTGTTGATTATTCTTCAAACAATTAAACCCTAAACCCTAACTGTCAATCCCTGAATAAGGTTGACCGTTTTTAGTTATTAATTCTATTACTTTTATTGTCGAAGACAATTTGACATACATGAACCGGAGGTTCTCCATTCAGTAAGAGTTTGAGGGCGCGAGCGCCCTCAAACTCTGGTTTTCCTGGGGAATATATAACTTCTACGGGTCTATCTTCAAGGTTTAAATTTAATAATCTTTTTTCAAATTCTACCGGAGATAGATTATATATTTGGCTATGAGGACGTTTTGTGTTGTAATGTCTTACAGCTCTACTTGCCGATAGCTTCAGTCCATCTAATGAATCAATGTCCCAATACTTTAAATATTCATTCTTTATGGTTCCATTAATCCTTTCGGCATAAGCATTATCCTGACCTTTTGCTCCCATGCTAATGTATATGCCTTTACTAAGCAGTTCCGACACATATGTCTTTTCTACATACTGACTTCCTCTATCCGAATGATGAATAAGACCATCTAGCGAACACATGCGCAGGCTGGAGGCTTTGCGTAATGCCTTAAGATTGGCATCTGCTCTTAGATTATCACTTACTTGATGACCAATTTTGCGTGTATACACATCTATTATGAATACAAGGTAATAATACCTCCCCATAACCTGATAATATGTTATGTCCGTCTGCCACAACTGATTTTCTTTGTAAACAATCAAACCTTCAATGTAGTTGGAATACTTAAACCATGTAGGAATAGTTGTTCTAACATAATTTTTCGGCTTATTTACACGATAACCTAAACTCATAAATAGATCTATAAACCTATCCCTACCAATAAAGTCAGGACACAATGTTTTATACATCTTTTCTAAACCGCAACCAGGATGAGCTTCTCGAAGAATATCTACATTCATTATGAGTCCTGAGAGTTTCATCTGAAACTTTTCATCCCTTACGGTATTGGAATGCACTGCCTGTTTGCTGACCCCCGCAATCTTGTATAGTGAATTAAGTGAATATTTCATTGTTTTTCTATTTGACTGAAACCCCTCAAGTGCGAGGTATCTGAGTTTTTTTTAATGTCTAATCCATATTCTTGCTTGGCTAATTCTAGTAACTTTTCAAGATAGTCCACTTGGATCTGTTTTGTCCCTATTATTCGCTCAAGCTCATTTATGCGCAACTCAAGCTCCTTTACTTTCTTTGTTCTGCTTTCTGACAGCTCTACAATCTTTAAGCCTTTCTTATTATATACGGAGTATTTATAAATCCAATTATAAACACATTGAGGACTTACGCTGAACAAGGTACTGATTTCTCCGACACTAAGCTCTCCGGATTCGTACTCTTTTACTCGTGCTTTCTTAAATTCTTCTGAAAACAGGCGTTGTCTCTTGAGTTTTACTCTAATTTTGTCCATCTTTGTAAACGGTTAAAGTGGTCAACCTATTTCAGGGACGGACAGAGAAAGCAGGTTTCTGTGTAGGCTCTGCACCGGGCAAGATCTACGTTAATGGCTTGACGGACAATCGCTACGCGATGTTTAAGTATAGGACAATAAGTGTATGCTGTGTTTATCTGAAAGACGGTGGTTACAAGTTGAGCAGCATGCTTCCATACGTCTCCGGCGGTATAACATGGGGAACAGCAACAGGAACAGGAACGACGGTATCGCCTGTGGGCTATCTCAACGGCACGCAAGGTCTTGGCGACGGAGTAGTCTTCGATGCTGAGTCATTCTGGAATGCGGTGGTAGTTGCCAATGGGAATGTAGAGCCCGATAGGGTGAGTGTGATTATCCCGTTTACCACTGGTCTGACAGATGCATGTGCCGGAGCCGGGGAGACGGTGAATTTGACGATAGAGATAACGAAGAATTGACGATGAAAATACCGCTGTACGCTGTATGCAAGACGCTTTAGGCAAATGCAAAATAAATGAACGTCAGTGCGAGGAGCTTGCGACGAAGCAATCTCTAGCAACAAAGAACAGATTGCCACGCTATCGCTCGCAATGACAAGATAGTATGCGCCCTGTAAGGGCAGATTATTAACAGTAAAAGCCTACGGCCTACAGCTTATAGCATTAAAAAAATAAAGTAGATTTTTCATACATATACATATATTCCCTCAGAGCAGATCTCACGCTCACAAAATAAACATACACATACATACAAACTACCCCTTTGATAGTCGCCCGACTATCGGGGGGCTTTTTTCTTTCTTCCGGCTCAGACCGAAGGCAAATTTAATTGCTATTTATTTTCTTGGTAAAAAAAATTTAATATTATTTCTTTTATTCTTATATTTGCGCGGATTTGAATTTGGTTTTGTATGTATTTGGAATATAGGGATATATTCTAATATTGATTGACTTATTGCTGAGCCTATATTTTGAATAAATTGTTTATTTATATATTGAGATGATTGAATCTTACAAAAGGAAATTGAGAAAGTTAAAAGGAGTTTTTAACACAAACAAGTCGTATTTTGGAGGGCTCTCGCTCCTTCTTTTATTGTTGTTTTTAGGTGTCGGCAAACAGGCGTTTGCACAGTCGCCCAATTTTGTAAAATTTACAACCTCCGCATCCGACGGCACCTACGGCACGGGTGAGAAGATAGATATCTCGGCAACCTTCGACGATTGGCTGGGTTTGGGTACAAGCGTAAAGGTGCGTCTGAACACCGGCGATACTATCGACCTGAAATTCGACCCCAAGCTGGCGGGCGATATACTCGACCCCGAGTGGGGAGTGTCGGACAAACGCAATGCAGTATTGACCGGGCATAATACTGAATATTCTTATGGAGTGTATTGTATTCTTGAGTTGGAAGGCAAAGGCGGACACTCTGAAAATAAAGGGAAGTTTGTTCTTGCAGGAGGATTTTCCAATTATGAGGAATATGCAGGCGGACATGATATGCTCGTGATTACCGATAAGAACGGAAAACTGCTTCAAGGGTTTGGCAATTACGATACAGAGAGCAACACAGAACGCTTTAAAGCAGAAACCCGCTGGGCATGCGAAACTAAGGATGGCGGACTTGTTGTGGTTGGTAATTTCACCGACTATGGAGGCAATTCGAACTACGACTATATCGTTAAGTTTAAGTGGAACGGCACTAAGTTTGTTATCGACACCGACTTTATGAACAATCTGACACAGAACAATACTGTTCGTACAGCCGACGGAGCGATACCTCGATATGTAGATGGTTGGGGGAAACCACAGAATGCAGTAATGGAAAATAGCGACGGCACACTTCTTATCTCGGGAGCATTCCGCAATGTAGGAGGAGTTTCGCGCAATAGTATTGCCAAGCTCAATGCCGACGGTACTGTCAACACTGCTTTTAATTATTCTGCAACAAACTACAGTAACGTATATGGTACTTGTATAACTTTTGACGATGCTATTCCCGGTAAGTTTTGGTGGGGAACTGCATTGGCTACAGTTGTCGGTAGGGTTTATATTCTGGATAGCATCACCGGAGCACCAGCGGTAGATCAAGACGGAGATTTGGATCTGGATGCAGACGACTATGCTCCGGGACCTTATTTTGGAGTAATGGGGATAACCGTTCTTCCTCCGCAGGGCACTTTGGATGAAAACAATAGGCAAAGTCCGGGTGGGGTCTTGGTAACGGGTCGAGGGACTCCCAATACTAGTAAAACAAACCCTAGTACAGGAAATGCTAACTGGGGCTGGCTTTGTGTTGCCGGAGGTATCCTAGCCTTGCAACCCGACCTGACATCCACACCGATATCAGGTTTTGACCTTGGCGGAACGGGAGCATACGGGACTACCTCTCTCTTGGGAGGCTGGGCAATAGACGGTGTTGCCTTTATGAAGGGCAAAATGTGGATTGGCACACACGATGGTCAGTACCAAATAGGATATTCAAATCCCGATCCTGTTACATATCCCAATTACTATGAAGGCGGAGTAACTGTACTAAATTACGACGGTTCGTTTAATTCCGATTTCAACTATATGCTTGCCAATACTTCGCAGCTTACCAGTACTGGTCGTCCTGACGCTTTGTTCTATACCGACGGAATAGGAGGCTACGGTTCGGGGGGAGGTACTGATATTATTGCTTTTTATGTTACCGAAGACAATAAGCTCATGGTGGGGGGTAGCTATGCCTCGGTAATGGAATATGTCGACGATGGAAACGGAACAAGCACTTCGGCAGGTGCCAATCCCGACGATCAGTTTATTACACGTCTTTCGTTCAGTCATGCCAAAGGTACTTATATAGTGAGTTCCGACGATATAACACCGCTTCTCACCATCGAGGAGATAATCTCCTTTTCGGGCAGCGGAGCATTTGGCGACCCCATCGGTACGGTAACAATGCCCACTGCCAATGATTTGATATTCGAGAACAATCACATGATAGCCATAAACATGCCCACACCCGATAATTTTTTCAATACGACGTGGGTACTTACTTCACCTGGCGAGAGTATTACAATACCCACTGTTGCCGGAAAGAACTATAACTTTAGGGTATATTGGGGCGATGGCAACTATGTTGAAGATTTTGAGGTGTTTACCGGCACTAATGTCAATTGTTCACATACCTATGCTAATGCTGGCACTTATCAAATAAGAATAACTGCCAACATCGATGCTGAGAATGACGATATTTACGAAACGGGTTTTCCACAAATAGACTTTAGCACAGTTTCTGCCGATATGCGTAGGCGCATACGCTCTGTCGACCAATGGGGTAAACCTAAGTGGGAGTCGATGGCAAATGCCTTTCGCAATTGCGATAGCCTTAATGTTCTTGCCACCGATGCTCCCGACTTAAGTGCAGTGTCGTCGATGTCGGCAATGTTTGGAGGCTGTGGCAAGCTGGTCGGCACCGATGCTTTCGGCACATGGACTACTTCCAATGTAACGAATATGAGTAGTATGTTTGCCAACGCTGCGATATTCAATCAAGACCTTGGCGATTGGGATATATCGTCGCTTACAAATGCTGAGGATATGTTTGTCGGAGTTAAGTTGTCTACCGTTAACTACGATTCCTTACTGATAGGATGGGAACGACAAGCAGAAAAAGCAAATGTGAAATTTCATGGAGGGCTGAGCAAGTACTGTGTAGGTGGCGATGCACGAGCAAATCTGATATCCAATGGTTGGGGCGATGGAGTTGCA
Organism: Bacteroidales bacterium; assembly: GCA_047972135.1. Lineage (GTDB taxonomy): Bacteria > Bacteroidota > Bacteroidia > Bacteroidales > Prolixibacteraceae > JBKEAJ01. The sequence goes on along the minus strand of JBKEAJ010000130.1, from coordinate 6,317 downwards.
GGGGGTAATGCTTCGGACAATGTTGCACCTACTACCGGAATTGTCGACGGCGGTTCAGAAATTAGCGGCGGAAGCATATCGCCTGCACTGACAGCTGTACTGCAGGGTGTTAACAGTACAACACTGACCCTCACCGTAGCTCCCGGCATAAATGTGGTTAGATGGGAGGAAAGTGATGATGCCGATTTTACCAACCCCATACATATAAACAACACTACAAACACACTTGTTGCACAAAACGTGGTTGACAGTACCTATTATCGAGCGGTAGTTTCTGATGGAGTCTGCTCCGGCGGTTACTCGGATGTTGCCTTAATCCGTCTTGCTCTGGAAAGTGAGCCTTTTATTACTACATGGAGAACCATAGGGGTGAATAGTGTGGTAAAGTTTTATTTAGACAAAAGTTTGTACTATAATTTCACCATTGACTGGGGCGATCTTAGCGTCCCTGAAGTTCATACTGTCGGTAGAGATTCAATTCAGCACACTTATACAAGTCCGGGAACTTATAGGGTTAAGATAATTGCCAACGAAGAGGGCGATGGCGATGGAGTTCTTGAAAGAGGTTTCCCTAGATCTATGATATATAAAGAGGGAGTATATAGTAACTCTGAGAAACTCTCAACAGTAGAGCAGTGGGGTACCATCAGGTGGTTCAGTATGAAAAATGCTTTTTTGGGCGGCACGAGTATGGATGTTGTGGCTATTGATATTCCACTTTTGGACAGTGTCCGCGATATGTCAGGGATGTTTAACCATTGCTATGAACTTGTAGGTACACCAGTGTTCGACACATGGAAAACTGATAGTGTAACTGACATGAGCTTTATGTTTTCTTTGGCAAAAAAGTTTAATCAGAAAATAGTATCTTGGCAAACTGGTAAAGTAAGGAACATGCAAGAAATGTTCCTTAATGCAGAATTGTTTAATCAGATTCTTAATAATTGGGATGTTAGCAGTGTAACAGATATGAGTGGGATGTTCGCCGGTGCAACGTCGTTTAATCAAGACCTTAGTTCTTGGGACGTCAGTAAGGTAACGAATATGTCAACTATGTTTGCTTCTGCCGATGTATTTAATAATGGTGGACAAGCATTGAATTGGGGGAATAAAACACGCAATGTAAGTACAATGATGCATATGTTTCAAGATGCAGTATCTTTTAATCAGCCTATTAATGACTGGGATGTGAGTAATGTAACTAATATGTCTGGTATGTTCGCTGGAGCAACGTTGTTTAATCAGAATATTAGCTCTTGGGATGTTAGTAGCGTTTTATTAATGCCCGAGATGTTCTTCTCTGCAAGTTCTTTCAATAACAAGGAGCAGCCATTAACATGGGGGAGTAAAACGGCTAATGTAGAGGAGATGCGTGGTATGTTCCAAAATGCAACATCTTTCGACCAAAATATAGGAGTTTGGGATATATCCTCGCTAACAACCGCCGCCGACATGTTTAATGGAGCTACTCTGTCAGTAGCCAACTACGACTCCTTGCTGATAGGTTGGAACGATCAGATAGCGATCGGAACGGCAAGTACGAGTATACAATTTCATGGCGGATTTAGTCAATATTGTATAGGGAAGGCAGCCCGTGTCAATATGATAGACGAAGGCTGGGGCGACGGAGTTATGGGCAGTTCCGGAGGCTATACAGACATTGTAGACGGTGGACTGGCTCCCGCTTGTGCCTGTGATGCACAAGCCGACTACAGCACCCTTATCGGCATGGCAGGCAACAGCATAAGAATCCCTATTTTGGATAATGATGCCGCCGCCGGAGCAACATCATCCATCTTGTCGCATGGCAATCCTCCTCACCTTGGGTCTGCGTCATTAAATGCCACGGGCGACAGCATTATCTATACCATAGGAGCGCAGGATACTTTCGGAATCGACAGCTTTCAATACAAAATTGCTGACGGTGCTTGTACCGACAGTGCTTGGGTGTATATCTTGGTAAGCGAGAAACCTGATCATATTTCGCCATTCAGCTGTGATGTAACAATGGGAGAGACTGTTTTTAATTTTAAAAAGACAACTGCCGGCAGTAACATACAATATGGTACTATCCCGGTTGTTGGAGACCTTACCGGTGACGGAAAACCCAATATACTCGTGCTGAAGAATGGAAATGCATTTTTCACTAAGGCATTCATGGTGTTTGATGCAGATGATTTGGAAAATCCAATTGGTGAGTTTACTTTTGACGGACATATACCTGCCAATGAGTATATCGCAACTTATGGTATTACGATTGCTGATTTCACGCCAAATGACAATAAGCGTGAGATTGTAGTAATTACTTCAATACCGATAGGAGGAGATGCTCCGTTCACTACTAATAGGGCACGTATGCATTGTCTCGAAATTACTCCTGCGGGTGATATTAGCATAAAATGGCAAAATAAGATAATAAACGAGGATGACCTCGGAAATGTATTGACAACCATTACTGCACCGATAGTGAGCAATATTAATTCTGATGCTTCATTGGAGATTGTTGTCTATAATAGAATATACGACGCGGCGACAGGAGCACTATTGTGCAAAGGTCCGGACTACAATTTTGGTTCTATCGGTCATGCCGGCTATGAGATAATACCTCCTGCGGTAGCAGATATTGATTACGACGGAATAAAAGAAATAGCACTTGGACGTACAGTATATAAACCTAGCAAAGACCTTCAGACCTTAGCGGTTTGGCGTACTGTTAACAGTTCTGATCCGAACTATGCCGAAACAAGTGATAACGATGCAGGACATACCGCTTTCGTAGATGTAAATGGCGATGGAAGTATGGAAGTTGCTGTTATAACTAAGCGAAATGGTGTAGGCTATAGTAAGGAAGTTGTTGCTTATGTTTGGAATATCGAAAGTGGCGATATTCTGTGGAATAACAACTATGGAACCCAAAACTGGGGTGGTTCTGCTATGACTATTAGTGATGTAGATGCTGACCAAATGCCTGAACTCGTATTCATGGTAGGTACAGGAAATGATTACTATAACTCTCCAGGTATAGTACATTGCTATGGATGGAACGGTACGACAATGGCGGAACAGTGGCAACTGGTTACCAATGATATTTCTCAGTCTACCAATGTAAGTGCTTTTGATTTCAACAATGACGGAAAGAAAGAAATTGTATATAGAGATCAAACTCACCTGTACCTAATCAGTGATAATGGAACTAACACTCCTGATATATTAAATAATCCGGGTGCGGGTGGTTCGGCAGCACTGTCGGGTACGCTTAGTGAATATCCGGTGATTGTAGATATCGACAATGATGGTAATACAGAGATTGTGTTGATAGAAGACGAAGTAGGCTTCAGTAATACAGCAGCGTATTTTGCAATATACGAATCAGCCACCGACGGCTCATGGGCATCAGCACGCAAAGTCTGGAATGGCTTTGCATATAACCCGACGATGGTGAACGAAGACTTGACAATTCCCAAATATCCTGCATCTCTGCTTTCCGAGTTCGGTGGCTACGATAAGTATCCTTATAACACATTCCTGCAACAGGTGCCTTATGTTAGAGATATGTCGGGTGGCGATGTAGTGGTAATTCCTGCGGCTAACCTAGAATTGACAAAAGTAGATGTGGGTGCAGGACAAGACAGCGTTGAGTTTACCCTCGACATCTACAACATCAGCGAAGATGCCGACTTTGTAGCAAGCGATTCGGCAGTGGCGTTTTATTGCACCGACAACTCTGCCCTGCTTTGGGTTGACAGCTTGCCTACAATAGAAGCAAAACCGAAAAACGGAACAGCTGCCCTGCATACAGTAAGCATAAAAGTGCCATTGTCTGCCTTGAACTGCTCAGATAGCATAGCCATACACATCGTAGATAAAGGCAAAGGCATTGGAGTTAGCATGCAAGGCGACTGCGATAGTACCAATAATAAGGACACCGTCAGGACGTATTTAGACTTCGGCGATTTGCCTTCTGCATATAACATGACGACCATAGCAGATGGCGGAGCAGCTCATATCTTAGAAGATTATTACAGCACCGCAAACACCGCAAACCTTATGCTCGGTGCAAAAGTGAGTAGCGAAATAGATGGCGATGAAAGCAGCTCTACAGCAAGTGCAGATAGCCACGATGATGCCTTCGGTGCAGGGAATCTGCCGCCAAGTATCTGTAGGTCAGGCTCTGCTTATAGTGTTACAGTAAATGTTAACAACAATCTCGCAAAGGCAGCAAAAGTAGTTGCATGGATTGATTATAATGGTAATAATACTTTCCATACTACCGAAGCCGCATCAGAAATAATATCAGCAAACTATAGTGGACCAATCACTTTGACATGGACATTTGTAGGTCAAGTTATTACCAATAATGATAATATAGCGATGCGTATCCGTATAAGCTCAGACACTGTGCTTACCACAAGCTACTATAAAGGAGCCTTGTCCGATGGCGAGGTGGAAGACTACTTCGTGGAAGTAAGTCCGACGAGTGTGGGAGGCACTATCGCTCCCGACACAACGGAGCTATGTACGGGCACAAGCAGCGGCGAGCTACTGACCCTAAGCGGAAGCGTAGGCGCAGTGCAATGGCAAATATCTACGGCAGTGAATAGTGGAGCAGCGACAACGTTCGCAGACATCACAGATTCCACAAGAACTGAACTTCTTGCCAAGAATTTGATAACAGGCAACAGCGACACAACATACTACTACTATAGAGCTAAGGTTCATAGTGGAGTGTGCGACACGGTATATTCAGATACGGCGGTAATCATCGTTTATCCTAGCACCGAAGCAGGAACAATCACCCCTGACACGGTAGAGCTATGTACCGACCCAAGCAACACGCAAGAACTTAATCTAATAGGAAGTGTAGGTTCTATTCAATGGCAGCTAGCTAGTAACACTGACGGTTCAACACCAATCTTTACCAATATCAATGATTCGACACGTACGCAGCTCATCGCTAAGAACCTAACCACTGGACATAGCGACACTACCTACTACTACTATAGAGCAGCAGTAGAGAGTGGAGGTGTGTGTGATACGGTATATTCCGACACAGCGATAATCATTGTTTATCCTACGACCATCGGTGGCACAATCGCTCCCGACACTACGGAGCTATGTACTGATGCGAGCAACGAAAAACTGCTTACTCTATCAAATAGTGTAGGCGCAGTACAATGGCAGCTATCTACTGCGGTCAACAGCGGAGCAGCAACAACGTTTGCAGACATCACTGATTCTACAAGGACTGAGCTTATCGCCAAGAATTTGATAACGAGTCATAGCGACACTACTTACTACTATTATAGAGCTAAGGTTCATAGTGGAGTGTGCGACACGATGTATTCAGATACGGCGGTAATCATAGTTTATCCTGCCACCGAGGCGGGTACTATCACCCCTGACACGGTAGAGCTTTGTACAGACCCAAGCAACACACAAGAACTTAATCTAATAGGAAGTGTAGGTTCTATTCAATGGCAGCTAGCTAGTAACACTGACGGTTCAACACCAATCTTTACCAATATCAATGATTCGACACGTACGCAGCTCATCGCTAAGAACCTAACCACTGGACATAGCGACACTACCTACTACTACTATAGAGCAGCAGTAGAGAGTGGCGGTGTTTGCGATACGGTATATTCCGACACAGCGATAATCATTGTTTATCCTACGACAGTAGGCGGAACAATCGCTCCAGACTCATCGGAGCTATTCAGTGGCACAAGCTGCGGCGTTCTACTTTGCCTTTCACTTAGAGTTTCCGATGTACTATGGCAGCTATCTACGGCGGTCAACAGCGGAGCAGCAACAGCCTTTGCAGATATCACTGATTCTACAAGGACTGAGCTTATCGCTTAAAACCTGACAACGGGACATAGCGATACCACCTACTATTATTATAGAGCAAGAGTTAAGAGTGGGGTATGTTTGGAAGAATACTCCGACACGGCGGTGATAGTGGTTTATCCTGCCACGCAAGCAGGTACCATCGCCCCCGACACAACGGAGCTATGTACCGCCTCAGACAACACACAAGAGCTTAATCTAATAGGAAGTGTTGGTTCTATCCAGTGGCAGCTAGCTAGTAACACTGACGGTTCAACACCAATCTTTACCAACATCACTGATTCGACACGTACGCAGCTCATCGCTAAGAACCTAACCACTGGACATAGCGACACTACCTACTACTACTATAGAGCAGCGGTAGAGAGTGGCGGTGTTTGCGACACGGTATATTCTGACACAGCAGTAATCATAGTTTACCCGACTACAGTCGGCGGAACAATTACTCCTGATACAACGGAGCTATG
>JBKEAJ010000009.1:0-54638 GCA_047972135.1 Bacteroidales bacterium | reverse complement strand
GATTTTGATAATACCGAAAACATATACATAGAGGGCGATAACCTAGAGGTGCTAAAGCTCCTGCAAGAAAGCTATCTCAACAAAGTGAAGATGATATATATCGACCCGCCATACAACACGGGTAAGGACTTTGTGTATCGTGATAATTTTACAATGGATAGTGCAGAATGGGCAGAAATAAGCGAACAAAAGGACGAGTATAACCGTCGCTTAGAAGTAAACCCCGACACCGCAGGTCGCTACCACTCTGACTGGCTAAGCATGATGTATCCAAGATTGAAGCTAGCAAGGAATTTGCTGACTGATGATGGGGTGATCTTTATTTCGATAGATGATAACGAGGTGCACAACCTTAGAAAACTTTGTGATGAGATTTTTGGGGAGGGGAATTTTGTGGCTCAAATATGTCATAAAGCAAGAGCTTCTGTTTCAAATGATAAAATAATATCTCCCAATCATAACATAATCTTGTTTTATGCAAAAAATGAAAGAATTATTTTCTCAAAGCGTAAGTTGATGGGGTTAGATCCTATACTAGAGGGTTTTGATTTTGAAGATGAAAAGGGAAAATACAAACTTGTACCTGTAGATGGTCCTGGCGGTGCAAAAAAAGGAAATCCACATTATGAATTTGATGGGATAATAGGATATTGGAGGTTTTCAAAAGAAAGAATGACAAAGATGTTCGAGGAAGGATTAATTGTGAAAACTAAAAATAATCTTCAACAGAAATATTACCTTGAAAAAGCTAAAGAATCAAGAAGAACTGCGACTACATGGTGGGATGAAAAATTATACACATCAAGTGCAACAGCTAAATTGAAGTCTTTATTAGAATCTGGAGCATTTGACACTCCAAAACCTGTAGCTTTGATAAGTAAGATGTTAGAAATATCGGATTCAAGAAACGACATCATCCTCGATTTCTTCTCCGGTTCTGCCACCACTGCCCATGCAGTAATGGCACTAAACGCCGAAGATGGAGGTGAACGTAAATACATAAACGTACAACTCCCCGAAGCTACAGACGAAAAAAGCGAAGCATACAAAGCAGGCTACAAAAATATTTGCGAGATAGGAAAAGAACGCATACGCAGAGCAGGTAAAAAGATAAAAGAAGAAACCGCAGCAGATATAGACTATGGTTTCCGAGTTTACAAAGTAGACGAAAGCAATATGCAAGATGTGTATTACAATCCACAAGAGTACACACAAAGTCTACTCGACCAAATGACCGACAATATAAAACCCGACCGCACAGCAGACGATCTTCTCACGCAAGTGATGTTGGATTGGGGATTGCCATTGTCGCTAAAAATTGAGCAAGTGGAGGTTGCGGGCAAGACTGTTTATAAAGTAGCCGACGATTCGCTCTTTGCATGTTTTGATGATAATATAGACGAGGCATTTGCCAAAGCCATCGCCCCCGATGCGCCACTTAGAATTGTGTTTAGGGATAGTAGCTTCAAAGATGATACGGCAAAGATAAATGTACAGCAGTTGCTCAAACAGTTGAGCCCGGAAACGGAGATGAAGGTTTTTTAGTTGACAGTCGGTAGTTTTTAGTCGGCAGTTGATATATCAGCTAACAACTAATAACTAAAATCTTATTTGATAGAAAAGTAATATTCGTACACGATGTGTACGTAAGAAGCTGATTGTCAGTGAATAGTTTATTTGATGGTTATTTGATAGCAAACGCAAATTTTATCAGGGTAGATGCGCAATTGTTTGTATATGAGCACTGTACTTATTTGATGCTTATTTGATAGAATGATGAAACTTCCATGCAATAGGCTTTAAGCAATATGCAATAAGCTATTAATTATGAATGGTGAATTATTAATGGAACACCTAATAAACAAACGTCATTGCGAGGAGCTGGCGACGAAGCAATCTCCTGTAATAAAGAACAGATTGCAACGCTAACGCTCGCAATGACGGAGGATTATAACTAGCAAAAGCATAAAGCCTTTAGCTTACAGCTTATTGCAAAATTATAAACACATGAAAATAGAAAATGAAATTACAATTTAAAGAACAAGAGTTTCAGTTGCAAGCAGTGCAGGCAGTGGTAGATTGCTTCAGGGGACAAGCACTAAAGACCAAGCACTTCACGCTAGAGCGTAGTAAGGAGCTTATACGTAAAGCAAAACAGACTGATGTGGAACAGCTCACTCTGTTTGAGGTGGAGGAAGCCATCGGCTATCGTAATTCGGCTATTCAACTCTCGGATTCGCAGGTACTTAACAATATTCAGGGAGTACAGAGAAAAAATGATATACACGAAAGCCAAAAAATAGAGCAAGCCAAGAATATCAAGCTAGGATACAACCTTAGCATTGAAATGGAAACAGGCACGGGGAAAACCTATACCTACATACGAACCATGTATGAACTGAACGAAAAATATGGCTGGAGCAAATTTATTGTGATAGTGCCAAGCATCGCAATTCGTGAGGGCGTTTTTAAATCTTTTGAGGTAACACAAGAACATTTTCAGGAGATATATGGGCATAAGATAAGTCCGTTTATTTATAATTCGGGTCGTCCACAAGATATCGAAAACTTTGCTGCCGACAGCCGTATCAGTGTGATGATTATTAATACTCAGGCATTTAATGCTCGTGGGAAGGATGCCCGACGTATTTATCAGGAACTCGACCAATTTGGCACTCGTAAACCCATTGATATTATTGCTCAGACAAACCCCATCCTTATCATTGATGAACCACAATCGGTTGACGGAGAGAAAACTTTGGAGAGTATGCAAGACTTTAAGCCTCTGTTTACCTTGCGCTACTCGGCTACACATAAGGTGGAGTACAACAAGGTATATCGCTTAGATGCTTTGGATGCCTACAACAAACGCTTGGTAAAGAAAATTCAGGTGAAAGGAATTTCCGTAAAAGGGAATAAGGGTACCGAAGCATATTTTTATTTGCAGGAAGTGAGGCTCAGCACCAACAAAGCACCACGAGCAGTGATAGAAATAGACAAACGTCAAGGCGAAAGGGTGAAGCGAAAAACCTTTATAGTGGAACAAGGAGCAAGACTGCACGAGCTGTCGGAAGGTCTGCCAGCCTATGAAAATCTTATTATTCAAAGTATCGATGGTGCTAAGAATTGTATCGAACTAAACAATGACATCGTTTATGCCGGCGAAATTATTAACGATAGTAATGAAACGGATTTCCGACGAGTGCAAATAAGAGAATGTATCCTCTCGCACCTGCAAAAGGAAAAACTGCTGTTTGCTCAAGGCATTAAGGTGCTGTCCTTGTTTTTTATTGATTCGGTAGAGAAATATAGAGTGTATGACGAGCTTGGCGAACAACAGCTTGGCGAATATGCCCGAATGTTTGAGGAGGAATACAAAGCCCTGACAACACAAGGCGAGTGGGTGGTGGACGAAAATAACAACTTGTCGGACGCATATCTTCAATACATTAGCCGTGATTCTGAGGCGCAAGTCCACAACGGGTATTTTTCTATTGACAAGAAAGGGAAAACAGTAGACCCCACAGTAAAACGAGGGAAGGAAGACTCGGAGGATGCATCGGCGTACGACTTAATTATGAAGGACAAGGAGCGACTACTCAGCTTCGATGAGCCTACTCGTTTTATATTCTCGCACTCGGCACTGAAAGAGGGCTGGGACAACCCCAATGTATTTCAGATATGTGCGCTGAAGCATGCCGAAGGAGGTAGTACAACACGTCGCAGGCAGGAGGTGGGACGAGGTATGCGCTTGTGCGTTGATAAGTATGGAGTGCGTCAAGATTTTGAACTGGTGGGTGAGCAGGTGCATGAGCTGAACAAGCTGACCGTTATTGCAGCCGAAGGCTACGAATCCTTTGCAAAAGGGCTGCAAAAAGAAATTGCAGATACCCTCAAAGACCGCCCACAAAAAGCAGAGGTAAAATACTTTGTAGGTAAAATAATTACTAATGAACGAAATGAGGAGCTGCGAATTACCGAAGATGATGCCAACAAGCTCAATAAAGTTCTCTACAAGCACGATGTAATAGACGAGGATGATAGAATTACCGACATAGGTAGGGAGCTGATTGAGCAAGCAAGAATTCCACTACCCGAAAAACTAGAACCTTTCAAAAAGTCAGTGTGCAAGCTGTTGCAAGCAGTGTACTCCGGCAGTGAGTTTAAAGCCGAAGACGAACGCAAAACTGCTACGGTGGAGCTTAATAGCAATTTTGCAAAGAAAGAATTTCAAGCATTGTGGGATAAAATAAATCTGAAAACAATATACGAAGTACAGTTTGATACGGATAGACTTATTGAAGATGCTAAAAACCGGATAGATGCTCAGCTCAATATTGCCGACCGAGTGTATGAAGTGAAAATAGGGGAGTTGGAAGACGGGACGGCAGAACAGATGAAAGTGGGAAACTTGGTGAGAGAGTCAAGGCGGGAATATGGCAAAATGAAGCATGACGTATACTCCAATGCTGCTTATGATATTGTAGGCGAAATAGAAGCAAAGACCAAGCTCACACGCCGGAGTGTAGCGGCAATACTGAAATCCATCAAGCAAGAGAAATTTTTGCTTATTCGTAAAAACCCTGAGGAGTTTATAGGCAAATGCAGCAAGCTGATAAATGAGGTGAAAGCAAGCCTGATAATCAACAATATCGTGTATCACAAAACCGAAGAGCGACACGATGCGAAAACCGTGTTTGCAAATAATATTCAGGTATTGCGACAAACCGAGTCCCTTAAAAAACATATCTACGATGCCTTAAGCTCAGATTCTAAAATAGAGTCAGAATTTGCGGCAGCACTAGAAAACAGTACCGAAGTGGTGGTATATGCAAAACTGCCAAAGAGCTTCTATGTCTCCACTCCTATTGCTAATTACAGTCCCGACTGGGCTATTGTGTTCGACAAAAATAAGGTGCGACACATATACTTCATTGCAGAAACCAAAGGCTCAGACTCCGAGATGGACTTGCGAGAAATTGAAAAACTGAAAATACACTGTGCCTCCGAGCACTTTAAAGAAATAAGCAACACGGAAGTTGTATTTAAGCAAGTTGCTAGTTATGAGTCGTTGAGAGAGATGTTGCTGGCTGAATAATACTACGATATTACAATGCTGTGATGTAAACAGCCCTAATTAAAAATTGAGAGTGGAAAATTGAAAATGAAAAGTCATATAAGTAGCTTTAAGCAATCTAATTATGAATGGAGAATTGTTGATGATTAATGGAATACTAAATACACGAACGTCATTGCGAGGAGCTGGCGACGAAGCAATCTCCTACAACAAAGAACAGATTGCTTCGCTATCGCTCGCAATGAAGGATGATTAAAAACAGCAAAAGCATAAAGCCTATAGCTTATAGCTCATTGCAAAATTATAAACACATGAAATTGATTGATAATGTAAACATCTTGTTGGGTGATGATTTAAGAGAAACAATCACAAAAGGAAGTAAACTTAGTATTGCGGCTTCTACGTTTTCTATTTATGCCTTTGAAGCACTTAAGAAAGAACTGTGCAATATTGAAGAATTGCGTTTCATTTTCAGTTCGCCGACCTTTATGGAAGAGGAATTTCAGAAAGAAAGCAGAAAATTTTATATACCACACATTATCAGAGAATCAGAGCTGTGTGGTGGAGAGTTTGAGCTGCGACTGATGAACCAACTCAATCAAAGAGCCATCGCCAAAGAATGCTCTCGCTGGGTGAAGGAGAAAGTGGTGTTCAAGTCAAACAAACACAATAATCAGGCTTTACATGGGATGATACATGTTAAGCGAAATAAAGAAGATGAAGACGCTTACTCGAATATTAGCGGTTTTACGAGTTCAGACCTGGGGATTACGACAAAGGAAGGCTTCCCTACTCTTATTCAGAAGACGGAATATCCTGATAGCAAGGCATATTTAAACTGGTTTGACCAAGTCTGGGAAAACGAAGAAGACCTTAAAGATATTACGCAAAAAGTACAAGATTATTTTGAAAATGCCTACAAGGAGAATAGTCCTGAGTTTATCTACTTCATTACTCTTTACAATATATTCAACGATTTTTTGGATGACTTATCTCTAGATAATCTTCCTAACGAAAAAACGGGTTTTAAGGATTCGCAGGTTTGGAGTATGCTCTATAATTTTCAACAAGATGCAGTAATCGGAGCAATAAACAAGTTGGAGAAGTATAATGGCTGTATATTGGCAGATTCCGTAGGTTTGGGTAAGACTTTTTCGGCTTTGGGGGTGATTAAGTACTACGAAATGCGTAATAAAGATGTACTGGTGCTTTGTCCGAAGAAACTGGAAGCAAATTGGAATGCATATAGGTATAATGACAAAAATAATATTCTTGCAGCAGATCGTCTTAGATATGATGTTCTGTTTCACACCGACTTATCGAGAGATCGGGGAGAAAGCAATGGGCGCAAGCTGGAGAATGTAAATTGGGGAAACTATGACTTGCTGGTAATCGACGAATCGCATAATTTTAGAAACAATGGCACTGTCGTTGGGAAAGAAAACCGTTATCAGAAGTTGATGCGAAAAGTTATTGCAGAAGGAGTGGAAACCAAAGTGCTAATGTTGTCGGCTACTCCTGTGAATAACAGATTCAATGACTTGCGCAACCAATTGGCATTGGCTTATGTTGGTGATGCCGAGAAAATCAATACTAAGCTGGATATTCAAAGTGGGATAGACCAAATATTCCGCAAGGCACAACAAGCATTTAACACATGGAGCCGCTATGATAAAGAAGAGCGTACGACCGCAACCTTGTTGGATATGCTCGATTTTGACTTCTTTGAAATTCTGGATTCGCTGACTATTGCTCGTTCAAGAAAACACATTACAAGCTATTATGATACAAACGCAATAGGGAAATTTCCCGAGCGAAATAAACCCATTTCTATACAATGCCCTCTGACAAAGTCCGATAGAATAAACTACAAGGACATTTCCGAAAGTCTTGTACAACTCAATTTGTCGGTGTATACACCATTGAACTACATACTTCCAAGCAAAGTGGGAACATATGCAGACCTATATGATAAAGAAGTGGGCGCAAGTTCCGTGAAACTCACCCAAGTGGACAGAGAGAAGAACCTGCGTATTCTTATGCGCATAAACCTGCTCAAACGTCTGGAAAGCTCCGTAGACTCTTTCCGCATAACCTTGGAAGGAATAATCAATCAGATTGAAGATGCTGTTAAGATTCTTGATAAAGATGCTGATAATCAATACGAAGGAATACAAAAGTTCCTAAATGACGAAAATTATGACTTCGAGTCAAATTGGGCTGATGAAGAACAAGTAATCGGTAAAAAAATAAAAGTCCATACTGCGGATATGGACAAAGCTCGGTGGCGCGAGGATATGAATGAAGACCTTGCTATTCTCAATGAACTGCGGGGTAATATCGTTGATATGTGTGGTGCTAAAGACAATAAACTTCAACACTTAATAAATCTGCTGGATGATAAGATTCAAAGACCCTTCAATTCAGAAAATAAAAAAGTAATAATATTTACGGCTTTTGCTGATACTGCTAATTATCTATACGAGAACCTAAATGCTTATTTGAAAGAGAAGTATGATATAAATACTGCATTGATAAGCGGTTCGAGAAGGATATGTACAACAAACAAAATACCAGCAGACCTCAATGCAATATTAACATGCTTCTCACCAATGTCGAAAGCCAAAGAGCAGATATATCCAAATATGTCTGAATCGGTAGATATACTAATCGCTACCGACTGCATATCTGAGGGGCAAAACCTGCAAGATTGTGATTACCTTATAAACTATGATATTCATTGGAATCCGGTAAGAATTATTCAACGCTTTGGGCGTATAGACAGAATTGGCTCAAAAAATGACAGTATCACGATGGTAAACTTTTGGCCAGATGTAACTCTCGACAATTATATCAAGCTCAAACAGCGAGTAGAAAGTAAAATGCTGATAAGTAATATGGCTAGCACCGGTGATGATAATATCCTCGACACTGAGGAAAGAGATTTAGAATATAGAAAAAATCAACTTCAACGATTGCAGGACGAAGTCATTGACCTTGAGGACTTACGAGATGGCGTCAGCATTACCGACCTCGGGTTGAACGATTTTCGTATTGACCTGTCGGTGATGATAAAGGAATATGGCGAGTTGAAAAATATTCCCGAAGGTCTCCATGCTGTGACTAAGTCTACAACAATACTGCAAAGCGGTGTTATATTCGTTTTGAAGAATGTCAATTCAGATGTTAACATAAATAAACTCAATAGATTACACCCATATTACTTGGTGTATATGAAAAAAAATGGGGAGCTTATCTTAAACCATGTTGAATCTAAGAAAATTTTAGATGCCATGCGGATGTTGGCGAAAGGGAAAACCTCGCCAATAGAGGCTGTGTGCAGAGAACTTAATGACGAAACCGATGATTACAATAACATGGGAGAATACTCAAACTTATTGAAGAAAAGTATTACAAGCATCATGGAGAATGAAGAAGAGAAAGAAGTCCTAAGCCTATTCAAAGCTGGTGGTACAACTGCTTTGCAGGAGAAAATTAGAGGGATTGAAGATTTTAAGTTAGTATCATTCTTAATCGTGCGCTAATGAATATGTTCAATCTTCCTGCTAGAACAAGCGTTAATAGGTCTGTACCTAAAAATGCATTCGATAAATACACTAATTCTAAGCAGAAAAAGTCTTTTACACATTATATCCAAAGTATTTCATGGACTAATAAGCTTTCTAAAGCTACTGTAAATTTGTCTGGCAAAGACATTGAGGAAATTCAGATTTTCAAGATTGAACTCAAACAAAAGATAGCAATTCCAAAACTGCTTGAGATTATTGATAGGGCAATTCCATACTATATCATATTTTGGCTTGAGTATGACGGGGATGCATATATTTCGACGGCCGCAAAACACCCTCACCCCACAAACGATGATATTGCTGTGATTGATAGAACTTTTATTTCCGAGTGGTTTAAAATTGACAATAAACCGTATGTTCTTAATCTCAAAGGAACGCTGGATGCAGTATTCAAAAATTTATGTGTTCAGTTAATAGAACGTTCAGATTTAGAGAAGGAGTCTATGAACTCAATTTTAAAGAACCAACAAGAGGAAGAACGCTTGAAAAAGAAAATAGACCGATTGAAATCAGCAATATCAAAAAGCAATCAATTCAACGAAAAAGTTGATTTGAACATTAAACTGAAAATGCTAGAAACTCAATTGAACAGGATTCAAGGGAGTTAAGTATACTCCTCGTATTTTATCTATCTTTGCAAAACAAACAACTCAACAGTGAATGAAAAAACTATCCAATGACGAATTGAACAGGCATAGCATTGAGGAGTTTAAGAAACTCGATAAAATACCGCTAGTCGTAGTGCTCGACAATGTCAGAAGCAGTCAAAATATAGGCTCTGTGTTCAGAACTTCAGATGCTTTCTTGGTAGAAGAAATTCTGCTCTGTGGGATATGTGCAACACCGCCTAACAACGATATACGCAAGTCGGCATTGGGTGCTGAGAACAGTGTCGATTGGCGATATTTCAAAGATACCCGAGATGCCGTAGGGGAATTGAAAGCCAAAGGATACACTGTCGCCGCAATAGAGCAGGTCGAGACGAGTGTCAGCCTCAACGAGCTTGATCTTGCAAAAAAGGAGAAGATTGCTGTCATTTTTGGACACGAGGTGAAAGGGGTCAGCCAAGAGATTGTCGGCCTTTGCGATATTGCCATCGAAGTGCCGCAGTTTGGAACAAAACATTCGCTGAATATCTCTGTTTGTGCAGGGATTGTGATATGGGAGTTGTTTTCTAAATTGGGAACAACAAGCTAAATGCTAAATTAAAAAAATATAGATGTCATTGTTTTCAGAATACGATAAACCTCTAAACCCCCAAATGACGGAAGGTGTGGACTACTACGAGGAAAAAGGATACAGAGTGCTGACCGCTAAATACCTTGCCGAAAGAGGCTACTGCTGTGGCAATGCGTGCAGACACTGCCCATATTTCCCCGAAAATACTAAGGGCTCGACAGAGTTGAAGGAGTAGAAGGGCTTATTTGTCCTCTGTACAAATCTGAAATTGGAAAAATCAAATCGTAATCGTTCCAGTTCAAATTCCCATTTACCAGTTCAAATTTTGAAAACATCTCCTTGTCAAGATATTTTTTAATCGAAGTATGGAAAGATTGTGATAAAAATGGCTCAAAATCGACGATTCTTTTGATACCATCATGAAACTTCAGTCTAATCACGTAATCTGATAAGTATTTTGCAGAAATAATTTTTAATTGTTCTATATCAGATTCTAAGTCTTTGTAGTCTACAACTATTTTCATTTTAATCTTTTTGTAATCCTTTCAAATTCAACATCTTTATGATAAATGAAATAACTAATCCATTTTTCAACTACTTTGTCTGCATATTCCCTGAGGAAAATCTCGAAGTCCTTAAGTTCTTTACCTCTTAATGGTCGGACTCCTAAGATGTTTGTAATTCTTATTTCCGAGATTTCTCCATTTATTATGTAAAACTCTGCTTTACTTTCAAACTCTCCTTTCTTTGCATGAACATGAATTGGTGCGTGTTCATTCGAGTAAAAGAAAAACAAGAATTCCTAAATATTCAAATATCTTTGGCATGGTCTTTATCTCTCAAAAATTTTAGGAATTGCAGACTAACTAACAAGTCAATCTACATTCCTGAATTTCAGCATTATCTTGTTGCTGTCTCTGATAATAAGCTCATTCTTTCCAAATTCGTAGGTATATTGCTGCTGAGTTATCAAGCCCATGAAAATATCGCTGTTATCCTTATTTTCACATACATTCCTGTCGTAAGAGACCTCGCCAAAATCAATCGTCGCTTTTTCCTTATTTGTAGAAAAATCGCCTACAAACTCGTTGCAACCATTGTTGCCCATAAAGCGTTTTTTATAAATATTGAACTCCACAGAAGGTATAGCAAAAGAGAAGTCCTCGCGCGACACTTCCTTACCGTTCATATAAGTCAATGCCCAGATATTATGTAACCTATAATCTTCGTTGAGAAGCTGATCTGCACTGCTTTGCTCAGCAGTGGTGCGGCATGAGGAGAAACCCACCGCCAACACCGAAATAATTAATAATGTGTATCTCATCTGTTTATATTTACTCAAAACCAAATCCCTGCTCTTCCAGCACACTTTTGACGTGTGGATAATATTTCTGACTATAAGTGCTAGATACCATGTCGATATAGCCTTTCATGTCTTTCATGCCTTGAGCATCCCACCATTTGCGAAGCTCCGTGTCATACTCCACAACTCCTTTTGTAACTTTCTGACTGTCGTATTCATTATAAAAGGCAAAGGTGTCGGTCTCTACTCTCGGTTTAATTTCTGGCTTATTATCTTCGTCAATGCAGCCGATGGTGAGTCCCACAACGGGGAAAGTGTTTTTGGGAAGTCCCAACAATTCTACCATCCTCTTGGGGTTGTAGCGGATACCTCCGATTGCCGTGCAGCCATAGCCTAAGCTGTGTGCCGCAGTTTCCAAAGCACTAAGCATAATGCCTGCATCAACAGCTCCTACCAATAGCCCTTCGGCGGTATTTTGCACTATCTGTTCCTTACCTGCTGCCTCACAAGCAACATTAGTCCTATTGAAATCGATGACAATACATATAAACTTATCGGCTCCTGCAACCTGTGGCTGACCTCCTGTATATTCTGCTATCTTGGCAATCTTCTTCTTATCGTCCACTATCACGAGAGAAATTTGCTGTGCGCCGATGGATGTTGGTGCATGTTGTCCTGCCTTGACGATAAGTTCTAAGTCTTCTTTCTTGACTGTGCGTCCGTTAAACATCCTTATTGAGCGGCGTGTGAGTTGGTTTTCAATAGTCTTGTTCATAATGCATATATTTTGGTTTAATCTTACTGTCTTGCGGTTTCAAAAGTAGTAAAATATTTATCTATTGCACACATAATGTTGAAGAGAAATAAGATATACATCAAAAAGTGGCTCAAAATGAAGCTATATGAATTGGCGAGAGTTACTATGGATGTCTTTGAGGATGTTTGGGAATATGCCCCTGAGAATAAGTACTTAAAAGAGTATTGCTCAATAGCAGAGGATGAAATGTATTTCTATAGAGTAAGACATTTGGTAGATTCTCTACGCTTTGGAACATATTTATTCTACCCCGACACTTACCAGATTTAAAGACTAAAGTGCAAGAGGCACATGAAAAATATAAAGATGATTTTAATCTAAATGGATTTATTATTGAATACAGAGTCTCTCTTGTATTTTTAAATCCTAAAAAAGGTAAACTCTATTTGGACAACATGGACTTTATGATACGTTTCTGGAAACGGAAAAATTATTTCTCTAAACTATATCCTTGTGGAAGGAAATGACAATTGAGACAAATGATTATGGTACAGACTCTGCATTTAAACCCGCCTTCCTTTCAAGGTGAAATCAGCTATAGACTTTTTATTGGGAAAAATCCAGCTCGCCAGCCAAGCAAACAAGACACTGGCGACAATACTAACAAAACCATACATTAGGAAAGACAAATCCGTATAATTTTTAACCAGCATCAAGGCAGACAATCCACCGACAACACCTAAAAGAGCTGCATTCCCTGAGATACGAGGAAAGAAAATTCCCATAACAAACAATGCTCCTAGTCCGCCGGTCAACAAGCCGAGAAAGGTGTTAAACTGATCCCAAAGAGACGCAATGCTCCAAGTCGCCAATATCAAAGCCATCATAATACCCAATATCCCAACAATAATTCCAGACCATCGTGCAACAACCATATTTTTGGCTAGTGTAGTTTTCGACACCATAACCTTGTAAAAATCTGAAGTGATGACCGCAGCTACTGAATTAATATTAGATGACAAGGTTGACATTGCCGCTGCAAAAATTGCAGCGATCAGTAAGCCAGCTACGCCCGGAGGCACTTCATTCACAATGAACTGAGGAAACACAGAATCGATATTCGGATTTACAATAGACATTTGGTTCGGCTTGGATGTATAGAAAGCATACAAGCCCGTTCCTAATAAAAAGAAAAGAATACTCACCGGAATACTCAAAAAACCATTCAACCAAATACTTCGACCCGTTGCACGCTCATCTTTTGTTGTCATATACCGCTGAACCACACTTTGATCACTTGTATAAGAAATTAAGGTATTTGCCAATCCGCCAATCATTACAACCCAGAACACAGGTTGTGAAAGATCAAACCGAAAGTCAAAGGTATGAAACTTTTGTTGCCTTACTGTTGTCTCCAGAAATCCGCTCAGTCCCCCATCAACACCTGCCAACATAAAAGTAAAGGCTATGAATGCACCGCTAACCAAAATGAATCCTTGAATGACATCTCCCCAAACAACCGCCTCAATTCCACCACTGGTACAATAAATAATGGTCACAACTCCCATCACAACAATTGCCAGATAAATATTAAATCCAGTTACGGCATTCAATGCCAAGGACGGTAAGAAAAGAACAATTGCAATTCGACTTACCATAAAAAATACGAACAAACCAGAAGCCAGCCAGCGCACTGCCCTATTAAAACGCACTTCGAGATACTGGTAAGCTGTATCAAAATTAAATCGACGAAAAAAAGGTAAGAAATAGCGAATGACTATCGGAGCAATAAAAATTATGGACATATTAAACATCAACATGCGCCAATCAGTAGCATACGATTTTGCAGGAATAGCAATAAATGTAATTGCACTTAAAGTTGTTGCAAAAATACTAATCCCCGCAGCCCACCAAGGAATGCGTCCTCCTGCTTTAAAGAAATCATCGGTGCTGCTTTCCCGCTTCATAAAATAGAAACCAAGAAACAGCATCCCGACAAAATAAACCCCGAGTACCAAATAGTTGAGCCAACCAAAAATAGGATTTACCGAAAATTGAATTTCATGAATTTTAGGTGTTCGGATACCTGGGCTAATCTCGCCCCCAGGAATAAGTAAAGAACCATTCAACCAAACCGATGAGCTTACTGCTACTGGGGTTCCCTGCCAAGTTCCTCCCTCAAACCACGAATCAGTAATAGTATTGTAGATTAAGATTTGTTTATTGAAACCAAGATGAGTCTTCCACAATGAGTCGCGCACAGTTTGCGCCTTTTTGTCTCCTACCTCAATCTGATTAATTGCATACTCAACCTGATTGAAAGTAATTCCTGAGTCACCACCCAATAAAACAATATGAGATGCCCCAACACACTCCGCAATCCCTGCTGCTAAAGGTAAGGACTGTCTTTCGTCCAGTCGAATGGACTGTTTCTGCTCCCACTTGCCTTTGGAAGGGCGGAACCGAAATACATCAGCATAGAAGGTCGTTATAGAGGCTCCCCTCGTTTTTGCTCGTCCTCCAAATACATGCAAACTCACTTCTTCTCCATCCATTTGAGCAACCGCCATCGCACTGGTCACAGGATGAGGAAAATTGGTAAGCTGCTGCCATCCTGCTTCCTTATCGGATAGATTCAACAGCAGAAACTGATCGAGAATACCTGATTCACTCTGTCCTCCCACAAGATAAATCTGCTTTCCAATGACTGCCGCCGTTGCATCTTTAACAGCTATAGGAAGTTCCGGAAACTCGTGCTGTTCAAGCTGCCCCTCGCTCCAAGCAAGCAAAACTACTTGCCGACTTAAGCCCGAAGAACTTTGCCCACCAATACACAAAACGCCTTGAGGTAAACTAACTGATGCTCCTTCAGCAATGCCTTCCGAGAATTTTTCTTCTTTCAGCAACGCGAAACCACCAGTACCCGATCGCTGAAATATATAGATACCATCGGAAAAATATTTCTGTCCATTTTCCCATGGTTTTCCTTTCGGGAAAGCAGAACCGCCCGCCACAATCAACACATCTCCATGTGCGCCAACAAAAGCTCCAGCAATACCTTCTTGCCCTACTTCTCCTCCAAGCTTTCCAAATAAATCGAGACTATTTTGATTGATCTGATTAATCTGTTCCCGTGCTTCGGCAGATTGACCAAAACCAATAAACCAACAAACTAAGGCTAAAATAAGCTTCAATATCATATTCATTCGCAGGATTCCTTTTATCGTACTCATATTCCAGTCAGTCGTTATCATTTTAATTTTTCAAGTGTTTGCCATATCTGAAACAGTCCGCGTGGAACATGAAAACAACCTTTCCACTTGCCTCCTTTGAGTGCCAGCAGAACCTCGCCTTGACGATTAAGATAACCGAACCATTCTCCATATTTAGAATCTGCAAAATGCGACCATGTGTAATTTTGTACTTTTTCAAACCATTCCAGACACGCTTTATTCCTTGTCAAATGATAACCCTTTATCAAACTAATTAAAGTCTCGATATGTACCCACCATAGTTTTTGATCCCATTCAAGCTGTTGAGGGGGAAAGCCCTTACTGTCAAGGAAATAAAAAATACCACCATACTCCTTGTCCCAACCATATTCTACGGTTCGTAGCGTGATATCAACAGCCTTATCAATAAGTGATTTATCACCTTTCCTGACCGCCAAGTCCATGATAAACCACATTGCCTCGATAGCATGACCAGGATTGAGTAAGCGTCCTTCAAAAGAATTTGAGGAGCTGCCGTCGGGGTGAACATTTTCAAGAATTAGTCCTTCCTCAGCTTGGTAGAATACTTCCATAACCTCCCTGATACACGTCTCTATAGTATCGTTAACCAAGTCGGGACCTAGCAGGTGTTCTAATTCTAATGAGAGATTGCACAAAATCATGGGAAGTGAAAACCCTTTTAGTGGTCTTGTGTCGGGATAGAGTTTGTTATATTTTCCTTTGGGATTATTGCTTCGTTGCAAGATATTTTCAAAAGTATTTTTAGCAATATCGGCATATGCATCTGAACTTGTGGCTTTGTACAACTGCCCAAATGCCATCGACGCAAAGCAATCTGAGAATATGTTGTAGGGCTGAACTAAAGGTTTGCCGTCTTCGGTAAGCGAAAAATACCAGTTAAGACTTTCGTCATGTCCATATTTCTGCAGAAAAGATGCTCCGTGAAATGCCATATTCAGCCAAGTATCTCTCTTTTCCAATTCATTATATAGTTTAGAAAACATCCATACCTGACGAGCTTGAAGCCATACGAATTTATCAGTGTCAAATATCTTTCCTTTGCGGTCAAGGCAGGTAAAGTAGCCGCCATTTTTCGGGTCTATCGAATGACTTTCCCAAAAGGGAATAACATTATTCAATAGCTCATTTTTGTATTTCTCTGAAAGTGCGTTGTATTCCATTTTATCAATTGTTTTCTGATTCTTCTATGCTTATACAGCTTATCGACGGAGTTCTAGTGCCGGGTCTTATCTCGCCGTTGGGAATGATGTATTTGTTCCCATGGGGAATAACAGTTGTGGTTACTTGACTTGGCATGGGAAGCTGTGCTACAACACTACATTTATTTGTTAGAGTGTTGAACACGAAAATATCCCGACGAAAACCCGAATATCCTGATAGATGCAGGTTCTTTGCTTCGATTATAGCTTGCTTCTTCTTGGGATCAGACTCTAATGAAATCTGATTGATGAAATCCTCTATTTTGTTGAACAGTATTCCGTCGTCACCGCCAAAAACAAAAATCTGCTTCTTTCCAACCGCTGCCCCAGGTCCCGCTGCAAGCTTAACCTGCTTCCCATTCGTAGAGCATATATTTCCGACATTGCTCCATTTATCATTACTTGGAGAATATTTCCAAACAGCACTGAAGAAGTCAGTTTGTGTACCAGCCTTGCTACGTCCTCCAAGAACATATAAACAGTATTCTTTTCCGTCCCACTGACTTACAATCACTGAATGAGATATTGCATAGGGGAAGTCTGCATGTTTTTCCCATTTGAGGGTGTCGTATGATATATCGGTAGAATAGAGTGTAGATACAGCTCCAGTCTCCCCCACTCCTCCAAACACGTAGATTCTATTGCTAATACTAGTAATACCGCTATTCGAGACTGCCACAGGGAAGTTGCTCTGTCTTAAAACTTGCAGTTTGCCGTTGTCTATTACAATTTTGATGACTGAGGAAATCTCACCTCGCTTATTTTCGCCACCTACACAATAAATGGAGTTACTCACTGAGATGCATGCTGGATATGCTAAAGGCTCTTTCAGTTTTGACTCCAATACCTTCCATCCTGTATCTGTCTGCTTTAAGTCAAGTGTATAGATGTCAGCGTAATATGTCTTTGTTCCTCCAAGCCATGGGAAGGTGTTAGGAAAATTCGACCCTCCTGTAATCACTAGCTCGTCAGAAATTATTCCTGCCACTGCTCCTGCAAGCCCGTACTGAGTGTCCTGACCACCAACAGCAGGTAAGTCAGGTAGTTCGTTTGCGTTGAATTTTATGTCCATTATGTAACTGTTATTTTGTATTACATGAAGTAAAAACTGTTGATAACAAGAGGACAATGGTAAGGAGAAATCTCATTTTTTTATACTTTTGATAAGCTATCTTCCATATTCAATTTTTTAACATCTCTACAAAAATCAGCATAAGCACTGTCGCTCATATTTCCGACAGGTAGTCTGAATCCTCCTAAATCAAAATTTATATACCTCATGTATGCTTTGCCAGTGGAGATACCACCATATTTCCCCAGCAAATATATCATGTTTATGGATTTTTGTTGGAGTGTGCGAGCCGATGTAAAGTCTCCTGCATTGTAGGCTGCAATCAAATCTAAGTATAAGGGGGCAGCATAGTTGTAGGTACTGCCAACTCCTCCCTCTGCTCCTAATGCTAATGCCGACAACAAGTTCTCATCACGCCCCCACAGCATGTCGTATTTCCCGTCTTTGAAATGCAGACAACTTAGAAAATCCATGAAATCTTCGTGGGTATATTTTATCCCTGCAAGGTTAGGAATGACACTATCGGCTTCTTTCAGAAAATCAAACATGGAAATGTGGCAACCAGTTAGCACCGGAATGTGGTAAAAATAAACGGGCATCTTAGGTACTGATTCTGCAATTAAGGCACAAAAGTCTACAAGTGCTTTTGCACATGGTGGTTTGAAATAGTAGGGAGCAAGAATTGCAATCGCATCTGTACCGCACTTCTCCGAATGTATGGCACTATCTATACACTCTTTGTACGAAGTTCCACCTACTAAATTTATAAGTTTGAGTGCTTTGCCATTGGAAGCATTACTCCATTGTTCTAGCGTTTGCATTTTCTCCTTGTGTGTGAGTGATACGCCCTCTCCTGTTGAGCCATTGATGAAAGCTCCTGTAATTTTGTTCTTCTCAAGCATCTCGCAATATGCGGGAATCTTTTCAAGCTGCAACTCCCCTCTACTGTCTAAAACCGAGAATGGTGCTGCTACTAATCCTTTAATTTTATTCATATTTTTATTCTTTGTAATTATCTAATCTTTGAATCAAATTTTATATCAAGGACTTCTCTGACCCCTTCTTTGGTGATACACACGGGAACGAACGTAAACATCCTTTTCCATGTACTTTGTTTTACCGGAATTTTTAGTAGAACTTCATTCCAACCTTTATTAAGAACTATTGTTGAGAGACTCCTAAAGAAATAGTTCTCGTCGGTGAATGGAATTTCTTCGGTGTTCACTCCCAGTCCTGGATTATTCCACTTGGGAGGAGCTATTACTTTGTAATTAACCCAAACTTTTGGGTTTGTGTTATGCCACTGTCTGAGTTCGGGGAATGGACCTCCTCGTCGTCCTCCCGAACGAGACCAGTCGTGAAAACTTATCCATGCTGTAATAGACTGATTAACAGGCGACCATATGCGAGTGTAAGCGTAGTGTGTTCCAGTATCTTTAGGAAAATATGATGGATATCCAAAGAAATGTTGTAGATGTACTGTGCCTCCTATAATGCCCTCCGTCCAATTGTAATCTATTGAGTCGATAGTGTATGAGGTCTTTATACTATCCTCTACGGGAAAGAATTTATTTATATCTCCCCCATTATTAAATGGTCCGATAATACTCCAACTTATATTAGTTTGTTGGACGTAAGGGAAAGGCTTATTCTGAAAGTATTCGTCTCTGTGTCTGATTAATCGCCCTTCAAACTCGACAAAGGCATTGAATAAATTGCTCCCTCTTTTAGGAAGCTTTGCCAGGTAATTATCTTTTGTGTCAGAGGGTAAACCTCTCCACGAAACCTCGCTGTATGTGAGTATTCCCGGATAGACAGGGTTTTGTCTGATGATGTCATATTCCTCAGCAACTCTATTGTCATTCCAACAACAAAGAATACCTCCTAAACGTATTGAGTCTCCATCGGCACTATTGCAAATTCTGTCGAAGTAAAGCTGTGCAATACCTGCCAAAGGATCAAGGTGGTTGAGGTAATTCAGTCGGGAGTCAAGATAACGACGTCCTGCTTTGGGGTGTCCATTGTAAGACCATAATTGTGTGATAGACACTGTGTCATCCTCTATCTTCTGTCCAGGTCGCCACACTATTACTTCCCTGCCGTGTTTTCTTATCTGTCTTACTAACGCAGAAAGTAAACCGGCTGCGGGACGCTCGTAATCATGCCAAACCTCGTCGGTACCGATGTGGATATAGGGCATTTTTTCGGCAGGAACAAGGATACACAACTCATCAATTAATCCTAATAGTACTTTTTTAACCATCGGGTCTGACATGCTTTCTATGCCTAAACCTTTTCTAAACGCCTCACAATGACCTGGAACATCAAATTCGGGGATGAGTGTAATATTCTTGCGGTGGCAGTATTCTATCAAATCTATAAACTCTCGTTGCGTGTAATGCTTTCCTTTCCATCGGCTCATGGTCTCTGGCTGGTTAAGTTGTGGATACATTTTGCTCTCCAACCTCCAGCCGGGATTGTCTGTCAGGTGTAAATGAAAAACATTCATTTTATAAGATGATAATATATTTATCTGCTCTTTTAACATCCTTATAGATTGGTAATTCCTACCAACATCTTGCATAAAACCACGAATGCTAAATGCTGGATAATCAATAATCTTACAACATGGGAGTTGCCATTGTCCATTTATATGTTCTTTTAACTGACGGACTGTCTGTAAACCCCAATATAGACCTTTCTTGCTTGTAGCTTGTAGTATTACCGAGTCGGGAGTTATGGACAATGAATAGGCTTCATCCTGATTGGCACCGGCTTTTTCTATATTGGGTATTAACTTTTGAATGAAGCATAAACTACTATCAGACATGTCGAAATATCCTTCGTCCCACACCAGATCTACAGGTAAGGGAATAAGGGCAGGTTTAGATGTAATCTCATTGTTGCATGAAACCATCGTAAACAAAACAACTGTCGGGTATAAAATTATATGTCTAAAAGCTATTGCCACTTCTTATTGTTTGGAAGTCCTTAATACGTCTGCAATGGGAATGCGTTGAAAATAAAGCTCTTTCACTCCCTCATATAAGATCCCTATGATCTCTTCGTCTATCTGTGTCATACATGAATAGCCAAATCCTGAGTCTTCATTTAATTCGAGCTGATAGGCTTCCAACCATGTCTGCCCTTCATCAATACTTGCTTTGATAGTCATATTCGTACGTTGCTCTTTGTTGTTGGGATTAGAGAAAAATAAAACAGATTGTACCTCTTCTCCTATCTTTATATCTGCACTGATAAGGCTTGCCATGCAATTAGACTCAGGCAGTGCATGGTTTGATGAAGGGTGGACTGTCCATGTTTTACCCATGTCTTTTGTTATTGCAACAGCACGTCCGTTGTCGTTCCCTTTGTCTTTGCGATTGCGGTCGTCTCGCATATTTAGCATTAAACTTCCATTTGGCAACTCTACAACCTGTGCTTCTGTTGTATTCGATTTGGCTCCGCTCCCAATATGCCAGGTCTCTCCATGGTCTTTACTGTAAACTATTGTCGAGTGGCAAGTATACTGCCCTCCGTCAAGAGATTTCTCTCCAATATAGACCTTAAATTGTGCTGGAAACACTAATGTCCCATCTTTCATTGAAATACCGCACCCCGGACCTGCCAGCAGCAACTGCCAGTTGGGATCTTTTATTTGTTCTGTAATATTAATTGGCTTAGACCATGTTTGTCCATCGTCTGTGCTTTTTACTATAAGAAACTGACCTGTTATATCAGGTTTCAGCCCAGGTTTTGATGCCCACCACAACATTTCTTTTTCTGTTGCTCCACTCATCCACAGTGCAGCAACCCATAGGGTGTTTGTTTGCTTATCGTACAATATGGATGGATCGCCAACTCCATTGAGTCTCTGTGCTTTTTGTCCCCATTCGCCCATATCCATAATTATCTTCATGGACTCCCATGTCTGTCCACCATCGGTGCTGCGGCTCATGCCTATGTCTATATCCTCTTGCAGGTCTTTGCTGTTGTTATAGCGGGCATCGTAAACGGCTATTAGTGTCCTTCTATTGGTACGTACTAGTCCCGGAATACGATAGGTGTCGCAACTGTCTTGCCCTTGCTGGCGTACTATTCTCCCTAGTCTAATTGCTTTGCTGTCAGACAAATTGATCCTTTGAGTTTTCATATACTCAAATTCAACACTGATAGTTTCTATGTGTATCGTTGCATCAATATTTGCCTGTGCATTAGCTTTTAAAGAGAGCGTGAGAATGAGCGATGACGTGTCTATCGGCTGCTCCCCTTCAATTCGTACACTTTGTCCGTTCTTGGAAGTTTTCCCAATGGAAATCAATTCTTTATCGGCATGTATAAAAAGCTCAGCTTCCTCCAATATTTCTTCTATATTCGGGTTTGCAAACTTGATAGTAACAGCCTTTAGCTTATCTGCTTTGTCCAGACTTATTATCAACTCTGCTACCTTGTTAAAATCTTTTTCTATTAGAATTGGAGCTATATGCTGATTGACTGTAATGATGCCACTGTCTTCTGATAACGAGCAACTTACAAGATTGAAGACGCATGCGAAAACGAACAAGCTAATAAATAGATGTAGATTTTTCTTAAATCTGATTTTTGTCATATCTGTATTGATTTGTCTGTGCGAATATACCTTTCTTTTGCAGGAGTACCTCTATAAATTAAAGAGTTTGGGGCGATAAATCCACCCCAAAACCCTACTCTGTATATCCTTCGGTTTGTTTTAATTCGGAATCATTTGCTATCATATCCTGAGAAATTGAGTAGTATATCTTATATGCCTCTGTAGAACTGAGTGTTGTTATTTCGTTAAACACAAAGTTGTCCCCCGCTCTAACCAAGTCCCACCACCTTTTACCTTCTCCTATAAATTCTTTATATCTCTCGTCGAGAATGGCTTTTGTATTTTGTGATTTTGTTCCATTAGTATACTCATGTCCCGCATAATTATCTCCGAATGCTCTTTCCCGAACTTGGTTTATCAATGTCGAAGGGTCTTCGTTGAGATTATTCTTTGCTTCTGCTAACAAAAGTAATACATCGGCATAGCGGTAGATAGGAACATTATTGTAACTCCAGCGAGTACCATCAGTCCCTATTATACCTAAGAACTTATTGAGTATAGAACCCTGATAGTTAGGACTGCCAGCCAGATATGGAATATGGTAACTTTCATCGTTGTAGATACGAATGAAAGTAGAACGACGTTGGTCTAGTGTGTCATCAAGCATAAGAAGTGTCTTATCTGATGCCCCATAACGAGATAATCCGTTGACCACAAAGTCTGACATAGACTCACCCTTCTCATTGTACAGTGTGGCTAGGTCAACAGCTCTAGTGGTGAAATTGCTGTAAAAATTACTTGCCTGGTCTTGCTGATAGTCTATGGCAAAAATAAATTCATTGTTGTTCTCATTCGCCTCTCCCCAAAGTTTATCGTAGTCAAGCAACTCAAAACCCGAAACTTGTTCAAGTGCTGTTTTTGCTTCTTGAAAATCAGTATCTCCTACACCAAGAACTTTCCCCGACCAAATATAGACGTCCCCTTTTAGTGCCAGTGTTGCGGCTTTCGACCAATACACTCGCTTGTCCAACCACAGACTGTTATCATCTCCAAAATACTCCAATGATTTAGCTATGTCACTTTTTATCTGCTGCATAACATCGACTTTTGAAGAGCGAGGTTTCTTTAGTGCCATAAGATCAACCTCAAGCAAAGGTTCTGTACTGATTGGAACATCGCCCCATGCTTTGACCATCGTATAGTAGACTTGTGCTCGCAATCCGTAAACCTGTCCAAGCATATGGTTCTTGTCTGTTTCATTAAACTGTACCTGAGGAGCATTCTTGATAAAGTCGTTGATATAATGCAATAAACCATAGAAATTTGCCCAATTGGTAAAGTAAACTACTGATGAGCTAATATTGTTTTCAATCAATCCAATTCCATCGGGGGCGTTTGCAAATGTGTTGCCTCCCCAAATGTCTGAGCGCAACTCTCCCATTTGCCACTGTGTGAAAGTGTAATCACGATATTTAGCGTAGATGCCAATGTGTGCTGCACGTGCCGCTTCTTCCGTATCCCAAAAACCGTTGTAGGTCAAATCGCTTTCAGGTTTCATGTTCAAATCGCAAGATAATAAAAACATGAAGGATATAATTATTAGAATGTATTTTTTCATTATGATGATAGTTAAAAGTTAACATTTAATCCAAGTGTATAGGTGCGTGGAAGAGGAAACCTGCCACTGTCAATTCCCGACGATGACTCTTCAGGAGTGCTACCCGAAAAACCATTGAAGTAAGCAAGGTTTGACCCGCTGATATATATTCTCACATTCTTGAAAATATTATTAGCAATTTTTCCGTTCAAATCATAACTCAGTGTTACCTCCCGAAGTGCAAAGTAGTCGCCTTTTTCCCACATGCGAGAACTGCTGCTGCTCATTGAACCTTGGTCACCACCGGCTGCCAAGTGGTTGCCTTGCCTGTCTACAAGAGTAAATATAGGAATGTTAGACGTAGGATTGTCGGCTGTCCACGAGTCTGCTATTTCTGCAGGTCCGTTCTGATTTCCCTGAGTTTGAGCAATTCCTTTCACCCTTCGACCATTGATAATATAGTGTCCTACGGCAAAATCAGATTTCATATACAAGCCGAAGCCCTTATAGTTCAATTCAGTAGTGAGTCCTCCTGTAAAATCGGGAGTTCTCCTTCCGATAACTACTCTGTCGAGATAGTTGATTACGTTGTCGCCATTGAGATCTTTCCAGCGAGTGTCCCCCAAATATCGGGTGTCCTTGTCGTATGCAAATTCAACACGCCGTCCTGCATCTGCATCAATCTGTTCTTGTGTTTGATATACTCCATCGAATACATATGCTGTAATGAGGTCGTTTCCAACTCGTTCCCCCTCTTGCAGACCGCCGACGTATATCGTACCTCCTGTCGATGGATCATAAATCTCCTGTCCGCCTTGTCGGTTATTGTCAACTCCATTTGTAGGAAGCGACTTGGCGTAATTGCGAACAGAGTAATAGGTTACTCCCATGTTCCATCTGAAAGCATTGTTCTTTATAATGTCGGCGTTAAGTTGCAACTCAATACCTCGATTTTGAAGTGTTCCATTATTTGTCGTTATTGACGAGAAGCCTGTCCATAACGGAAGTGTCAACCCTGAAAGCTTATCATTTACGTTACGGATGAAGAAATCGCCAATTAATGTAACTCTATTATTGAGAAAGCCAATATCTAGCCCAGCATTAAAAGTGGTCGAACGCTCCCACCTCAAGTCGAGTAGAGGCAACTGCGTATTGGCATAGCCAGTTTGTGTGTCGTAGGTAGAGGTCTTTGCATAGGTACCAAAAACACCAAAGTTGCTCAAAACATCTATATTGCCGTTTACTCCGTAGCTTAATCTGGGTTTAGCTTTACTAATTATCTTTTTAATTGAGGATTTTTTCCAAAAATCCTCGTTATGAATGTTCCATCCTACCGATAAGCCAGGGAAAAATCCGTACTTATTGTTACCTAACCTCGATGAACCATCATATCTGAAAGTGAAACCAAATAAGTATCTGTAGTTGAAATCATAATTTACTTGTCCGAATAGCGAGGCTATCTCGTAAGCTGTTTTGTATGAATATGGTATGCCATTAGCTTCAGAACCAACATTCATAGTGTAAATCAAATCCGTAGGTGAAAGTCGCGTACCAGCATTGAAGTTGAAAGAATTTTCTATGAAATACTCAGTTCCCAATAAAGCATTTACATTGTGTTTGCCAAATGATTTCTTGTAATTCAGCATTGCTGTCATTTGGTTGCGTATGGTGCGAGCATACGATGCTGAGGCTGCTCTTTCTGTGTTTAAAGAACCTGAGTTCATGTATGCTTTGTTGAAGGATTCGTTGGTGTTATTTATTGAAAAATGGCTACCTCTGACAGTTAGATTAAAATCCCTAAGGAAGCTGTAATCCAATTGTACAGAGCCCGTTAGCCTTTGCTCTAAGTTTTCTTTTATGAATTTATCTCGATAGTATAGGGGATTTCCAAAACCCAAGTATGTTCCAGGCTGCAACTCGTCCGATAAACTCCCGTCAGCATTGTTATTGTAAATCCTCGAAGTCGGAGCCAAACCCGCAGTTCTTTGGAATAAGTTGTAGTCACTGTCGTAGGGTTCAGATAGGTTGGAGTAGGCGTAGATTATATTAGATGAAACCTTCAATGCGTCAGTAATTTTATAGGAAGCATTGAAAGTAGCTGAGTATCTTTTGAATCCGGAACCGTAAACTAAACCATCATCGTCCATGTACCCAAGACCAAGATAGTACGTTCCTCTTTCGTTACCACCATCGACAGAAACGCTGTAGTCTTGCGAGTAACTGTCCTGATAAAACAGTTCGTTCATCTGATTGTCTTGGAAGATTAACGTAGTGCCGGGATTTACAGGGTCTTCTATTGTTTGCCAGCCATCATAATTCAGCAAGTAGCGGTTTGCATCGCTCAACACCATCGTTGTATAAATGGAGTTGGTTGCGTTGTTGCTTGTTCCAGCTGCATTGGCACCAGTAAGAAACTGATCTAACCATGCGTAGCCCATTACATCTTGTGCAGCCTTGACCGCCAGTCTATTGAATTTCACATAGTCCGCAGCTCCTAAGTATTCCATAGGGTCTTCTCTTCTTTGATTTGTAGAAAATTTTGTGCGTACATTGATATTTGTTTTGCCAGCTTTACCTCTTTTGCTTGTTACCAAGATTACACCGTTGGCTGCCCTAGCACCGTATATAGCCGTTGATGCCGCATCCTTTAAAACCTCCATAGACTCAATGTCGTCAGAGTTTAAAGCATAAAATGAACCTGGAACTCCATCTATTAAAATAAGAGGACTTCCTGAACCGTCGAAATCTGTGCCTCCTCGAACTACCATACTAGGTGTTGAACCCGGCTGCCCAGTTGTTTGTGTAACTTTTAGTCCCGCTATTGTTCCCTGCAAGGCTGTAGCCGCGTTAGCGCGAGGAACACTCTCTAGCACCTTCTTATCAAGTTTCGAAATTGAGGTTGTCATCTCTGCACGTGATTGTGTGGAGTACCCTGTAACGACAACCTCGTCTAAGCCAGTGGTTTCTGTCTCCAGTCTAATTTCTAGAAAACTTGATGTTCCAACTTTTACTCTATAACGCTCATAACCAATCATTGAGAACTCCAACTCTGTTTCATATGATGGAACCTCAATGGAAAATCCACCATCTACATCTGTTATTGCTCCAGTGGTAGTCCCCGATATTACGACGTTAACTCCAGGTAAAGGGTCATTAAATTCAGCATCTGTTACTTTACCCTTTACTGCAATTTGTGTCATGCCATGCACTACTCCAACTACTAGTAGAGCAGCTAAAACTATGGATTTCCTGGTAAATTGTTTTTTCATAAACTTGACTTTTTGATTTGTATTATGTCATACTTAATGCATGCAAATATATGAATTGATTTCATTATGCCAAAAGTTATTCTGAAGTTTGTGTATCTTTAACATAAACACGGAAGGTGTCCTCGTGTTAAGATATTTAAAATATCTGATTTACAGCGTATTGTGCCACCCGATTATTGTTACTTGAAAATTAATATAAAATAAAGCGATGTTGTTTTGGAGAAAAAATTAGGGTACATTATAAGACTCTAGCCTATGGTGTACCCTAATGGAATTAAGATAACACTGTCTTACTAGTGTTTATTCTGACTTGGATATTATTATGTCTGCTGTTTCAGACTGTCCGGATGGTAAATAAAGTCCAACGGGAGAGTACATATTTCACTCCGTTCATGGTGGCAACTGCCGTAATCCAGTAATTTCCTTCTGACATACTGCCAAAGTTATAATTGCCCTCAGAGTCTGTTGCCGTTTCCATAATCCAATTTAACGACGTATAGATGTACTGTTGCTTTGTCAACAACTGCTGATACCTCATTGACAGTAGCAATTACAGTTCCGTTTTTTTCTCCATCTTCGTCTTTGCCTGCTGATTTTTTTTAATTGAAAAATACATTCCAGTGATTTTTAGCTATTACAGAATAAGCCTACAAAAAAGATAAATCTACTTTTTTATTGAACTAGAAATACTGTACCTTTGCGCTACTATTTATACTTCGTATTATTATGTCGGATGATAACTTGATAAATCATATCTCTACAATTGACACTAGCAGCCTAGTTGATAGAGTGGAAATGCAGTTGTTGGAGTTTTTTAGCAGTAGAGGGCTCAAGCCTGGAGACCTAATCCCCAAGGAACTTGAGTTGGCTAAAGCTATGGGAGTGAGTAGAACTGTTATACGCGAGACACTGACCAGATTGAAAACTATGGGATTAGTGGATTCTATAAAACACAAAGGTACAGTCCTTACTAGTCCAAATATTGCACAAATACTTCAGCGCTCAATGATTCCAAAGGCTCTTGATAGTAGTACTTTGAGAGAGATTTTTGAACTCCGCCTTATCCTTGAGATAGGAATGGCTGATTCAATTTTTAATAATTTGAGTGACCAAAATATTCTCGAATTGGAAGAAATTACTAATTCTGAACCTGAAGCTACTAATAGTGTGCTTTTTGATATTGAACATGAAATAAAGTTTCATGGCAAGCTCTACGAGATAAGCGGGAATTATACACTCATGAATTTTCAATCAGTGTTGCTGCCCATATTTAATTATGCTTATGACAGTGGCTTGTTGGATAGACCAACCAAGAAGAAGAAACATGTTTCTCACAGAGGTCTGGTGGATATTCTTAAGACAGGTAGTCCCAAGAAATTTAGAGAGGGTATGCGTAAACACCTAGATAACCACTTCAATCGATTGTTTGGCTAAGTAGAGTCTGTCTATCAATGTCAAATATCTGCATTATGCAAATCTTCATCGTGGCAAAACCCATCTCACAAGCGAGACTATGATGTATGCCATCACAATTATCGGAATAGCATAGAGCTTGATACTTATTAATAGTATCAGACTGAAGATGGCAAAAATGTATTTCAATAAATTGGAGCTTATGCCGAAACCATCAAATTTAAAGGAGAACATGGGGATACTTGATACCATCATTATTCCGATAAACAAGGAGAATATTGCCAAATATTGGGGAGTGAGCAACACATCAATTAGTATGTAGTTGTCTGTGTATTCGTGGATTACTGCAAACGAAGCCAAGAAAATGGCAGCTCCCGGAATGGGTAAACCCTTAAACTCTTTGGCTTGCTCCGTGTCTACGTTAAATCGTGCTAGCCTGTATGCCCCACAAATGACGACTACAAGCGGTGAGAGGATGAGTATCATGCTGTATAAATCAATCGTTGTGCTGTAAATAGGAGGGATGCCTATAAGCTCCGATTTTATTATCTTGTACATGATGAGAGCAGGAGCAACACCAAAGGACACCATGTCTGCCAATGAATCCAATTGTGAACCAAGCTCCGAAGATGCTTTTACCAACCTTGCTACAAAACCGTCCAAAAAATCACATATTGCCGCTATCCCAATACATATTGCCGCAGGTCCGATGTTACCTTCCATGCAGAACACTATTGATGCTACTCCGAAAACCAAGTTCATCATGGTGACGGCATTTGGGAAAATCGCTAAGTTGTTGTTTTGTGTCATATTTTTATAGTTTGGCAATGATATCTTTTGCCCATCTTACTTTTTGCTCTTCCTTTACCAGAACTTCGCTACCCTCAGGGAGATACAAGTCTACCCTAGACCCAAGTTTGATAAATCCTAATTCTTCTCTTTGAGTTACTTTGTCGCCCACTTCGGGATAAGTCGATATGCGCCTTGCCGCCGCTCCAGCTATCTGACGAACTAATATCTCCTTGCCGTCGGTGGCCTTAATAACTGTTGTGGCATTTTCGTTCTCATCGGCAGATTTTGGCTTGAAGGCCGCTATAAATTTGCCCTTGTTGTGCTTTTTGTAAATAATTTCGCCATCTATCGGAACCATATTTACGTGTACATTGTCGACATTCATGAAAATAGCAATATATGTCATCTCTTTGTTGAAGTATTCTTTTTCAAACTTCTTGCCGACTATCACGACCTTACCGTCGCATGGCGATAATAGCTGAGAAGCAAGAGGAGTGATTTCTCGCTTCGGTAGTCTGAAAAACTGTAAAAAGAATAGCGCAGGGATAAATGCCAAAAACGATAGAAGACTTAAGATAATACATGGGTAAATAATGTCAAGCAGAACCAGTGCTGCGAATATTCCCCATGACAGCAGTAGGGATTTCCTTCCTTCTCTATGTAAAGTCATATTTGCTCTTTTTGTCGTGAATGCGTTTATTAATAGGGACAAAAGTATACATAATATCTTTACTATTGAAACGTTATGGATGCATAGAAATGTATTTTATTGATACATTCGTGAGAGTAACAGAGTTTTGATATGATTAGAGTTTTCTTTTTGTGCATGGTGATTATAAGTATTTGGATGCTTGGAACAAAGTGTTTCGCACAGGAAACCGATACTCTAAGATATGAAAAACCTGATAACATCGGGAACTATGAGCTAATGCCTGATACCGACTTGAGCCTATCCTCAGAGTATTTTGCACCCTTAACAGTAAAGGCTTTCGATGATTTGATTCAGAGTACAGTAAATGAAAAAGAATATCAACTGAACCCTCTCCTTTCAAATTTCCTGTCGGAAGCAAACAAAATCTTTGATCAGAAAATAAAGTCCTCGCAAATGACATTCTCGTCGCCTGCTATCACTATGTCCGGAATTGTTGTGCCTGTTATGAACCAGAAATATTCCTACACACGCTCGGAATACGAAATATTCAAAAAAAAGAACTTCTCGATTAGTATTCAGACAGAAATAGTCGTACCAAGTGTAAATTACTAACTTACCCTGCAGTTCCTGATAATATTGGGAAGTAGAGGCTTTGTGCAAAATTATCTCTTTTAATTAATAATTTTTTTTTCTGAAATTATTACGGCAATAGAAAAAAATGTATTACTTTGCAAAAAACATTGCATACCGTTTTGGGATGATTTGATTGTTTGTCGGTAAGACAGTTTTGGGATGGTGATGAAGTATGTCGATGTTAATGTATCTAGTTATTGTTAAAGTTTAACTTATTTAATTATACACATACTGATGAAGATTTACAGAGACCTGCGGGTTTGGGAAAAAGCGGTGCAATTTGCGTCCGACGTGGATGTAGACATAAAAGCAATGAAAAACATGGGCATATTGGGTGATGAACTGATTCGTAATGCCCTGAATGTACCGATGACAATCGCTGAAGCCTACAGCCGTAGAGCAGACAAGGAAATCATTGTATTTCTACAAAGTGCGCAAGGTGCATTGTTTAGATTTCAAACATGCTTGGATATTTGCCTTAAACAAGGACTAATTGACGAAGAAATGCACAAATCGGTGCTTGAGGAGTCGCAAGAAATTGAAAGAATGCTCTCGGCATTCATCCGCTCTATCAGATGGAAGCAGTCAGGAAACAACAATAGAAAGAATCATCGTGATGACAGAAACGACGATTCTTATTCTAACGATTATCATGAACCTTCGGATGACGGAAATATGGGCGACAACGAAAGTAATGACGATTTCGGAACTTACAACTAATAAATAATTTTGATTTCTTGATATTTGAGTTTTAGTCTTGCTTTACGTTTATAATGTTTACCTTTGCGGTGCTTGAAAATAGGGCTATATGAGTGTAGCTCGCAGATTTTAAATGAAGATTGTGGATATTGTCTAAAATCCGACAAGCGACCGCTATCTGTAATATAAACATTATGAACAAACGAATTTTGACCTGTCTCGCTCTGTGCCTTGTTGTTATTGCATCATTGACATTCGGAGTGAGTTCTTGTAAATCTAAAGTTATGGACGAAAAGAAAAACCTTCTACTTATTATTGATGCCCAAAATGACTTCTGTTCGCCCGATGGCTCGCTCTTTGTAAACGGTGCTGTGGAAGACATGGGGCGGCTCGTGAGTTTCATAAACGACAATAAGGATAAACTCTGTAGTATCGTCCTGACCCAAGACTCACACCATGTGCTTGATATTGCTCATCCCGGGTTTTGGACTGACAAAAATGGGAAACAAGTCGGAGTGTTCACGCAAATATCTGCTCAACAAGTGATTGACGGCGAATATCTGCCAATAGAGAAAAAGGAAGAGGTAATACAATACCTGCAAGACCTCGAAAGCAAAGGAGAGTTTACTCACACTGTGTGGCCAGAACACTGCATTATCGGCTCTGTTGGTGCTGCAATCGTACCATCGCTGATGAAAGCTATTTCTAACTGGGAGCGCACTCAAGGTACGCGATTTACATTATATCAAAAAGGACTGAACCCTTATACCGAGCATTTTGGTGCACTACGTGCCAACGTGATAGATAAAAACGATAAGTCTACCGACTACAATCAAGAGCTTATCGCTCAGCTCAAAGACGCTGATAGAATTATCATTGCCGGCGAGGCTAAAAGCCATTGTGTGGCAAACACTGTAAAACAAATCTATGAGATGGGCAACATAAATGCTGAAATATTGATTTTGTCTGATTGTATGTCGCCTGTAACAGGATTTGAAACACTAGGGGAGGACACTTATAAAATGGCAAAAGAAAAAGGCGCAATGATAACTACATCGGCAGATGTAAAACTGTAAAATAAAAACAGCATGACAACTATAGACATAATAATAGGCATTGTGATTTGTATCGGAGTGATAATGGGCTTTCGTAGAGGCTTTATTATTTCTATTGCAGGACTTGTTGCTATGTTTTTAGGTGTTGTCGGGGCAATAAAATTCTCACTCTTTACTTCGGCTCTCATACTGAAAAATACGACGCTAGACCCCGAATATGTCCCTCTGGTGTCGTTTGTAATAACCTTTGCGATTATTGCACTAATAATATTTTTGATATTCAAAGCTCTTAGAAACGCCTTGCGTGCCGTGAAACTCGGTTTTATCGACCGCATTGCAGGTGCAGTGTTTAATGCTCTTAAATACGCTTTTCTGCTTAGTTGTCTGATTTTCTTGCTCGATAGTTATGTCTTGGAGAAAGAAACAAGCGACAGATATGCTTCAAGAACTCTTTTTTATGCTCCCGTCAAAAAAATTGCACCTTCCGTCATGCCTTTTGCAACAAAGTGGTATGAAGAGTTTAAGAATACTTTCTTCGATAAACAAGACGATAAGCCTACATCGAACGGAAGTGTAGCTTGTGTGCGCGATACATCCACACGATAGCAAACAATAGAATTATTCCCGCTAACAGAAATACTGTCATATAGCCCATATTGTGCAGTATCAATATCCCTATTAAAGGCGAGAACAAGGCTCTGATGCCCACAAAGGTGAGATGGACAGATTGATATTGACCTGCCTCTTCGGGCTTGCAGAAGTACGACGAACCGATACCCCATATCATCGGCTGTGCTGACTGAAACAATCCATAGAAAATCGCCGCCATAAATAAAAATAAATATACCTTGTAGCCCAAAAAAGTAGTGTGTATAGGATGATAATAGGTTATTGCTGTGAAAACAATGTACAAAAGGAAAAATGAAAAGGTCATAACCGCAAATTTATGAGGCTTCAGCTTAGGCAGCAAATCGCCAAAAAAAGGCAACATAAAAATCGGGATAATGTCGAATATATTTTTGTAGAGGGCTACGTCGGAGTATTTCAGCCCTAAGGCGCGTTCGTAGAAGATAGTAATCACCGCATGAGTAGACATCCACGCAAAACCGTAGAGCATAAAACCAATAGTCATATCCCTGAAAGGTACGTTGTTTTTCAATATGCTGCCGGTCTGCCTGATAGCTCCCGAAACCATCTTGCCAAAGGATTTTGCCTTTGCCTCTACAACATCAGTAAATTTAATGGTGGAGATATTGAAGAATGAAATAATACTGAAAAATCCAAGTGTCGGGTATATCCATAAGAAAATATTAGGATGTGCATCAAGAAGAAAACCAAAGGTGAAAGTGGCGGTCAGTGTGAATGCCTTTTGTACCGTCTGCCCTAAACCAAAAAGTTTACTGAAATTCTGAGGCTCGTAGTTGGCTTTCATCATTTGATTGAGAATGGGTAAAATTATCGGATTGGCACAATAGTATATCAAGAAAACCGATAAAAACCAATAATGATGGAAAGGCTCGTAGTTGCCATGTGCCGAAAAGTGCATGGCTATCAGCGAAAACAGAGGAAGACGACTCACAACTGCCGTTATGCGTATCAACTTCTTTTTGTTGGCAACACTGCGCTCAAACTGATTGATAATAAAGGCAAATACAAATACCACCATGCTAAATTGAAAGAGGATACTTAACTGAAAATCAGTGCCTTTCATGCCCCTAATGAAAACAAATTCATTCAGAAGCAAGCAGCCCTTAATAAGTCCCTCAGTAGTGGAGTACAGCAATTGTTTGTTGAAAATTGCCCGCTCGTGCAGGCTGATATTGCGAAGTGCTTTTATCATCGACAGTGTTTTGCAGTTGCAAAGAAAAGAAATTTATAGTGAAGTGAACGAAATTTTTTGTTACGATTTGTGGAAGTTTAGCACAACAAAAAGCCCCGAGATTGCTCACGAGGCTACTTTTATTTGATAAACAGGAACTGTTTATTCTGTCGCAATGCTTAGAGTCTTTTCAACTTCGTCTATACCAATGCAGTTGAACTTGCCAGTGTCGGCAGTAGTCATACCAGATTTTTTAACTGTCGATAGGGTGATGTTGTATAATCCCGACTCGATTTTGTCGCCACCTTTCCATGCTGCATCGGCAGGAGTGATTACAATGCTTGTTTCTCCCTTGTCAACATTGATGTTGCTTTCGTCTTGATAAACTACACTGCCGTCTTTTGTTACTTCAACAGTGAAATAGTCTTGTCCATTGTCTGCTACAACAGTCCATGCGAATTGCAGGGTGTCGGCATTTGCAGAAATACTTGCTACATCTATTAATGCAGGAGCTACAAGTTCTGCCGTGTTAATCTGGTCGGTAAGGATTTGTCCGCCGCTGCCCTCAGTAATAGTAAAGTCATAAACGATAAGCCCTTCATTTCCTGTTGGTGTTGCAGCATTAGTTTCACCATAGAAGTGTGAGCCGTTTGTCGCATCTTGTTTACTAAGCACTACGGTTGCAGCACCAGCACCATAAGAAACACTGGCTGAATCGATTGTCCCGGTGGAAGTCGCGTCGAATGCTAATGTGTAATCCAGAACTCCATCTGATGTCATGCCTGTGTTGACTACCTTGTAGTAGGCATCGACGCTTACTCGTGCTGAGTCGTCGTCGTCGTTGTTACAAGATGTAAGAGCGATTGCAATAAATGCAATGGGTAAGAACTTCAAAATTTTTTTCATTTTGATTTTGTTTTAATTATATGGTTAATAAAATGGTTATCAGTTTATTGTTATTTTTATTTCGTCGATACCGATGCAATTATAGCCTTTGGCATCATTTCGAGAATTTGCCGTGTTCTTATAGCTGTAAAGACCGAGTGTATATGTGCCGGATTCAATCTTGGCATAAGCGCCAGGTCTTATTGTTATTTCTGTCAATTCGTTGCTGATGCTCTCGTTGAAAAATGATTTGCCGTCCTTTTCCATCTTAACGGTATAGCTGTTAATTTTATTATCTGTCGTATTTGTCCAAGAAAAATATATGGAGTCCTGACTGGCAACAAGAGAGGAAGAGTTTATTAATGAGGGAGATATAACATAATCCGAGCCCAAAATTACATCTTCGTCGCTGTGTGTGCTGCCATCACTCAGGCTAACACTAAAATCAACGCCTACCTCGCCAAGTGTCTCCGTACTAACTTCTTTGCTAAATAGATGACCTCCTTCTATATTCTGATTTTCAAGAGTGTAGCCCTCTCCTAGAATGTTGTCGTTCAGTGTTACTGAGGCACTGGCAATACTATTGGCAGATGATACCTCAAATGTCTTATAATAGTTTACTTTCCCACTGACAAGCCTACTGGGTATTCTCGATACATAAAATGCGTCGTAGTAGATGACCGGGTCATCGTCCTTGCTGCATGCTGATAACAATGCTGTTGCCAACATTATGCTTGTGAGTATTACTATTGTCTGTTTCATGCTCGTTTCGTTTTCATTTAAAAAGGCAACCGTCAGGATTGCTCCCCGATTGCCTTCATCATATTCAATGGTGAAAAGAGTGTATTTCTTAAGGAACGCTTATTGTCATTGTGTCTATTCCAAGACAGTTAATACCTGTACCTCCCGATGTTGTGCTTGCAACTTTGTAGGTATAAAGTGTCAGCAGATAATCGCCACTTGGTATTGTAGTACCACCTTGCTGCCAAAAAGGATTACTCGGACTTATGCTAAACCGTGAAGTCGTGTCAGGAATGGCATACCCATTGTTGAGACTAAAGTATATAGTACTGTCTTTCTCTAAAGCAAGATTGAAATAGTCTCTGTTGTTGCCAGGTATGGTATCCCAGCGCAGGAAGATCGTATCGGAGTTGGCAGTAACGGAACTCCTATTTATAAGAGCAGGTGCCACCATGCTGGTTGCAGGAATTATGTCATATTTTTGGTAAGTGTCGCCATTCGACATCTTTATGTTGAAGCTATACGTTTCAGAACTGCTCGGAGAGTAGGAAAGTACATCCTTCTTAAAGTAGCTCTTTGCCTTGTTTTGTGCATTAAGACTTGTATTTGCACCGTAACCCCAACCTACACTCACACTGTCCATCGAACTTGTAGAGCTAACCGTGAAAGACTGATAATAGTCCGGTGAGCTATATATACTGCCACTGTTGTTGCGAGTCGTGTAAAACGCATCATAATAAATGTAAGGCTCACTTTCGGTGCTGTTGCAACTTGCAAAGAAACCTGCGACAATCACTGCCGATAATGCTGTAAGTAAATTTTTCATATTCATTGTTCTCATTGTTATTTTTCTTGTTCAACCCTTAGACGCAGGCTTAGATAAAAGGTTGCGTCATCAAACACAAAAAAATCGACTTTAGTAGAGATAAAGTCGATTTTCGTAAAATATTTATTGTCTTTTATCTGATGTACACTGTCATAGTGTCAACTCCCATGCAGTTTATCCCCTTTGCATCACCGTAATAAGAACCTGAGTATTTCAGAGTCTTAAGGGTGAGTAAATAAGTCCCCGAAGGCATAGTTTCGATGTCGTCCGAGAATATCTCTTTTGGTGTCAGCAAGTATGAGTCTGTTGTGGGGGATAGAACCTTGCCCTTTCCTTTTAATGAGAATATTTCTTTTCCATTTTGCGACAGTGCCAAATCAAAATTGTCGTGCTTGTTGTCTGATGGAATGTCCCACGAAGCATAAATGTATTTATATGCCCATTCGCTGTGCTTGTCGAAGATGGCAGGCTTAACAATATACTCCTTGCCTAAAACTAAATCGTAGCTTGTAATACTCTCATTTTCAATACTTGCCCTAAACTCTACCGTTATGTCCTCGTGAGACATAGGAATGGGCTTTTCAGAGCTGTACACATAAGTCATTTTTGTGGAGTCCTTACTGTGCATAGCATATTCGCCATAAAATTTTACATCGATAGCAGCTGTGTCGATTTGTGAACTGGAGCTCGTACTGAAATACCAATAGTACGAAGGAGGAGAGTCTACATCTTTTGAGAGGTTTGTACATACGTAAAAAGCGTCATTATCAACGTTTGGAGTGGTGTCTTCGTACACTTTGTTACAACTGCTCAGTACTCCAAAAATGATAAATGACGCTGAATAAAGAAATCTTTTTTTGTTCATTTTGCTTTTAGAAATTGTTACACACACATTGCGGTCGCCCGCGAATAAAATATTCAACATTTTCCGTAGCTATGTTAATTAGGCGTGCTCGTGCCTCGACCGTTGCCCACGCAATGTGGGGCGTGAGGTAGCAGTTCCTTGCGTGAAGAAGAGGATTGTCGCCACTTGGAGGCTCCGATGATAGTACATCGGCACAGTACGCCCTTATTAGTCCTTGCTCAAGCGCATCTGCCATGTCTTGCTCATTCACCAAAAGACCTCTTCCAGTGTTGGAAATTACCACACTATCCTTGCATTTGCTTAGCAAAGACGAGTCGATAAACTCCTTGTTCTCTTCTGTTAAAGGTGTATTTACACTTATAAAATCACACACACTAAAAAGAGTCTCAATATCAACTTGTTCTGTGCCGGATATCAGACCTCTTTTATCACTTCTATTGTTGAAAACAACATTCATGCCAAATGCCTGACTTATTTTTGCTATCTTTTGACCAATTTTTCCAAATCCGATAATACCCAAAGTCTTGCCACTTAGCTCAACTTGCTTGTGTGTGTAAAAACAAAAATGCTTCGACTGCTCCCACTCTCCCTTGCGTACGTCCGCGCTGTAGCTCTCTACCTTGTTGGCAACGCTCAGAAAATGTGCAAATGCCATTTGTGCTACCGAGTCAGTACTGTATGCAGGAATGTTGGTGACAGTTATACCCGCCGCTGATGCTGCACTCATATCAAGGTTATTAACTCCTGTGGCAAGCACCCCGATGTACTTCAGCTTTGGAAGTTTGGCGATAATGTCCTTGTTAAATATAACTTTGTTTGTCAGAATAATATCTGCATCCGCAGAACGCTCCAACACTTGCCCCTCAGAAGTGTGTACGTACACTTCCGTAGCTCCTAATTTTTTAAGCCCATCCCAAGAGCTGTCGTCAGCACTCGCAGGATAAGCATCTAATACTACTATGTTCATATGTTTATAATTTTGCAATAAGCTGTAAGCTATAGGCTTTATGCTTTTGCTGTTTTTAATCATCCGTCATTTCATTAATCATTTACAATTCACCATTTACAATTAAAAAAGGCTCGTTTCATGTGATTTACTATTGATTATTACTTCGATATTCACTAGCTTTGTGCGAAAGTTAAGTTATTAATATTACAAATACAAAAGAGAAAACAGATTATTATGAACAGTGATAAAGTTTTTGATATAAGCGGAAAAGTCGCCATCATTACAGGCGGCGGCGGTGTGTTGGGAGGAAATATAGCTGATAGTCTTGCTAAACAGGGACTTACTATCGTTATCCTCGACCTTAGAAAAGAAAATATTGATAAAAAAATTGACGATGTCACCAAAGCAGGGGGAAAAGCTTATGG
Source organism: Bacteroidales bacterium (assembly GCA_047972135.1). GTDB lineage: Bacteria > Bacteroidota > Bacteroidia > Bacteroidales > Prolixibacteraceae > JBKEAJ01. Next base: position 16,017 of record JBKEAJ010000009.1, on the reverse strand, counting down.
ATACGAGTGTAATGTCCTCGACGTGAAGTCTCTCGAAACGGTCAGAGATAAAATATTAGCAGACTGTGGCAAAATCGATATACTCATCAATGCAGCAGGAGGGAATACCCCCAAAGGCTCGCTCACTGCCGATGAAACGGTTTTCGACATGGATATTGAAGCATTTAAATTCGTCAATGAGCTAAACCTCAATGGCACGGTACTTCCTAGCATCGTGTTTGGCAAAGCTCTTGCCAATGCAAAGTCGGGCTGTATTATAAACATCTCGTCGATGGCAACATACTCTGCTCTGACTAGGGTGCTGGGATATTCTACCGCCAAAAGTGGAGTGAACATCTTTACAAAATGGATGGCAAACGAAATGGCATCGAAATTTAGCGATAAAATCAGAGTTAACGCCATTGCTCCAGGTTTCTTTATCGGCGACCAAAACCGAGCTTTGCTAATTAATCCCGATGGAACTTATACAGACAGAAGTAAGAAAGTCCTTGCCAAAACACCGATGAACAGATTTGGTGATATATCGGAGCTAAACGGCATTGTACATTTTCTCGCTTCCGACGAAGCGAGCTTCATTACAGGTGCAATAATTCCTGTCGATGGTGGATTTAGCTCATTTAGTGGCGTTTAACCTTTTAGAAAACTGATATTATGATAAAAACTTGGAGATGGTTCGGGCAAAAAGATACCATCACACTGAAAGACCTTGCTCAAATGGGAGTGGAAGGAGTAGTTACCTCGCTTCATCATGTCCCCAACGGCGAGGTGTGGACAAAAGAAGAGATTACAAAGACCAAAACAGATATCGAAAATCACGGAATGCAGTGGTCGGTGGTGGAAAGCCTGCCCGTTACCGAAGGTATTAAGCTCTGCAACGAAGAGCGTGAACAACTGATAGCAAATTATAAAGAATCGGTCAGAAATCTTGGTGCTTGCGGTGTTACAACTGTGTGCTACAACTTTATGCCCGTGCTAGATTGGACTCGTACAACCCTTAACTACAAAGCTCCAAACGGTGGTGAGACCCTGCTTTTCGATTTTCCTACTTTTGTTGCATTTGATGCTTACGTACTTAAACGTCCCGGAGCAGAAAATGACTACAGTGAAGACCTCGTTGCTAAAGCAAAAGAAACTTATAAAACCCTTAGCGAGGAAGATAAAAAGAGCCTTCTGCACAACGTGATAATTGCTACCGGTGCATTCGTCGACGGCAATATCGACGAAAATTCGCAAGACCCGGCAGGTGAGTTCCTGAAACTCATCGACCAATATCACAAAATGGGAAAAGAGCAACTGCGAGCTAACCTAAAACGCTTCCTCGAAGATATTATGCCAGTGGCAGAAGAGGCAGGGGTGAACTTTGCTATCCATCCCGACGACCCGCCGTTCCCCGTACTCGGACTCCCTCGTATAGTGGGCGGAATGGTAGACTACGATTGGATGCTCAACGAAGTGCCGTCGCCAAACAATGGTATCACCCTTTGTACAGGCTCGCTGTCCGCAAATAGGAATAACGACATCGTTGCAATTGCAGAGAAATATGGAAGCCGAATATTTTTTGCCCATCTGCGCAATACTTGTTTCAACAATGATTACCAGTTTTTTGAGTCAGGACACCTCGACGGCTATCTCGATATGCCCGCTATTGTGAAAGCCTTGTTGAAGGAAGAAAAACGCAGAGAAGACTCAGGCAAAACCCTAGAAATTCCTTACCGCCCCGACCACGGAATACGGATACTTACCGACTTTCAGCTGAAAGCAAATCCTGGATACCCGCTGATAGGGCGCTTTAAAGGTCTCTCCGAAATGGCAGGACTAATTCGAGGTATTAAATCAATGATGTAAAAAAAATAGCCGTTAGCCATTAGCTTCTAGCCGATGGCTAACAGCCATTTCCAATTCACTTCTCGTTCAAAATTATCAGTATCTAATTGCCAACAAACTTGTATCGCCTGCACGATATTCAAACCATCTTTTACCAAAAAATCACATTCATGTTTGCCTAGGTAATAGTAAACTTCTTTTTGACGTCGTAGAAGCTCTATAAATACAATATTCTCCAAAATCCGTCCATTATTCTGCGAAAAATTTAAGCCTAGCCTATTTGAAAAAGTATGGTCGATAGTATAAACCTTTTTGGGATTCATAATTTGCTCCTTTACAGAGAAGTCGTACTTCTTGAGATAAAAAAATAAATATGATTGTTCGTAATAATAGAGATAACCCTTTATCGAATATTATCTGCTTTTATTCATCTGTTTATTCTTTTACAGAGAACAAATATAATAAAAAATGTTCGTTGTCAACGAACAATTTGACCTAAAATCATTCTCTAACAATGAACAATAATGTAGATGCTACCTATAAAGTAAGCGCAGATTCCTCCCGATATGCTCTTTGTGCTGTTTGCTGACATTGCAAGCGGAAGCATAGGTATTCCACGTTGAGACTACCTCAACAACTTGTTCTATTATATGTTTGGCATTTTTTATGCCTACATTTTTTCCGATTGTCAATAGATCCGAATAAGTAAAGTCTTCACGTTTATTATTTGCCGACATTTGATGACGCATAGTCCACCTGCCTGTGGAAGAATAGGAATAGCAAAGGTCGTAAGCCGGGGCGAGTTGCCATTGCTCTTTGGGTTTCAAAATGAATGAATGATTTTTTGTATGGTCGTCATGATTTCTTGATACAATATTGAAAATCATCCTTCTATAAAATTGCTCAATGTCTACATAGGATAGTCCTAAACGTCTCATAAGCTGAAAAACCTGTTCATAAGAATGTCTGTCGTCGCGGTTGTAATGAGCTAGTCCGCATAAGGTCTGAATATGAAATTTCTCCCCATCAGCACTCCTGTCAAATCTTTTTGTCATAAAGTGGGCATGCTCACCTTCTTTAAACAGACGGCATTCTGTCATTGTTATTTCGCAATCAAGTGCCATTTTATAGTATGCGTATTCTATCCTGCCTATTCCCATAGGGTTGTCGCTTACTTTCCCTGCTTCAAGACCATCAAATTTTAAAAGCCAATAGCTAAATCCCTTAGGAGCTTTTACTTGCCCAGAGCGCACCTCAGACATGTCCTCATTAGTAGCAATGACTGCTTTTGGTTTTGCACCTCCTGCCGATGTTCCTACTTTCAAAATATCTAAAAGAGACTTGTCTTTTCCTCTCATCAGCTCTGCTCTAAATACCTTGCGTTTTCCTAAAACTTCTCGTGCAAGTTCGGTTAAATATGATATTTCAACAAGAGATGATTCATCCAACGATACATCATGGTTTGATGGCTCAAATTCAAGTGCTCCCATTGCACGCTTCCCAATATAGCAAAGGCGGTCTAGTGAATTAAACTCCATATGTGTAAGTCCCTTGCTCGCAAACCATTCGTCAATAATCTGGTTTCCATAATCATCAGGAAGAGAATCGGCAATCAAACCAGGAAGCCCTTTGAAGGTGTTGTTCCTATTCGTAGGAAAATAATATATTCTGTCGCCACGTTTGAGGTCTTCCAATGGTATCATAAGTGGAGAGAGGTCGATATCTTCTTTTTCAAAATCAGGAAAAAATTCAAGAACTGAATACTCATTCTCATCATCCCAAACCATTGCGGCAACTTCTTTTCCCCATATCGATACTTTAACACTGAGCTTCGTCATCTTTTCCGCTTTTTTGATTGTTGTCTAAATATTTCTAGTGGACTTATCACTAATTCAGGCACTAAACTGTTAAAATTCTCTAAGAGTCTCAAAACTCTCATCACTGCAATAAGAGACGCCAAAGATGTATTTTTCCCTGTTTCTATCTGAGAAATTGTAAAGGCACTCAAGCCCGACCGCTCTGCAACATCTTTCTGCGAAAATTGCTTTCTTTTTCGAGTGTCCTTAATTCTTTCTCCCAACTCGCCAGCTATTGCAAGGTCTGTCATTCCATACCAATCCATAAACATAAGATTTATCTAAAGCAAAGATAGTCAATTTTCCAATATCTTATTAGATATGTCTAATGAAAATTGAAAAACGAGCTATTTTTATTAGATTTATCTAATGAGAAAGTATGTGTAATCCATCAATGCATTGTATTTAATCGTAACATCGTAACATCGTAACATCACAGCATCATAGTATCGCAGCATCACAGTATCGACTGATAAAGCTCCATCATCTCTCTTGTTACCTTTTTGTGTGCAAACTTCTTTACATGCTCTAGCCCTTTGTCGACCATAGTTTGAGCTTGCTGCCTGTCGCTCAGTATCCATTTTATCTTTTCTGCAAGCTCTTCATGATTGAGTGGGGATGCATACACAGAGTCTGCCCCACCAGCTTCCTCAAGACACGAGCCCGACGCTCCTATAACAGGAATTTCTGAATGCAGAGCTTCAATTAATGGTATACCAAATCCCTCATACAGAGATGGATATACGAATAATGACGCAAGCTGATAGATAGTGGGCAGCTCTTTGACTTCTACATCCTTGAGAAACAAAACCTGACCCTGCATACCGTTTTGCTCAATAAAAGCATCAAGCTGTTCTGCATATTTCTTCCGCCGTCCTATCACGACCAGCTTTATGTCGAGCTTGGAGGCTTTGAGAGCTTTTACTGTCAGCAGTAGGTTCTTTCGTTCTTCAACCGTACCAACCGACAAGATAAACTCCGAAGGCAGATTAAACTTCTCCTTTACTTCCGCTCTTTGTTCAACACTTGCTTTCTGCATAAACATGGGGCTGCAACCCTGATAAATAACGCTGATTTTCTTGGGGTCTATCTTGTAGAATCTGATAATATCACGTTTGGTGCATTCACTCACTGCCACCACGTGGGAAGCATCTTCGCAAGCTCTGCGGAATTTGTAGTTGTAAATCTTGCGGTCGATAAACTTATAAAACTGAGGATAATGCAGAAATATCAAATCGTGAATCGTTACGATGGCAGGAATGCTTGTCTTTTTTATCGTGAAAGGCAGCTCATTGGTTAGCCCGTGATATAAATCTGGCTTAGCCTGCATTATGTCTTTGGCTATGCTCCTCGACCGCCAGACCGCCTTCCCGATATTATTTAATTTCTTGCGTGGCAGCAAAAACTCTATATTCTCACTCTTGCTTATAAGCTCTCGCATTGCAGGCTTTGCCTCGTCGGGAGAAAACAGTAAAAAACTGTCCTCTGTATACTGCTCCGCCAGATTATTCACCACAAAGCGGCTGTAGTTACCCAGCCCAGTGTAGTTGTTCGTTATGCGTTTGGCATCGTATGCTAGCTTCATTGATTGGATATGTTTGTCGCAAAGCTAAGAAATAATTTGAGTCCGTCTATAAAGTCAAATTAAAATAGGTATCTTTGGAGAGAAATAAAAAAAAGTGAAAGATAAAGCGGAGTATATGCAAATGTTTAAATAGGAAGATGAAAAATATATTGGTCAATTTATATAAGACAAATAATCTGTATACAGGATTGGGGCAATTTTCTTTGAATTTTGCAAATGAACTGTGTAGACAGATTCCTGATGATATGTCTGTCGACTTCTTAATTCCGACGAACAGTAAACTCTCTTTTAATCAGCCGAATGTCAAGACGGTCAAAGCCAATTTATTGATAAAGTATTTTTCTTGCCTAAATAAAACGTACGATTTGTGGCACAACCTATACCAATCCGATAATTTTCTTCCAAATGCTAAGACTTTACATTTGATGACTATTCATGATTTAAACTTTTTAATTGAGAAAACGCCTAAAAAAGGTAAACGCTATTTGAATAGGCTGCAACAGACCGTTAATAGAACTGATTATATTACGAGCATATCAGATTTTGCAAAATCTGATATAGAGAGGCATATAGCTCTTTCAAATAAGACAGTTAGGCGAATATACAATGGTATCAGCTTTGATGATGATCTCGAAAGTGTAAAACCAGATAATGTAGATGTTAATAAATTCTTTTTTACTATAAGTCATCTGACGGGGAAAAAAAATATTCATACTTTGCTGCCGATGTTGGGCAAAATGCCGGATTATAAGCTGGTAATAGCTGGTAACAATAATACATCGTATGCTGATTTAATCCGAGAAAGGACGAAGACCCTTAATATAGATAATCAGATTGTTATGACAGGGGCAATAAGCTCCGAAAATAAGAAATGGCTCTACGAAAACTGTGAAGCATTTCTTTTTCCATCCATTGCCGAAGGCTTTGGGATGCCGGCAATAGAGGCAATGTATTATGGGAAGCCTGTATTTTTGAGTAATTTGACATCTCTGCCTGAAGTCGGAGGTGATTTTGCATATTACTTTCAAAACTTTGAAGCAGAGCATATGCTTGAAGTTGTGAAAAATGGACTTCGACACTATGAGCAGAATGAGAAGGAGCTGAGCGTAAAAATAAAAGAACATGCAGAATCCTTTTCTTGGGAAAGGTGCATAAAGCAGTATCTAGAGCTTTATAGAGAAATATTGTTCTAAATACAATTAATAAAATTGTAAAGTTTGGAAGAAATGGACTAATTTTGTGCTTCAGAAAATAGCAGTAATATGAAACTTACTAAGAGTGTGAAACTAATATTGAAAACCTATTTGTTGGTACTGTCAATATTCAGTGTCTTCAGATTGATATTGTTTTTTTCAAATATTGATTTATTAGATTTTGACAGTGTTGCTATGTCAACAATATTTAAATCCTTTTTAATGGGGCTAAGGTTTGACACTGTTGTCTCAAGCTATGTGTTGTTTATGCCTGCTCTTGTTTTGTCTATTTGTGATATTATTGGTAAGGACAATAAGTATGTGAATAATATTATGTTTTACTGGATTGCTGTATTCTTTTCTTTGTTTTTTATTGTTGCTGCCGCAGATATTCCGTATTTCAATCAATTTTATGACAGGTTTTCGGTGGGAGCTTTTGAATGGTTTGATAATTATAGTATTGTATTTTCAATGATTTTTGAAGAGCCACGTTACTTCTTGATTCTTGTCCCTCTTGTGATACTTGCGATTCTGTTGTTTTTAATATTGAGAAAGATTTTTAGGAATACAAGTATAACTAGACCTATTAATGTGTGGCTTAGAGTTACTTTGTCAGTAATTCTTTTAGCCGCAATATTTGCAGGAATAAGAGGAAAGATTCAAACAAAATCCCCTTCACCAATAAGAGTGGGGACTGCATATTTTTCGGATAATACATTTTTAAATAAGTTGGGTCTGAATCCCGTTTTTACCCTTGTGCGTAGCTATCTGGATAGCAAAAGTAGCAACAATATGAAAGTTCATTTAATGGATGATGCACTAGCAATAAAAAATGTGCAAAGTTATTTGGGATTGACAAAAACCGATTACATCTCGCCAATTGCACGGGCTGTAAACTCTAATTCTGAAACATATATAAAACCAAATATTGTACTCATTATGATGGAAAGCATGAGTGCCGCAAAAATGACACGGCATGGAAATGCAGACAACTTAACCCCTTTCTTAGACAGCTTGTCGAATGAAGGTATTTATTTTGAAAATTGCTATAGCGCAGGGAAGCACACTTTTAATGGTATCTTTGGAACGTTGTTTTCATTCCCAGCACTATATCGCCAACATCCTCTGAAAAATATGCTTAGGTGCGACGGGCTAAGTACGATTCTTGCCGAAAATGGATATACTAGCACTTATTTTACTACTCACGACAGCAACTTCGATAATGTGAAGGGGGCTCTTATTTCAAACGATTTTAATAAAATAATTGATTGGACAAGTTATTCAGATTCAGAAATAAGATCAATATTTGGTGTCCCTGATGACTATATGTTCCGCTTTGCGATGCCGGTTCTAAATGAATTGGCTGAAAAAAAGAAACCTTTCTTTGTTGCAATGATGACAATAAGCGACCATGGTCCGTATTATGTCCCCAATTATTTCAAGCCGAAAACAACTGAAATTAAAAAACAAATCGTAGAGTATGCAGACTGGTCTTTACGGCAATTTATACAGTCGTGCTCCAAACAAGATTGGTTTGATAATACTGTCTTTGTATTTGTTGCAGACCACGGAGCTCCGATGAATGCAAAATATGATATCGCATTGAATTATTTTCATGTCCCATTACTATTTTATTCACCTAATATCATAAAGGATAAATACGTATATACAGATATTGCCAGTCAAATTGACGTATTTCCGACTCTGATGGGAATATTAGGATTACCATACATCAACAATACACTGGGTGTAGATTTGATAAACGAAAAACGGAAATATGCAATACTTAATGATGATGACAAAATCGGCATTATAGACACAAATTATTTCTGCTTAATGAAAAATGATGATGTAAAGCTATACAAATATAAGGATGGAGACAAAACCGACTATGTCGCCCAACATCCTGATATAGCAAGAGATATGACAGACTTTGCAAAAGCAAATATGCAGGTATTCCAAAATATGATTTTAAAACGAGAAACTAGCCTGCATTATGACCTATCCAAAAATAGTACACAATAATTTTGTTATGCACTAAGTCGAATAATATAACTTTGTATCAAAAAAATACTAGTGAATTTATCCGTTGCCATTATAACATATAACGAGGAGCAAATTATAAAAAGGACTCTTGAGGCTGTAAATAATATAGCTGACGAGATAATTATTGTTGATAGTTACTCCACCGATAAAACAGAAGAAATATGTAAAGGCTTCCCGAAAGTTAAGTTCTTAAAGAGAAAGTTCGATGGCTACGGGACACAAAAGAATTACACCATTGAGCGGTGTTCGGGAAAATGGATTTTATTTGTTGATGCTGATGAGGTACTTGACGAACTCTTGCAGAAGTCTGTTTATGAAATGGTTAGCGGCGGCGATGATAGTGTGAAGGTTTATAATTCGGAGTTACACACCTTCTTTTTGGGAAAGATACTAAAATATGGAGGTTGGGGAAAAACGTTCAGAGAGAGACTATTTATGAAAGGCTATGCAAAATATTCGGAAGATATTGTACATGAGAAGTTTATCACTAAAGCAAATAACAAAGGACGTTTAAACGGGACTATTACCCATTATACTTATAGGAATATTAATCATCATATCGACAAAACTAACGTATACACGAGTATGATGGCTCAAAAGATGTACGAAAAGGGAAAGAAGGCATCTTTTTTGACGATGTACATAAAACCGAAGTTCCAATTTTTCAAAACTTATGTGCTTAGACTAGGGTTTTTAGATGGATTGGTTGGTTATTATATTGCTAAAACAGCAGCTTTTTATACACTGTTGAAGTACTCAAAACTCTATGAATTGCAAAATAAAGAATGAAGGTTTCTATTATGCTGACAATATATTTGTTTTGTCAAATAGAGATATGAATGAATTGAGTGATTTTATAAAATCGCAGTATAAGGAACTTCCAGCTGATATTGTTTATAAATATAGTTTTAAAAATTGTATACACTATGTTTTAGATCAAAATTCATCTTTTAAGATAGAACTTCCATAGTATGATCTTTATTTTAATGGATGGCTACTTTAATGTTCTAATTTTATAGTTAAGCAATTTATGATATTGCAAAATAAATTGTCACTGTGGAAGTTTTTCGACAGATAAAACGGAAGAAATTTGTAGGGAATTCTCAAGTGAGCTGTCTATTTGTTAGGGATATAAACGGCATATTTATCGGGAAATATTTTTGATATTGTATTGTTTAGTCGCTTCTTGGTATTTGATGATTTTATATTTACTGGTATTTTATTGAATTCCGTATTTTTGACCTTATCTATTTGTTCATCAATACTTAGTCCATTCATATAGCTGTCGTAGATAAAGTCTTGTATCTTATTGTTCCACATCCCCTTATTGCCCCAATAATGACCAATTTCATTTTCTGCAGCTATTAATCTCACTCCTGCCCCCATTGCAACAGAAAAGGCAAATTGCTCTATAAGTCTAGGAGTAACTTTTTCGGCACACATGCTGTCGCATATATCAAGTGCTAAGTCCAGCTTGTCTATGTTTTTGTGCGATACAGCTACAACTCCAGCATTCCACATACATGTATCTGGGTCAATTGTTATTCCTGCGTAATCACGATTCTTAACTTGACTCCACATTTTTCGTTCTGTCTTTGATGCTAACTTACTAAGTTTACCCTCGTTTGTGTGCATCAGATTAATTCCTTCGTCAAGACAAGATTTAATCCTGTCAAGACTTCCAAACAAGAAAGTATCCGAGTCGAGATATAATATTGAGTGATTTTCGTATTTAGAAGTAACCAACTGGAGTGTTTTGATTTTAACTCTCCAAAAGAATTGATATTTGCCTTTCCATTCAGTGAGCTTCTCCTCATTGATACCAATTACAATAATTCTATCCGATAAGAAAGAAAACTTCTCCGGATGGTCGCTTACAACTGCTACTTTATCATTGTCATTAGTTTGAGATAAAAACGATAAAATCGAAAAAATCGCCTGACCGTAATTTGAATTGTCAGTTCCAAAAACTAAATATGTGATAACCATTTTGTATACTTGTTAGATGTGGCCAAAGTTATAAAAAACTCTGTAATTGGCTTGATAAATTGGATAATTGAGAGTAAATCAATTATTTTTGTCATAATAATTGAAGATATGATTTACATACTGATTCCTATATTTGCTGTTGTCGTGTTTATTATAATCTATCTCAGATTGTATTTACACTTGTGCCCAAGAAAACGATTGCCCATATTGATGTACCACCATGTGCTGCCCCAAGCTGATAAAAACTTGACCGTATCTGTCGAAGAATTGGACAAACAGTTCAGATATTTGAAAAACAAAGGCTACAAAACGCTATTTTTCAGAGAGCTTGAGGAGAATGAATCCCTAAAAAAGAAAATAATACTAACCTTTGATGACGGATATAGAAACAACAAGGAATATCTCATTCCTCTTTTGAAGAAATACAACTTAAAAGCAACAATATTTTTGCCGACAGCTCAGTTGGAAGCCGACGATGATAAAATGGGTTTTGAGGAGCTGCACACGGTTGATATCAATCATATAGAGTTTGCCTTACACTCTCATAGTCACCAAAATTTCCGTAATATCTCGCTTAATGAAGTAGACGAGGATATTGAGGCAAACATCAGGAGTATGGAGAATAGTGGTCTGCCATACAGTAAAGTATTAGCGTATCCCTTTGGGAAGTATCCAAAGGAAAATAATCAGCAATTTTTTGATATACTAGAAAAATATAAGATTGATTGTGCCCTACGCATTGGAAATAAGATAGACTCGTATCCTTTCAGAAATAAATACGAAGTCCATCGTATCGATATTAAAGGGGCTGATAATATGAAAATATTTACGATGAAACTGATTTTTGGTAGATTTAGATTTTAGTAGCACTCATTTTTTTGTATCTTTAGCCGATTAAAATAGAACTATAATGGCTATCCCCAAAGTAATATATCAAACATTCAAGACCTCCAAACTGCCGCTCATATTTAGATGGCATATAAGTCGATTAAAAAAAAGAAATCCTAACTATAAGTATGAGTTCTACGATGATAAAAGGATGAATGATTTTATTCGAGATTGCTTTGGGAGAGAGTATTTTGCATTGTTTCAGTGCCTGAATATTGGTGCTGCAAAAGCTGATTTTTTCCGTTATGCCATCTTGTATAAGAAAGGAGGAGTCTATTTGGATGTTGACAGTAGGATTCTAAAAAAGATTGATAGCTTCATATCTTCGAAGGATAGTGCTGTTATCTCCTATGAAACAAAGGATGAACGGTTTTTTATTCAATATGCTCTATTTTTTGAAGCTGGACATCCTTTTCTGAAAAGAACTCTCGAAATAATTGTTGATAACCTGAAAAACAATCGTTTTCCCCACGATACCCACCAAATGACAGGCCCAACTGCTTTTACAAAAGCGGTGAGAGAATGTTTGGAAGAGAATCCGGATATCAATTACCGTTTGATGGGGGATAATTATGAGGGAAAAGTGCAGTTTAGTTTTTTTATGAGTAAAACATTCTTGTACAAACTTTCTCGAAAGAATCTTCATTGGAAAAAAATCTCAAAGAATACTCCCGTTATTGACTCCGAGAAAATGGCTACTATTGCAAACAAATAAATGATTATTTGTTAAGTTCTACCATTGCACCTTTTAATACAAAACGACCGCTTAGTGTACTGGTTGTTTCTGAGTCGCAGTGTCCTGTAAATCCGGGCTGCTCGCCGCCAACAGAAAGCGTAAACCAGCCGGGCTCGACCACCCGTTTGTCTTTGTCGTTTATCAGCGACAGTTGACGCTGACTGAGATTGAAACCCACAGTCTTTGTCTCTCCTCGTTTAATATGTATGCGCTCAAAGCCTTCAAGCTGACGTGTGGGACGTGCTGTGCTTGCTTCTTCATCTGTAATATATAGCTGTACAACTTCGTCGCCGTCCATAGCTCCTATATTGCTGACATCGACTGAAACACTTACGTCCCCGTCAGTCGTATTGTTTTCCGAAATTTTCAGATTTGAATATTCAAATTTGGTGTAGCTCATACCAAACCCAAAAGGAAAAAGAGGCTCTTGGGTGAAGTAGCGGTAAGTGCGACCTTTCATATCATAATCCTCAAATGGCGGAAGTTGGTCAACCGATTTATAATATGTTACAGGAAGTCTTCCTGCCGGATTGTAATCGCCAAAAAGTACATCCGCAACGGCGTTGCCACCTTGCTGACCAGGATAACCTGCTGTCAGGATTGCAGGGACATTATCTGCTGCCCAGTTTATTGACAAAGCACTTCCGTTGATTAATACAAGTGCTACGGGCTTGCCCACGGCCACAATAGCTTTCATCAATTCTATTTGGCTTTTCGGAAGGTCTAAGGATGTGCGGTCGCCTCCTGCAAAACCTTCAATTTTCACTTTCATTTCCTCTCCTTCCATACGTTCGTTCAGCCCCAGAACAAGAACGACGGCATCGGATTTCTTTGCTGCCTCGACGGCGTTTTGCAACATGTTGCTTTGTGGTATTGCCCATAAAAGACGAGCCGTAGCATCGCCGTAATAATTCTGATATTTAATTTCCAACTTGTACTGCTCGCCTGCCACCATGTCTACCGTATGTTGCCTTATCTGAGCATGGTGCTCGTTGTTTCCTCCTATTTCTTTGTCGTCGCCAATTTTGATTGTCATAAATGGTTTTCCCCAATCACTAAAGTAGTATCTGCCTGTTTGGGGAGCTGTTATATAGCCTGTCCACCTAATGCTGAACAGCCCTGTTTCGAGTCGTGGGTCGGGAGTGCCGATGTCCCATACAAAATCAATATTATCATCGGTTTGAGTAAATAGAGGCTTACCTTCCCAATTGATATTATTAAAATATTCCCCTTTCAACCCTTGCTTCCCGTCAGGAGTTTGCAGATATATTGAAGGTATTGCTTCCATCTGCGGTACTCCCTCGGCCAAGTTGCAGCCTTGAACATACTGAATATCAGTTTGCGGAGATAGTTTATTTTGGATTCCCTTCAACACTGTAACGGGGTGACTAGGCACACCATTATAATTACCCCACAGCGACTGAATATCGTTGGCATTTGGCCCGATGACGGCAATCGTTTTCAGGTTTTTGGGAAAAGGAAGGGTCTTGTTTTTGTTTTTTAATAGCACGATACTCTCCTGTGCTGCCTGACGTGCCAAGCGGTCGTGGGCAGGACTGTCATTGACGGAAAAAGGGATGCGGGAATATGCAACTTCTGTTTCAGAATCGAACATGCCTAGTCTGAAACGAGCTTCCAGTAAGCGTTTTACTACAATATTAATGTCTTTTTCACTTATCAAACCTTTTTCAATAGCTTCATCAAGAGATTTGTAGGAAACTCCGCAGTTCAAATCACAGCCCTCTTTTACTGCCAATGCAGATGCAGATCCTGCATCGGGGACAATTTTGTGGAATTGCCAAAAGTCGGCAATCGCCCAGCAATCGGAAACTATATAGCCTTTGAAGCCCCACTTGTTGCGAAGTATATCAAACAAATTATGGTGAGCACAACAAGCATCGCCCCTGAAACGATTGTAGGCGCCCATGACCGAGTAAACACCGCCGTCAACCACTAAATCACGAAATGCAGGTAGGTAGGTCTCATATAAATCTCGCTCGCTCACATCAACGTCGAACTCATGGCGTAATGGCTCAGGCCCCGAATGCACTGCATAGTGCTTTGCAGTTGCTATCACTTTTAGATATTTATCGTCGTCGCCTTGCAAGCCCTTTACAAATGCTGTTCCCATCTGCCCCGTCAGGTAAGGATCTTCACCATAGGTCTCGTGCCCTCGCCCCCATCTAGGGTCGCGAAAGATATTGATATTGGGTGACCAAAAAGTCAATCCTTGATAAATGCCACGCTCGCCTTGGCGAACAAACTCATGGTGCTTCGCTCGTGCTTCATCGGATATTGCTGTTGCAACATCAAAAAGCAATGCTCTATCCCACGACGCTGCTATTGAAATAGACTGAGGAAAGACTGTCGCATAGCCAGCCCTCGCAACTCCGTGCAAACACTCATTCCACCAGTTATACGCCGGAATATCCAATCGTTCTATGGCAGGAGAGTTGTAGAGAGTTTGAGATATTTTCTCATCTAAGCTCAGGCGTGACAGCAAATCGGCTACACGCTCATCTACGGAAAGACTTGAGTTTTGAAAAGGATATTTATCTTGTGCATGTAAGCTCGTTAGGATAAGTACTCCTAAAAATAAAATGGTATATATTTTTTTCATGTGTTCCTAATTTCGCAATAAGCTTTATGCTTTTACTGTTTTTAATCATCCAACTAAAATAATCAACCACGATTTTCCCAAATTAGCTATGCCAAAGTTGCTGATTGAGGTCTTGGGAAGATTGTTTTTGAAATTCCACCCCGAGTTAAACTGCTCTATCAGCTTGTCGGGGGTATAATCGCCTGTTCCAAAATATATCAATACCGTTTTATACTTGCCATAGCCCGCATCTTGTAAGGCTTTGTCAACAATACTCCGTTCCGCCTGCTTTTCGCTGTCATGCTGCAAGCATTGTGCAGCCACTTCGTTGATTATTGCTGAATTTTGAAGCTCCGTTTTGCCTAATTTTTTGATAAGTCCCTCAACAAGTATGTAATCAATGTCTACAGATGTGTCTGGATTGTAAGGCTTTGCCAAAACCATAGTCCAATAATCTCCCGTGCGGCTTACGGCTATTGAGTTGAACCTCCTGTTCATCATGTTTCTGCAGTGCCCCGGACTATTTCGCCATGCCTCTATTACTGCAGGAATACTCATATTGCCTTTTGCAACATTCTCGCCGATACTCAGATATTTGTAACTGAACAAGTCTGCGCGTTGTGCAGGAGTCGTTCCGTTTCTTCCTTCGTGGCTTAGGGTGTTTATCTCTGCCATATAGTCCGACTGGTAGCGGGCAACTTCCACCAACGAATCGTCCCATACAACTTGCTCCACTGCTGGCATCTTATCAGTCCCACACTTGCAAGCCTCGCTTCTAAGCTTGTTCACCAGCTTCACTACCAGCTCCTTGTCTATCTTGTCTTGGGCATTTATAGAATGAACAGTAAAACCATATATAGCAAGTATTAGTATTATATATTTAATCATCGAAATCAATTCCTTTTTGGCTCCTTTACAATTCCCATTATTTTGCCTTCTAATTTTTATTTTCTCTCTAGTACTATGCCTGTCCTGCTCGGAAGATAAAGCATCAAATAACCATGCTCGTTGGTATGATAGTCAATACTGTCGTCTATCCTGCCATGTCCCCCAAATTTTGGAGAGTCGCTGTTTAGCTCAATACGATATTTACCCTGCTGTGCATAGATTCCATAATCGGGGTATGAATTATTAGGACTGAAATTAAATATAAACAACGACAAACCTCGACTGATAACCATGATTTGGTCGGTCTCATGTCCAAATTCCCAATTAATTTCAAACTCTGCAAGCATATCCCTTTTTCTGAGAAAAGATATCATCGCATTGTCAAATTTCAATAAGTATTCAAAGCGCAATTC
>JBKEAJ010000129.1:0-44297 GCA_047972135.1 Bacteroidales bacterium | reverse complement strand
CCAATTCATTTTTGAAATCATAAGAAATATAGCCAAATGCCCAGTCATTAAGCTCTGAGGCTTCTTTAAGACCGTTTTTATCATGTGAGAACACCTGCAGAGCATCGAAGGCTATCAGAAAATCGTATTTTGAGTATTTGTCCTTGTCGTAGTCCGAACTGTCCAATGCAACTACCTGTTTGTGCATCCTGTGTGCATATTGAAGTGCCTTCTGCTTAAATTTCACCTTGTCATCAACGGTAAATATAGTAGATTCTCTCATGCTCATTCTAAAAATATCGCACAAAGCTAGTAAAATACAAACGAAAAACGCACCGACAAAACCTTGCCGATGCGTTGATATTGTAATTTCTGACTTTTCTACATCAAAAAGCTCAGCAGAATACCCGCAGCAACTGCCGAACCAATCACTCCCGACACATTGGGTGCCATGGCGTGCATCAGTAGATAGTTGGTGGGGTCTTCTTTTATGCCTAAAGTGTGTACAACCCTTGCGCTGTCGGGTACTGCCGATACTCCGGCTGCTCCAATCATCGGGTTGATTTTCTTACCTTTCGGAAGAAAAACATTCATCAACTTAGCTCCCAGCAAACCTCCTGCCGTTGCTATAACGAAAGACACGGCTCCCAACAAGAATATCTTGATAGACGAAGCTGTCAGGAAAACATCAGCCTGCGTAGATGCTCCAACTGTGATACCTAAAAGCATTGTGATAGTGTCGATTAGAGGGTTGCTTGCCGTATTGGCAAGACGATTTGTAACTCCCGACTCTTTCAAAATGTTACCAAAGAAAAGCATGCCCAGTAGTGATATTGCAGATGGGGCAATCATTGTTGTAAGAATTAGCCCTACGATGGGGAAGAGAATTTTCTCAAGTTTTGAAACCGCACGTGGTGGTTTCATCTTGATAACTCTTTCTTTTTTGCTTGTAAGTAGCCTAATTACAGGTGGTTGTATTACAGGAACCAGAGCCATGTACGAATAAGCCGCAATGGCAATAGGACCGATGAGGTTCTTGACCGTACTGCCATCTGGCAGCACATTTAGCCCATTGGCAAGTTTCGAGGATAGGAATATCGCTGTCGGACCATCAGCTCCGCCGATAATACCTATTGCTCCCGCTTCGGGTAGCTCAAAGCCCAAATAAATAGCTCCGATAAAGGTGATGAAAATACCTATTTGTGCAGCTGCTCCCAAAAACATCAACTTCGGATTGGAAATCAAGGACGAGAAGTCCGTCATTGCTCCAATTCCCAAGAATATCAGTGGAGGATACCAGCCCTGTACAACCCCTTGATAAAGATAGAACAAAACAGAACCAGGTTCATAAATACCGAGTTTTAGGTTGAAATCAATAGCCTGAAACATCGGAATATTACCAATGATAATCCCTGTTCCGATGGGGATAAGTAGCAAAGGCTCAAAATCGTACCTTATAGCAAGATAGATGAAAATTAAGCCTATGATTATCATTATCAGGTGTTTGTACGTGAAATTTGCAAAACCTGTAAACTCCCAAAAGTTCATCAAACCTGCTATTGCATCGCTGTAATTCAGATATGCATGTCCATCGCCGAGAAGCTCGCCATTGTTGAAAGTGAGCTGTCTCTGAGGTAGTTGTAGTTCCTCGTTGAAATAATCGTAGTTGCTGTCCAAGCTGTTAGGATCGGATTTAGAACGATAGTGAGTTACTGTTTTGGACGCAAAGGTCATTATAACGGTATTGCCGCTTAAGCTCCATTGCCCGTTGTAACGCTGTTTGATAGAGTCCATGGTGAACGTGCCGTCTGCCTTGAAATTCAAAGTCTTTAGGCGTGTCGCCGTTGATAGCTCCTCAGCATACTCTGCCTTGGGGTCGTAAGTGGCAAGCGTAATATTGCCGTCCGAACTATTTATCCATTTACCTTGTATAAGCTCGCTTTTGACATCTGCAAAGGCAGAGGTCGCAAGGCCCGCAATAAAGATAAACAGTAGTAATATTGTTTTTCTCATAATAATCAGGATTGCGATTTAGCTTATTTCTATTAATACGTCGCCGTCAAGAACAGCATCGCCTTCCTTAACCTTTACCGTCGATACAACACCTGCTTTGTCGGCGTTGATTTCATTCTCCATTTTCATGGCTTCCATGATTAGGACAGTTTGCCCTTTCTCAATGGTGTCGCCTTCTTTAACGAGCATCTTGAAAATTGTACCCGGAAGTGGAGCTTTTAGTTTGGAAGTGCCTGACTTGTCGGGAACGATAACTCCTTCGCCCGGCTTCGGTGCAGCTTTTTGCTGAACTACTACAGGAGTCTTCTTGCTTTGCATCAATTCTTGCTCAAGCTCTACGGAGTACTTTGTGCCGTTAACTTCAAGCTCTGCAATACCATCTTCAACATTTATTATGCCTACTTCGTATTCGTAACCTGTTATTTTGAATTTATATTTCTTCATTTTTTTCTCTATTCAGAATTATTATTTAGGCCAGTTATTCATGACCCCGTATATCTTAGAACTCCATGGAGAATATGCCTTCCTTACCTTTTTGATGGTAACAATGGCGGCCTCTTTGTCGTGCATCTCGTTGAAAAAATTGTGGATAGCTAAGCTGATTGCTGCTACAACATTACCCTCTATTCCTTCTTCGTCAATGCGCTTTGCTTGTTCTGCCTCTTTCAAAGCTCTTGCTTTGGCGGCTTGCTTTCTTGCGGATTTATAACTTCTAAGTCTTCTGCGCTTGTTGATATTACTCATTATCACAGGCACTTGTGAGAAAACAAAGAAGAGTAAGGCTAAGGCTATTATCACAATGATAAAACCTACCAACACTACAATCCATGCGTATTCAAGGTTTGCCACTCGTAAAATTACTCCTGAAAAAATATTCATGACAATCGTGATTATAATGGAATGTTTGAATGTTTTTTAGGAGGGTTCACCAACTTCTTGGTTGCAAGACTTTGTAATCCTCTGATAATTCTGAAACGTGTATTGCGTGGCTCGATTACATCGTCGATATATCCATAAGAGGCTGCTTGATACGGATTTGCAAACTTCTCCTTATACTCGGTCTCATGCTCACTGACATACTTCTGACGCTCTTCGGGAGCTTCAATAGACTGTATCTTACGACCATGAAGTACCTCCACTGCTCCGGCTGCTCCCATAACTGCAATCTCGGCTGTAGGCCAAGCGTAGTTAAGGTCGCCACGTAGCTGCTTACAGCTCATTACATCATGCGCTCCTCCGTATGATTTACGCAAGGTAATGGTAATCTTCGGAACAGTTGCCTCGCCATAAGCAAACATCAACTTCGCTCCATGCGTGATAATACCTCCCGACTCTTGTCCACTGCCCGGTAGGAAACCAGGAACGTCAACAAGCGTGATAATAGGAATATTGAAACTGTCGAGAAAACGTACAAAACGTGCCGCCTTGCGTGAAGCCTCTATGTCTAGTACTCCTGCTAGATAATTAGGCTGATTGGCAACAATGCCCACAGGCTGACCATTGAACTTGGCGAAACCGCAAATAATGTTCTTTGCATAATTGTGGTGTACCTCCAAAAACTCTGTTTGGTCGGTCAATGCTCTAATGACATCAAACATGTCGTAGGGCTTATTGGGATTGTCGGGGATAATCTCATTCAGAGAGTCCTCAAGCCTATCAATAGGGTCTGTGTTTTCCGACAAAGGTGGGTCTTCAAGATTGTTGGATGGTAGATAAGACAAGAGCTTGCGTATCATCATCAAGCCTTGTTGCTCATCTTCTACAAGGAAATGAGAAACTCCCGATTTAGACGAGTGCATGTGTCCGCCTCCTAAGTCTTCAGTGCTAATGTCCTCACCGGTTACAGTCTTCACAACTTTAGGACCAGTTACGAACATATAGGAGTTTTCCTTGGTCATCATAATGAAATCGGTAAGTGCCGGTGAATAAACCGCCCCTCCTGCACATGGTCCGAATATTGCCGAAATCTGTGGAATAACACCCGATGCAAGGATGTTTCTTTCAAAAATTTCAGCATAGCCCGCCAAACTCGTTACACCCTCTTGGATACGTGCACCGCCCGAATCGTTGATACCTATGACAGGTGCTCCCACTTTCATCGCCATGTCCATAACCTTGCAAATCTTTGCTGCAAAGGTCTCCGACAATGAGCCGCCCAACACTGTGAAGTCTTGCGAGAAGACAAATACTAAGCGTCCATCGATGGTGCCTTGACCCGTTACAACTCCATCGCCCAAAAATGTCTTCTTTTCCATGCCGAAGTTGGTACAACGGTGGGTTACAAACATGTCAAACTCCTCGAAACTGTCCTCGTCCAAAAGTAGCTCTACTCGCTCTCTTGCCGACAACTTGCCCTGTGAGTGCTGTTTGTCAATTCTACTCTGACCTCCGCCTAGTTTTGCCTCGGCTCTTAGGTCAATAAGTTTTTTAACTTTCTCTTGATTGTTCATTTGTATGTATTTTTTCAAGAACCCAACACGGAACAAAACACAACAAGTTTATTCCTTAGCAGGGTTTATACCTTGAGTTTTTATTCGTTTACAGAACAAAATTCAGTCAACACTCCGAGTGTAGACTTGGGATGTAAAAATCCGATGTTGAGATTTTCCGCTCCCTTGCGTGATGTCTTGTCGATGAGCTGCACTCCCTTCTCACCAACCTCTTCGAGTGCTTTCGTTGCCGAATCAACAGCAAAGGCAATGTGGTGGACACCTTGCCCTCTTTTTTCAACAAATTTGCCAATCGGACCTTCGGGGTCAGTGGACTCCAATAGCTCTATTTTTGTGCCGCCTACTTGAAAGAATTCCGTTTTTAACTTTTGATCGGCAATTTCTTCTATTGCATAACATTTCATGCCTAAAATTCCTTCGTAATAATTGATGGATTCTTCCAAGTTTGTTACCGCTATTCCGATGTGCTCAATACCCTTGATGTTCATAATATTATAATGTGATTTTTATATTAAATATTTGCACACAAAGATAGTTAGAGAAATCGACTTTTTAAAACTTTTCGTCGTAAAATTCGATTTTTAATAATAAAAACTTTCCCCTTTTGCTAAATAGCGGATATGTAGGGTGTTATGAGAGGAATGCAATGTTTAATTGTTGAATCGTTGAACTGTTTAAGGTTTAAAAATACAAACCACCTCGCCTGCGGCACCCCTCCTCCATGAGGAGGGGAGTTAAAATCTCTCCTCCTGCGAAGGAGGAGTACCCGAAGGGGGAGGAGGTGGCTGTTTATATGATACTACGACATTACAATGCTATGATGATGCGATGACAACAGCCAATAAACGAACGTCATTGCGAGGAGCTTGCGACGAAGCAATCTCCTGCAACGGAGAACAGATTGCCACGCTACGCTCGCAATGACGACAGCATATAGACGATAATGTAAGGGCAGAACATTTTCTGCCCAGCTGTTGTCTGACCACTGACCACCGACCACCGACCACTGTCATCCGAATATCTGAAAATCCAAAAATCTAGTGTTTCAAAAAATAGAATTACCTTTGTAAAACGAAAGTGGTTCGGTGTAATTTTGAATATGTGAGAAAGTTGTGCTTATGCAAGTGCTAGAAGTTAGGGATGGAAAGCAGATTGAGCTTTTTCATAAGTTCCCTCATAAACTATATAAAGGAGACCCTAATTGGGTATGTCAACCACATGCTTTGGTGGAGAATGTGTTTAATCCCGAGAAAAATAATGCTCTCAGAAATGGTGTCGTTTGCAGGTGGTTGCTTATGGACGATGGAGAGGTGCAGGGGCGTATTGCGGCTTTTGTGGTCGACACTTATGCTCATAGCTTTGAACAGCTTACCGGAGGTCTTGGATTCTTTGAATGCATTGATAATCAGGATGCTGCAAATGCTCTTTTCGATACTGCTATTAAATGGCTGAAAGATAAGGGGATGGAAGCTGTTGATGGACCTATAAACATTGGTGAGAATTTTTTTCATTGGGGTGTTCTGAGTGATGGATTTGTGCAGCCCACCTACGGAATGCAGTACAATTTGCCGTATTATGAGAAGTTGTTTAAGACTTATGGTTTCGAGACCTACTACGAGCAGTATTCATATCAGCTTGATATTACCAGTCCTGACCTACCCGACAGGTTTTGGAGAATTGCGGAGAGGATGTTTAATAAACCCGGATTTAGCTATGAGCAGTTTCGTTTTGCACAAAAGAAAAAGTTCATCAAGGACTTCATGGAGATATACGAACAGGCATGGACAAAACACGGTAATTATAAGTGTATTGACCCCAAGGACATAGACGAAATGCTGAAAGAGTCGAAACATATGCTTGATGAGGATTTTATTTGGTTTGTGTATAAGGAGGGGCGACCGATAGCTATATTTATGATGGTGCCAGACATAAATCAGCTATTGAAGAAAATACCCAGTGGCAAGTTGAACCTCGTAAATATTTTGAAATTGATGTGGTATCGCAGGCAGAAAACCATCAATCGATGTCGTGTATTGGTGATGGGGGTTGTGCCGAAGTATCAAAAGAGTGGTGTTGAATCGGCAATATTCTATAAAATAAGGGAGGTCCTGCTACGAAAAATGTGGTATAAGCAAATGGAATTGAGTTGGGTGGCAGATTTTAATCCTAAGATGATAGCTGTTTTTAAGGCGGTAGGAGCTGTGTATGACAGAACCCACAAGACTTTGCGCTATCTGTTCGACCGAACAAAAGAGTTTAAAAGAGCAGAAGTGATGGAGGACTGATTGCTTGCTTCTTTTTATTTCATAACTTTGCGTTCGATTTATATTTAATGATTGAATAAAATGTCAGACGATAAGAAAGTGATTTTTTCAATGTCGCGGGTTAGCAAAACTTTTCCCGGTGCTAATACTCCTGTTATCAAGAATATACACCTGAGTTTCTTTTACGGTGCTAAGATTGGAATACTCGGACTTAATGGTTCGGGAAAGTCTACACTTATGAAGATTATTGCGGGTTTAGAGACTAATTTTCAGGGCGACCTGCAGTTTGCTCCAGGATACACTGTTGGCTACTTGCCACAAGAGCCTCTGCTTGACGACTCGAAAACGGTGATGGATATTGTGAAAGAGGGTGCTGCCGAAACGGTGGCAATTCTTGACGAATACAATAAAATCAGCGAGATGATGGGATTGGAGGAGAACTACTCCGACCCCGACAAAATGGATGCTTTGTTGGAAAAACAAGCGAAGCTGCAAGATAAAATCGACGCTTCCAATGCTTGGGAGCTAGAAACAAAGCTCGAAATAGCAATGGATGCTTTGCGGACTCCACCGGGCGACCAGCCCGTTAAACACCTCTCGGGTGGCGAACGCCGCAGAGTGGCTTTGTGCCGCTTGTTGCTTCAAGAGCCAGATGTATTGTTGCTCGACGAGCCCACCAACCACCTTGATGCAGAGTCGATATTGTGGTTGGAGCAGCATTTGCAGCAGTATAAAGGAACTGTGATAGCCGTTACTCACGATAGATATTTCCTTGACAATGTGGCAGGGTGGATTTTGGAACTTGATAGGGGTGAGGGTATTCCTTGGAAGGGGAATTACTCGTCGTGGCTAGACCAAAAAGCCAAACGATTGGCGACAGAGGAGAAACAAGCATCGAAAAGACGTAAGACCCTTGAACGGGAACTAGATTGGATTAGACAAGGTGCAAAAGGACGACAGTCGAAAGCTAAAGCTCGTCTGAACAGCTACGACAAACTGTTAAACCAAGATCAGAAACAGCTAGATGAGAAGTTAGAAATATATATACCAAACGGACCTCGTCTCGGCACTGAGGTTATCGAGGCCGTTGATGTGTCGAAGGCTTTTGGCGACAAGTTGCTCTACGAGAGCTTAAACTTCAAATTGCCACAAGCCGGAATAGTTGGGATTATCGGACCAAACGGTGCTGGAAAATCTACAATATTCAAAATGATTATGGGGGAGCATGAGGCAGATAAAGGAGAGTTTAAGGTGGGGGAAACCGCTAAAATAGCTTATGTTGACCAAGCTCATTCAAATATTGACCCTGAAAAAACTATTTGGCAGAACTTCGCAGATGAGCAGGATTTGATAATGATGGGCGGTCGGCAAGTCAATTCCAGAGCCTATTTGAGCCGATTTAATTTCTCGGGCAATGAGCAGAATAAAAAAGTGGCTGCTCTGTCGGGGGGCGAAAGAAACCGCTTGCACCTTGCTATGACCTTGAAAGAGGAGGGAAATGTACTTCTGCTAGACGAGCCTACCAACGACTTAGATGTTAATACTTTAAGGGCTTTGGAAGAAGGACTTGATAATTTTGCAGGTTGTGCAGTTATCATTAGCCACGACCGTTGGTTTCTTGACAGGATATGTACACATATTCTCGCTTTTGAGGGCGACTCGCAGGTTTATTTCTTCGAGGGCAGCTTCTCGGAATACGAAGAAAATAAGAAAAAACGACTTGGTGATATTGCGCCTACACGAATCAAATACAAGAAACTAGTGAAATGAAGAAAGTAGCAGTAATAATTTTGATATGCTTTATGGGTCTGACCTCTTTTGCACAGACCCAGCTCGAAAGGGAGTTCCAAAAGTTTGAAGAAACTCATGTCGATAATATCTCTGACGATTTATTTTTGAATGCGGCTTTTTGTGAAAAGTATGGGCTGAAAAGTGCTTCCTCGGGAAGTCAGAGAATGAAGATGTGGACAAGTGTTGATGGTGATAATGCCGAGAAGTTTATAAAAGTTTGCGATGTAAGGTGGCACTTTAAAAGTAAAAAGGAAGCTCTTGAGTCTTATCATAAATTTATGGATATAATTTCTGAGGGAGGAAAAGAGATAACAGACCATAGTATAAAGATAAAAGGAGTGCAGGAACTTCGGATTTTTGAAACGGGCGACAATATGCGGAAGATGATGGAGGCATTTAAGATTACAGAAAAGGAATGCTATTATTTTCTTTTTGTCTGTAATGGCTATGTAGCGAAGGTTTTCGTCAATCATAAACAAGGTACAACATTGGAGCAAGCATCGGTATTTGCCGTCGAGGCTGCAAGGCTGTTGAATAAATAGTTTTTTGTCTAAAAATAAAACTCACAAAGTCTTTTCACTTGTGATAAATAGCCTCTGCCAAAGAGGTTTAGGTGGTTCAGAATGTGGTATAATTGATAAATTGGCTGACGGTATTCCCAGCCTTGTGCAAGCGGATAGACCTCATTGTAAGCCTCTATACATTTGTTGCTGAAGCCTCCAAACAGCCGCATCATGGCAATGTCTGCTTCTCGGTGTCCGTAATAAACGGCAGGGTCTATCAAGTAAGGAATCCCATTTTTGCCGTACAGCACATTGCCTCCCCACAAATCGCCGTGCAGGAGTGAAGGTGTTGCATCGTCAGTGTCCAAAATTCTTGGTGCAGCCATCAATATTTTGTCCTGATAGTCTGCTAATTCCGAATACCCTTTTTTTAGTATTAATTCAAATTGAAAATAAAGCCTATTTTGCATGTAAAATTCTGACCATGAGCTAGTGGGAGTGTTTATTTGTGGAGTGCTGCCAATGAAATTATTACTGCTCAGTCCGAATTGAGACGCTTCAATCTTGTGCATTCTTGCTATCATTGCGCCTAGCTCCTGCTGATTGCCACTTAGCCCTTCGCTAATATACTCTAAAACCAGACCCTCTGCGCAAAGGTATTCAGTGTTCGGAACTCTGACTTTCCCCGTGTCGTGTAAGATTTTCAATCCTGTGGCTTCGGCAATGAGCATATCGGGCTTGTCATAACATTTGACAAAATACCTCTTGCCATCACTCATCTCTGCAATAGATGATGCTCCGATACAGCCTCCATTTATTGATTTTACTGATATTGGGGCTTCCCCCTGCCAAGTAGTAAACAGATGATAAATGTTTGCTGTGCTCATCTCTAAAAGAACTATTTATAGATTTTAGTGCCGAATGTACTGAAAAATCCGTTTATTTTGCTAAATTAGCAGGTTGAAAAATTAAAATGCTAAGAATGGATAGCTGTATCATACACACAAATAACTCGACAGAGGAGCTACAAAAAGTCCTTGAGAATTATGGCGAAGGGAATGCATTTTTTGTACTTGACGAAAATACAAGTAAGGTTTGTTTTCCTAAAGTTCAGGAAGTGGTGGACAGATATAGAGGAAAAGTCATTATAATTCCTTCAGGAGAGAAAAATAAAACCGTTGAGAAGGTCGCAAATGTGTGGCAGTTTCTTCAAGATAGGAACGCAACGCGGAAATCTGTACTTGTGAATATGGGTGGTGGAATGCTGTCTGATTTGTCGGGCTTTGCTGCATCTACATTTAAAAGAGGTATTGATTTTGTGAATGTTCCGACGACCTTGCTTTCACAGGTGGATGCGTCGGTAGGCGGAAAAACAGGTGTCAACTTCAATAATCTCAAAAATGAAATAGGGGTGTTTAGTACTCCCAAGAAGGTGATTATTGATACTGGTTTCCTGAAAACATTGACTGATGAAGAGTTTAAGTCGGGCTTTGCCGAAATGTTGAAACACGGCTTAATACATAATCGAGAGCATTACGAAGAGCTGACGAGGTTCGATGTGTCGTATCCCGATTATGAATGGTTGGCTAATCTTGTGAAAGTCTCAGTGGGAATAAAACAATGGGTAGTAGAGCAGGATTTTTGTGAGAGTGGTATCAGAAAAACCCTGAATTTTGGGCACACTGCCGGGCATGCTTTTGAAACTTTTGCCATAGAGAAGGATGAGTCTATTCCTCATGGATATGCCGTTGCATACGGAATGATGGTCGAGATGTACTTGTCCTCGCAGAAGATGTCGCTGTCTACAAATGATCTGTTTCAAGCTGTTGAAAATCTGTTGGGTATATACGGTAAGTTCCCTATTAAAATTGATAGCCATATATACTTGGAGAGGATTGTGGAGCTGATGCGACACGATAAGAAAAATGAAGGAGGAAAGATAAACTTTACTTTGCTAAACGATATTGGAGTGTGTGCCTACGACCAATTCTGTGAGCCTGAGCTTATTGACGAGGCATTGTTGTTCTTCAAAGATTTGAACGACTAGAGTCCGTCTATAAAGTCCAATATCTGCGTTATGCTCACTTTGCGTGTTAGTCATTTCTATCTCAGACTCTTGACATTATGAACAAACACAAATTATTGATAAGATGACATTAAGACTGTCGCCAAAAGAAAACAACAAAAATTGGATTAGGATAAAACTGTCAGGCTCAAAAAGTATAAGCAACAGAGTCTTGATAATAAATGCAATAGCTGATAATTGCCATCCAATAGTAAATCTTGCCGATTGCGACGACACTAACTCTATGCTGAATATTCTAAATTCAAATGCTAATGAGTTTGATGTGGGGCATGCCGGAACAACGATGCGCTTTTTAACAGCTTATTTGTCAGGGATGTACGGCGAATGGATGATTACAGGCTCGAAGAGGATGCAACAACGTCCGATAGCTTTGCTTGTTGATGCTCTCAAAGAGTTAGGTGCTGATATTGAGTATCTTGCAAATGAGGGATACCCTCCATTAAAAATTAGCGGTCGTAAACTCGTTAGCAAAGAAATAGAAATTAAGGGCGATGTGAGTAGCCAGTATATTTCAGCATTGCTGATGATTGCTCCACGAGTGGCAGGCGGTTTGACAATAAAGCTGCAAGGACAGGTAATGTCTATTCCCTACATTGATATGACACTTAGGCTAATGCAAGATTTTGGAGTGAAATGTTACCGCAATAACAATGTTCTTTCGGTGGAGGAGGGTGCTTACTCGCCACGTCCATTTGTTGTGGAGGGCGATTGGAGTTCGGCTTCGTATTGGTTTTCTATCGTTGCCTTGTCGGAACGAGACTTTGAGGTAGAGCTGTCGCCCTTGTTTAAAGATAGTCTGCAAGGCGATAGCGAGATTGCTAAAATATTTGAACTGCTTGGTGTGGAAACAAAATGGAGAGATGATGAAAATTTGGTAATTACAAAGGCAAGAATGCCAATAGCTAACAAACTAGTCCTTGATTTGAGGAAAACTCCCGATATCGCACAAACAATAGCAGTGTGTGCTTGTGCATTAGATGTACCCTTTGAATTTACAGGTTTGGAAACTTTAAAGATAAAAGAAACAGACAGAATTACGGCTCTAATTGACGAGCTTGCAAAATGTGGATATTGCCTTGAAGCTCCCGTTCACGGCTCTTTGCGATGGGCAGGAAAAAAGCTGCAAGCTGAGAAAGTCCCACGAGTATCAACTTATCATGACCATAGAATGGCAATGGCATTTGCCCCTTTGGGGCTTGTGCGGGAAATTGAGATAGAAGACGAGGGGGTTGTAAGTAAATCCTACGAGAACTTTTGGATAGATCTGCACCCGCTTGTAAATCAGAAAAAACTAAACTAGTTTCTTGAACGATTATAGTTGATAGTCAAATTCAAAACCAAGTCTTCCAATTCTTTCGACGACATTTGTTCTTGTGTCATGCGCCAGCCCCAATTGCCTTCTGCCTTCCCGGGAATATTCATTCGAGCCTTGTCGTCTAAAACCAGAAAATCCTGTATCGGAATAATCACCGTTTGTGCGCTTGAGGCGTATATATTGGAAAGTATATGTTGAACCGTAGCCGAAGATGAAAGATCGTAGTATTTGGCAGCTTGTTGTTTTTCCTTTCCGCTAACACTGTCAAGCCAGCCTTGTAGAGTGTGGTTGTCGTGAGTGCCAGAATAGGCTATGCAATAGTAGTCGGTGTTGTGCATTAGATGCTCATTCTTCTCGTCCGATAAAAAACCAAACTGAAAGACCTTCATCCCTCGCAAGTTATAACGACCCTTCATGGCACGGACTTCGTCGGAAATATTACCCAAATCCTCGGCAACGATATTCAGATTGCCCCTTTCATAACGCAATTTTGACAAAATCGCATCGCCATGCGCAGCTAGCCATTGACCCTTTTTTGCAGTTGCCTCTTTAGCATCGACAGCCCAAAAGGCATCTAAACCTCTGAAATGATCGAGCCTGACGATGTCGTACATATGAAGGTTGAAACGAAGTCGCGCCATCCACCAACTGTAATCGTCTTTTGCGTGGTTAGCCCAATCATACAGAGGGCTGCCCCACAGCTGACCATCTTCGTTGAAGTAGTCGGGAGGAACACCCGCTACCATTGTCTTATTGCCTTGATGATCAAGCATAAACAAGTGCTTATTGACCCATGTGTCGGCACTGTCGTCGGAGATATATAGTGGGATGTCCCCAAAAATCTGTATCCCCTTGCTGTTGGCATATCTTTTAAGTCTGTACCATTGCCAATAGAATAAGAACTGCTTAAATTTCTCGTATTCAATGCGTTCTGTGAGGGTTAGCTCGATGTATTTTGTCGCTTCGCTGTCGCATTCCATCAATTCCTTGGGCCACTGATTCCAGTGAGTATCCAATACTTCCTTTTTTATGGATTTAAAAATTGCATAGTTGTGAAGCCACCAATTATGCTCCGATAAAAAAAAGATATATTCGTTGCTGCGAGTGTCGAGAAGCTTATCCTTATTTTCAAAAGCCTTTCTTAGAACCTTCTCCTTCTCATTGATAAATTTATCGGGCTTGTTGGCATCAATAGTCGAGATTGTTGCAATATCATTTTTATCTATTAAACCATAGTCCGCAAGCTCCTCTAAATCTATGAGCATTGTATTACCAGCAAATGCAGAGTCGCTAAAGTAAGGCGAATAGCCTTTCCCACAAGGCGTTAGAGGGAGTATTTGCCAGTAGGCTTGTTTTGTCCTATCCAGAAAATCAATAAAGTTGTATGCCTCTTTTCCTAGCGAACCAATACCGCCACTGCCGGGGAGTGATGAAATATGAAGCAAGATGCCACTGTCTTTTTTATCCATTGTTTCAAATAATAATTTCCAAAGTAACGGAATTTGAATGAAAAATAATAGCAATCTGAAGTGAAAGACAAAAAAAAAGAGTACTTTTGCAGAGCTTAAAATAAAAAGTAGAACAAAACAAAGAAGAGATGTCGAAAAAAGACTCAAAAAAGAAAGAGGAACACCTTGCGCAAGATGTTGAAGGAGCAGTTCTCGGTGCAGAACAGTTCTTGGAGAGAAACTGGCAGAAACTTGCCATAGGGCTTGTTGCGCTAATAGTTATATTTTTTGCTTACGTTGCTTATCAGAAGTTTATAAATGAGCCGAAAGAGATTGATGCTAAGAACGCTATGGCAAAGGCAGAGTTTTACTTCGCTAAAGATTCCATGAATCTTGCCCTTAATGGCGATGGTATTAATTCAGGATTTGCATATGTGGCAGACGAATGGGGTGGTACGCCTGCTGGAAACTTATCTAAGTATTATGCTGGTGTATGTGAGTTGAAGCTTGGGAATTTTGATAATGCTCTTGACTATCTTAAAGGCTTTTCTACCGACGATTTTTTCTTGTCGGTCGAAAAAAATGGCTTGATTGGGGATGTTTATTCCGAGATGGGAAAAACCGACGAAGCTATCTCCGCATACAAAAAAGCCTATAGTGCCGAGAAGAATACTTTGAGTGCTTTGTATATGAAAAAAGCCGCTTTACTACACGAGGATAAAGGTGAATATGACGTAGCATTAGGACTGTATAGGAGAATAAAAGATGAATATTATACTACCAGCATTGCAGGCGATATTGACAAATACATCATGCGTGCCGAGTATATGAAATAGAAAAGATTATTCTGAAAATAAAAAAAGATGTCTCACTAAAATGGGGCATCTTTTTTAGTAGCTACAGATTGAACACCTTTTCTACCCAGTGTGATATTGTATATTGCTCATAAATCTCTTTTGGGAGTTTTTCGTAAGGACTATTGAAAAAATCGTTATCCTTGAATGTCATATCCTGATCTAAAATCATGATATTATTAGGATTATAGAACTCGTAGTTCTTAACATTGTGATTGTTGGTAATGACCTTTTTCTCAAGTGCCATGGCTTCAAAAAAGCGAAAACTTAGTCCCGTCTGCTGTTCTCTCACTATGTCCAAAATCGCAACACTCCTAGAATAAATGCTCTTAAGCTCTTGGTGGCTGATACTTTTTTTTGCGTTGATGACTTTCCCGTTTGGAGATTTGGTATTTATGAATTTCTTTTTTAAATGGTTGCTTTTTCCTACAATATGGAAAAAATAAGAGATGTCGTTGTGTATTAGGTTTGCTATTAGTTTCGACATTAATCTATCTCGCTCTTTGTCTGCCGATGCTACAAATGTAAGACTTACTTTCGACTTTTGCTGTTCTGCCGGGAGATGTTCCCAATAAATGTAATTGTTAATATGCTCTAGTTTAGGCGTTTCTGTCGCATCGTTATAGTCGAATGTGAATATCTTGTCGAAAAAGTGAAATGTGTGCTTTGCAGGATTCCTAGCTAAAGAATCATATAAGAAAGCAACATATCTATCGGTGTATTTACTTATTCTGGTGTGAAATTCAAGTTCAATATATTCTGGATTTATTATTAGGATTTGATCTTGTTTTCCTATTTCTTCAAGCTTCTCCAAAACCATCATCTGACGCCATTTGGTTTTTAAATTCTTTTTGAGGAAAGTTTTTGATAACATATTTCTTACTCGTGCTTTCCGATTGGGATATTGCCATGTGTACATCTTGATGTGGTATGCATCGATACTTTTTTTCTTTAGGGCATCGACTATATAGCCATCGTAATTCCAGAAATCATAGCTTATAAGACATATCTTCATAAATGTTTGTTTTTCAATATTTCAACTAAATTGATGCGAGAAATAAATTGTACAATGATAATGAAATAATTGATGCAAAGGGGTGTTGATAAATACATTTTTTGATGCTAGAGATTATTTTATCTTAGCTTAATAACAAGTAATTAGATATTTTATACCTTTGCGTCCTATGCAAGAAAATACAAAAACTAAGATAATATTACTGGTGCCTCATAACTTTGGATTTATCCAAATGTTGGTGAAGAATCTTGAATTCCATGGCTATGAAGTGATAAATGCAAGCTATGAACAAGGAAACTTTAGGTATAAAAACCTGAGTCAAAGGCTGGAGAATTTTTATCGGAAAACGGCATTGAATGACAAGGAAAACAAGAAGAAATTAAAGTTTGAATATTTTGCTAGACATGCGTGCGAGAATATTATGAATATGGAGAGTAAGGCTGATTATGCATTGGTGATACGTTCTGATATGTTTCCGACGGACTATCTGAAGTTGATAGCTTCAAAATCCAATAAAATGATAAGCTATCAGTGGGATGGATTGAATAGGTGGCCTGGTGTTATAAAGCACATTGAACTATATGACAGGTTCTTTGTTTTTGAAAAAAATGACGCTCTGATGTTTCCAGATGAACAGTTGATACCTCTTACAAATTGTTATTTTGATTGTGATGAAGAACGTCTGTCCGATATTTCTAGTGATATCTTCTTTATTTGTACTTATGTAAAAAAAAGACATCCTATTGTCGAGCAGTTTGCTCATGAAATTGCTAAGTTGGGATTGATTGGGGATTTGAATGTTTATACAGGTAATGAAAAAATCGAAACTAGGAACGCTGACAATATAAGATACACTACTGAAACAATTACTTATGCAGAGATGTTGGAAAAGGTGAAGGCTTCAAAAGCAATTCTGGATATTCTGGATAGAACTCATAATGGGCTGTCATTTAGGATTTTCGATGCAATGCTTTATCAGAAGAAACTCATCACGGATAATAGGCTGATACTAGAATATGATTTTTATAGACCTAATAATATTTTTGTGCTTTCGGAGAGAAATATGGACGATTTGAAAACCTTTATTAATTCCCCATACCAAAAACTTCCACAAGATATTTTTGAGAAATATAGTTTCAAAAATTGGGTTCGTTACGTACTAGACCAAAAACCTTATATTGAGATATCTGTGCCATAATTGCAATGTGTCCCTTTATCCAAATATTTTTTGTCGACGCAGGTTATGGCATCTCCTCATAGGGGACTTCGTCGTATTCGTGCTTGTCGTGTTTTACAACACTGAATTTCCGCCAATTGCCAAATTTGTAGTAGAGAAAAGACAATAAAAATCCCATGCCGTAGCCAGAAGGTACAGACCACCATATCCCTGTTGCTCCCATTTTGCCCGAAAGATAGTATGCCAGTGGAATACGAACTAACCAAAGAGCAAAGATTGTAGTTATCATCGGAACTATGCTCGCTCCTGCTCCCCGCAGCAATCCAACATAGCAATTCATCAAGGCAAAAAGAATGTAGAATGATGACACTATGACTAAATATTCCTTCCCGATGCTCACCACCTCTTGGTCTTTATTAAAAAAGTACATGACATGACTTCCAAATATAATTATGAGTATGCTTACGACAACACAATACAACAGGGAAACAAAGATGGTCGAATGAAGACCTTTTCTAACTCGATCTATTTTATTTGCTCCTATATTTTGCCCTACAAAACTCGACAATGCACTGGCAAAAGTGAGCGATGGAATATTGGCAAACGAATCTATACGTACTGCTGAGGTGTAGGCGGCTATGGTGTTGGTGCCAAAGCTCGCAACAAACTTCATTAAAGCAATCATGCCCAATGCCACCACAGATTGTTGAACTCCTGTGGGGACGCCAATCTTTGTTATCTGTCGAAAGATCTCTTTGTCAAAACTAAGCTCTCTCAATTTTACATCAAAGGCTTTGTTATGGCGTTTTAGGTACAGTATGGCGACTATAAATCCTATCAGTTGAGCAGTGATTGTGGCTACCGCAACGCTCCCAATACCAAAACCAAATACCGTTACCAGCAATATATCGAGTATTATGTTTACGACAGTTGCAAGAGCTACGAAATAAAGGGGGCGTTTTGTGTCTCCAAGTCCACGCAACACCGAGTTTATGCCAGCAAAACCAAAGAAGAAAGGGGTGCCTAACCAGTATATATTCAGATACTTCGTAGCTTCAGGAACTACCTCCCTTGGTATATCGAGCATCATAAAGATATACTTTGAGGCTAATAATCCTACTATCATAATGATAAAACCTGCTACAAATAGGGAGATAAATATGGTGTCAACAGAACGACGAACCTTGTCTAGTTGTTTGGCCCCAAAATACTGCGACACAACAACACTACCTCCCGAGCCGATGCCAATTACTAAGGCTATCATTAGATAAATAACGGGAAAGGAAGCTCCAACAGCTGCCTGTGCGTTGGTGCTGATATAGTTGCCTACGATTACCGTGTCTACAAGGTTGTAGGTATTTTGTAGGATATTGGCTAAAACTAATGGTAACGACAGCTTGAGTATCAACGATAGCTCCTTGCCTTTTGTCAAATCTATCATCTACTTGTCATCAAATTTGACCAAAGGTCGCTTTTTTTTGTCGTTGTTGCAACCCTGAGCTGTATTAAGTTTCTAATCCATAGCTAACTGTATATAATCTAGTGGTTTAGAGGTACCAGTTTGGAGTTTGTGTAAAAAAATACTAACTTGCAGCATTATTAATGGAATACCAAATACACGAACGTCATTGCGAGGAGCTGGCGACGAAGCAATCTCCTACAACAAAGAGTAGATTGCCACGCTAAGGCTCGCAATGACGGATGATTAAAAACAGCAAAAGCATCTAGCTTACAGCTTATTGCAAAAGATAAACACATGAAGATAAAAGTATTATTCGTTTGTCTCGGGAATATATGCCGCTCTCCCTCGGCAGAAGGCGTGATGAGAGATTTTGTAAAAGAAGCAGGATTGGATAAATCAATATTTTGTGATTCGGCAGGTACTGCCGCATATCATGTGGGAGAAAAAGCCGATGCAAGAATGCGCAAACATGCCTTCAATAGAGGGTATAATCTGACGAGCATATCACGAAAAGTCAAAAGCCCTGATGATTTTTACAATTTTGACTATATCATAGGTATGGACGACGAGAATATCTCAGACCTTGAAAATATTTGTCCTGATGCACAGTGCCTGAAAAAAATACACCGAATGGTGGATTTTTGTGAGGAAGATAAATATACGAAAGTTCCAGATCCATATTATGGTGGTGCTGAAGGTTTTGAGTTTGTTATTGATATTCTTGAGGATGCCTGCAAAGGATTACTTAATAGCATTCGGGAGAAATACAATCTATAATAGGGACTTTAATTTCTGATATAACAGCAGAGATATCCATGCATCGGTGGCGGCGTAGTTGGTCTGTGCATCGGTGTAGTTATTGCTGTTCCAGTCGGTGAGCCGCTGCGATTTGGATACTCGCAGTCCCAATTGATTGGCTGCTAATTTGCGAAGACTTAGATATTCCAATCCACATTCTTGTGCCATGTTCTGTATGTCCCTAAAACCTTGAGGTTCAAAGTTGCCGACCTTGCGCAGCCCTCGTATGTCGTCCCTCACTGCTGCACCCGACTTGATGATGTCGGGACTTGCAAGTATTGATTTCAGCTCGTCGGGTAAGCCTAATTTTCGTAGCTTGAAAAGAAAAACTCTATCCTTTGTGCCGAGCTGTAACAGTGCCATTTGGTTCTTTATACCTTTCTGAAACGATGGCTTTGACTCAGTATCGAAGCCTAAGACTGCTTGTGTGCTAAGGTATTCTATCGAGTTGTGAAACAGATTGTTATTTTCTTCTATGTTATAAATCTCTCCCTCAAAACGAGCTATGGGAAGCCCCAGTATTTCTTCTTTTGTTAATTCATTCATAAAATCTACTTTCTAAACTGCTGCATAAAATCATCCCATTCTTCATTCTCCTCGGCAGTGTTATTCAGTGTATCAAAAATTGAGCTATTATTGGTGGCATCAAGAAAAGATAGTGAATGGATGGGTCTTAAAACACTTACTGTTTTTTTCCCCCAATAGTGCTCAAAGGCATCAATACAACGGTTGATTGATAGCTCCATTACCAAGTCGTTGCCTTCTCTATATTCGTGGACAAAGTCCTTCATATCCTGATAAATATCCATCAGATATTCTGAAATACTTGCTATGTATGGCTCAACTCCTTCTTGGTATTCCGAGTTTATGTCGGTAAAGCGGTCATGCTCCCCAAGCACTCGCTCCAAACTTGCTTGAAGTGCATAATATTCGTGTTCCGTTAGATAATGTGCTATATTCTCTTCTTCTGTATCACTACGTTTCAGTAGACTGCCTTTGATATACAGTAGGGGCAGTAGCCGTTGGGTATGCCTGACGAAAGTTTCTTGATTGACAGTTTCTGCCGCTTCTATACATTTGCAGTATTCTGCTGCAATAGTGATAAATTCAAGAACATCCGTGCTGTATATAAAACTGTCTATATCTCTGCTGCTCATGTTGTTACTTTTTATATGTCGGAGTTGTGTTTCCTGCGAAAGTAAAAAAAATGTAACACTCCTGCAAAACTAATTGCTAAAAGGCTTCGTTGATGTTGAAATAAAAGCCGTTTACACCGTTCCTGCCTACTCCAAAGTCTAATCGTAGGTTCATGCGAGGCTGCAGCTCAAAACGGTAGCCGATGCCCGCATTGGGAAGTACCTTGTTTTTTCCTGAGTGGTCTATTAAAGGGTCGTTGTCGGTGTCGTAAATCATGCCGCTTCCAAGCCATAAAACTGCTCCATGACGGCTAAAACCGCCTGTCTTTTTCTTGAAGTCGTGGCGGTATTCAAGCACAGCGTATGCCATGCCCTTGTTGCGATATTTACCCCATGGATAGCCGCGCAAATCAAAAGGATTGCCTAGCTGCGATAGCTCTGCATAAGGAACATCTCCGAAAGTATTCCTTGTGCTTACCTGCCACGCCAGTATTCTCCCGTCTTTGTTGTTTATACGTGTGTATTGACGATAGTCTAACAAGAGTAGAGTGTAGGTGTTGTCGCCTCCAAAATATTTGCCATATTGTGTCATTTCTCCGTTGATGTACATTCCGCTCCATGCATTGGCTGCCAAATCTCTGCTGTCGTATCTGAATATGGCTCCAAGACCCATATTAAACGGACGTTCATTGTAAAATGTATAGTAAGGTGAGCTTAAAATCCATGATGTTTCCTCTGAACCTTTGGTGTAGTTGAGATCAAAATTCAAACCTGCATACAACTTGGCAGCTACTCTGCGTAAGCCTTCAATCTTAAATTGTACCCACTTCCTGTTGAACTCTGTGATGTCTTTAGATTGCTCGGTTTCGTTATTGGTCTCGTAGCCCACTCCCCAGTAATTGTCGCTCATGTCCTTAAACCAGAAATTTCCGTTTATTCGTAGTTTGTCGCCCATCCAGAAAGTAGATGGTCGCAAATTTAAAGATAATGCACCCTTGGTGGAGTAGGACAGCATGACCGGCATATTTGAACGTTGAAGCTCTAAATCAGATTTGTCCGTACGCCAACTTACCAATGCTCCACCACCAATGAGTAATCCCATTTCAGGAGTATAGCCCGGTCCTGCAACAGGGCTTATCATTATTTTTCCGCTGTCTAGCTTTTTCTGTTTCTTTGCCGCTCGTTGCTCTTTCTTGTCTTCTTTTGATAATTCTTTGTCTGATTTTTCTTGAGCAAATGAAGGAAATGGGCAAACTGTTAATGAGCTTATTATTACTATTATATATGTAAATGCAGGATGTTGGAGTTTCATCTGTTTATTTTTTATAGATACTCAGATTTTTGGATTCTCAGATCTTCGGACTGACAGCCGGGCAGAAAATGTTCTGCCCTTACATTATGTCGTCATTGCGAGCGGTAGCGTGGCAATCCGTTCTTGGTTGTAGGAGATTGCTTCGTCGCCAGCTCCTCGCAATGACGTTTGTTTATTTGACTGCTTGTCTAACAACTAACAACTATAATCATCCCCCCGTATGAGAGTCGTTCTCTGTATCTGCAAAGAACTTAGCACGGTGTTGCTCAACATAGCCCATCATTGTCTTGACAACATCGGGATGCTGCTCTGCAACATTAGTAGTCTCATAAGGGTCGTTCTCCATGTCAAATAAAGATAGGTCTATATGTGCCTGCTTATATTTTCCGGGCATCCCGTCTTTACCTTTAATATCGGTCATGGTGCGGTAGTCATGGGGTAGATGCAGCTTCCATTTGCCATCGCCACTCAATACAGCTTCAAAATATTGATTGTTGGTGAAAGCGTAATATTCGTGTGGATTCTTTGCTCCTGCATCGCCTGCTATGAGAGACCAAACATTCTTGCCGTCAATCTCTGTCTTGGGTAGAGGGATATTTGCAATATTGCAAAGCGTTGGTAATAAGTCAATTGTCATAAGCGAGCTTGATGATTCAATGCCTCCCTTTAGCTTTGCAGGATACTTAATGATAGTGGCAGAACGAGTTCCTCCGTCGAAAGTTGTTCCTTTGGCTTCCCTAAATGGTGTTGTGCCAGCATGATTGCCGTAGGCCGTCCACGGACCGTTGTCGGAAGAGAAAATAACAATGGTGTTTTTATCAAGACCATTGGCTTTCAGAGCTTTCTCTATTTCACCAACCGACCAGTCAAGCTCTAGCAATACGTCGCCGTATAAGCCCAAACCTGATTTGCCCTCAAACTCCGGACTGCAAAAAATAGGAACATGGGGCATGGAGTGGGGGACATATAAAAAGAATGGCTCGTCCTTATGTCTTTTAATAAAGTCCACAGCATGTTCGGTGTACCATTTAGTCAACATTTTTTGATCGTCGTAGTCAACATCCTCAATCGTAACTTTGCCGTTTTCCCAAAATTGTAAAGGATATTTTCCCCAATACTCCGGTGCTTCGGGGTGGTGCTTCCACATATCATTGGAGTACATAAGTCCGCAACTCTCGCTAAAACCTCGTTTTGGAGGACGTGTGTCTTCCTGATCGCCACAATGCCACTTCCCAAAGATTGCAGTTTTATATCCTGCCGCCTGAAACACTTCGCCCATAGTCGGAAATTTTGGGTCGAGACCTCGCTCCTTCGGTCCGTGCGCTCCAAACACCTTTGTGCGCCCGGGATAGCAGCCCGACATAAGCGCAGAACGCGACGACGAACATACCGCCTGAGGAACATAGAAATTTCTGAACATAACACCATCTTTGGCTAATGCTGTAACATTTGGGGTTTTAAGCTCCTCTGCTCCAAAGGGTGCAAAATCCGAATAACCCGAATCGTCCAAAAAGATGATGACTACATTGGGCTTCTTTGCATCTTCGCTATTTGCTTGTTCTTGTTTTGGTTTAGAGCCGCAACTTATTAGTAGCACTGCTAATAGACTTGCAAGTGCTGAATATCTTATCGATTTCATGTGTTTATATTTTTGCAATAAGCTGTAAGCTATAGGCTTTATGCTTTTGCTGTTTTTAATCATCTTTCTGTGTGTAGATAGCCTTATTGCATATAGCTTAAAGTCTACTGCATGAAAGTTTCATCTGTTTATCTATCTCATTTTTCACAAAGGTAGTAAATTTGGAGCAAAGTGCAGAATGATGATTCTGAGACAATAGATATTAGTAGGAAGCAGGGACATTGGAATACCAAAGCTGTCTTGATTTTTATTGACACACCTTCAAAGACGTACGACAATTCTATCTACCCCCTACGGGGAATGTTTATATTTTTCGCGCCTACATCTTTTCTATTAAGCTATAAGTCCTATGAAAAGATAATTCCTTGTATATCAAGCACTGAAAGTGCGATAGCTATTACTCGGATGCTCGAATGTTAGATGTTTGGGTTTTCGGATCTTCGGACTGACAGCCGGGCAGAAAATGTTCTGCCCTTACATTATGTCCATCATCTATCGTCATTGCGAGCGTTAGCGTGGCAATCTGTTCTTTGTTGTAGGAGATTGCTTCGTCGCCGACTCCTCGCAATGATGTTCGTTTATTGGCTGTTCGCTTATAGCCTATAGCGTACGGCATATAGCTTGTATCATTACCCACGTTATGCGTTATAAAGAAAAAATAAATGATTGTTGCAAAAAAGAACAAGAAAAAAGTAATATATTGCGCTCGGTATTTAAGTAAATATTTACACGAATGAGACTTCTAGATAATATATGCACAATGGTATTTGAAGTGACTGATTGTTTGAGTCTATCTGTGCAATTATCTCGTATTCAGGCGATTACCCTCCCCCTTCGAGATGATGTGCCTCTTGGGCTATTCTGTTTTCAATTTTTATTTAGAAGATATAGTACTTCTTTTGGTAGTGTTGATGTTTATACTGCTTTGGCAGACTTACAGCTTCGTGGGGTTTGGTTCGCTTTGCTATGTCTCGGTGTTTCGGGAATTTCTAATCAGGTAAGAGTCAAAAATATTCTCAATTAAATTAATAATCAAAATTTTAAACAAAAGCTTATGCGAAAATTTACTTTGTTGTTAAGTCTGTGTTTTGTACTACTGTTGAGTAGTGTATATGCACAAAAAACGATAACCGGGACGGTTGTTGATGAATCGGGACTTGGGATGGCAGGTGTAACTGTCATGCAGAAAGGGACTAGTAATGGTACTATTACAGACATGGATGGTGCTTTTTCTCTGAGTGTTCCAGAGAATGCGATTTTACAGTTCTCGTTTATGGGAATGAAAGCCCAAGAAACCTCAGTCGAAGGTAAAACTTCTATAAATATAACTATGGCTGAGGATGCTATTGGTATGGACGAAGTGGTGGTGGTTGGTTTTGCCAGACAAAAACGGGAAAATATCACAGGTGCGGTGTCTTCGGTAAAAATGGATGAGGTGCTTTCTGACCGCCCTGTGACAAGTGGAGCAGGAGCTATACAAGGGACTATACCGGGCTTGCAGGTGCAAAATGGCTCTGGTCGTCCAGGAACAACGGAAGAAATTCAAATACGTGGATTTGAGTCTATTAACGGAGGAAGTCCTTTGGTGTTGGTTAATAATGTCCCTATGGATATGAATAATGTTAACCCAAAGGATATTGAGAGTATTACCGTGTTGAAAGATGCTGCGGCATCTTCTATCTATGGTGCTCGTGCTGCCTTTGGAGTTATTTTGATAACAACCAAAACTGGTGCCAAGGAGCAAGCTCCCAAAGTCGATTATTCAGCTACTTTCAGTTTTGATTCTCCTACGGAGTTGCCAAAAAAGGCTTCTGTCTACAATTTTGTTAATGCCTTGAATGATTGGGGTGTTGTGGGATATTGGACAGGACAGGACATACCTACTTGGGTTGGAGTGTTGGATGAGTATAAAAATAACCCATCAGCCTATCCTGACGGCATTGCGGAAGTTAACGGAGTGAAATATCCTCTCAGAGAAACCGGTGTGCTAGATGATTTCTATGGAGACCAAGGAATAACTCAGATTCAAAACCTGAGCGTATCGGGAGGTACTAGCAAATCTACTTATCGTTTTGCACTAGGATATACTGACCAAGATGGGATAATCGTAACGGATAATGACAGCTTTAGAAGGTATACATTTAATTCTAACTATGGCTTGGACATAAGTGAGAAACTTTCGTTTCAGTCAAATTTAAACTATTTGAATTCTGCAACCAAGGAGCCTGTTGGAAATTATTATAACGCTATTACTTTTCCAACTTACGCACCAATAGGAAGTTATGAGATGGATGACGGAACTCTGATACCCTATGATACTCCCGGAAATCTGGAGCGTTTAAATACTGCCCCCGAAACAATACGAGATAATATGAGATTCTTTAATAAGTTGGAGTTTAGACCGATAGAGGATTGGAGTATCATAGGAGAGTATACATACGGATATTCAACTTACGAAAAAACAGCTGCAGACGTGCAACCTCTGACAATGAATGCCGAACAGTATATCTTGAATAGTGTAAGTGCTGACAATACATACTATCGGGTTGACAATAGCAACACCCGTTATAATGCTGTTAATATGTATACTACTTACAGTAAGTCGTTGGGAGAGCATAATATGTCCATCTTGGCAGGTTATAATTATGAAAATAGTAAAACTAGAACAGTGTGGACTCGTAAAACTAATCTGATAGACCCGAGCATGCCGTCTTTGTCGCTGGCAACAGGAACGCTCACTGCAGACGACTCGTTTGCAGAGTGGGCTGTAATGGGGGTCTTTGGTCGCTTTAGTTATAACTATATGGATAAATATTTTCTTGAACTTAACGGACGTAATGATGGATCTTCCCGATTCCCTGAGAATAGTAGATGGGGATTCTTTCCATCTGTGTCTGTTGGTTGGAATATAGCAAAAGAGAATTTTTGGGAGTCATTATCAAAAACAATATCTCTGCTGAAAGTAAGAGCTTCTTATGGAGAAGTTGGTAATCAGGATATTAAATTTCCCGACGGTACACTCAATTTATATCCTGCAGTGCCGGGCATGGCTGCGTCAAACTCTGGCTGGATAGATCCGGAAACAGGTATAAGATATGTTACACTGGCACCTCCCGATTTGGTGAGTTCTTCATTTACTTGGGAAACGGTTCGTACGCTCAACTTTGGACTTGATTTTGCGTTGCTGAACAATCGCTTAAACGGTTCTTTTGATATATATTCGAGAGAAACCTTAGACATGCTTGCCGAAGGTGCAGAACTACCTTCGCACTTGGGTGCAGATGCCCCACTGGCAAATGTTGCTGATTTGAAAACCTCTGGGTGGGGATTTGAAGTGCAATGGAAAGATAAAATAGGTGAGAACTTCCGCTATTTCCTAGGGTTCAACTTGTCGGA
Source organism: Bacteroidales bacterium (assembly GCA_047972135.1). Taxonomy (GTDB): domain Bacteria; phylum Bacteroidota; class Bacteroidia; order Bacteroidales; family Prolixibacteraceae; genus JBKEAJ01. Next base: position 17,659 of record JBKEAJ010000129.1, on the reverse strand, counting down.
CAACAAAAGTAAAATAACCAAGTATGATAATGAGGAAGGACTTATTAGCCAGTATTATGTCGGTCGGGAGATTGGCGAAATATGGGGATACGTTACTGACGGTTATTATACTGTCGATGATTTTGTGACTGGAACTCTCGATGCAGACCTTCAAAATGGAACGCTGAAAGATGGTGTTGTCAAGGTCGAAGGGATTAATCCAAATCCCGGAGACATAAAGTATAAAGACCTGAATGGAGATGGTATTATCAACGATGGGAATAATACCCTATACACAAAGTTGGATGCAAACGGTAATCCAATTTTAGATGGCGACGGATACATACAAACAGGCTCTGGCGACCGTCAGGTGATAGGGAATGATACAAGACGATTCCAATATGGCATAAGAGCAGGAGCGTCTTATAAAAATTTTGATTTTTCTTTCTTTATTCAGGGTGTGGGAAAACGCGACAGGTGGATTAGTAACGACGTGTTTTGGCCTTACAATGGAGAGTTTTCTATTGTCTACGACCATCAACTGGACTACTGGACTCCCGAAAATACGAATGCATACTATCCTAGAAACTATCCTCTGGGAGGTGGAAACTATGGCTATAGCCAAAGGCAACAAACTAAATACCTTGCAAATGGGGCATACGTGAGACTGAAAAATGTAACACTGGGATATTCATTGCCAAAGAGCCTGTTGGACAGGACTTTCCTGAGTAGCGTGCGTGTGTACGTGTCGGGTGAAAATCTGCTGAATTTTGATCATCTGCCTGATGGTCTGAATGCAGAGCTTGATAATCTAGGACAAGGTGGCACATACCCCTTTCTGAGACAGTATGCTTTTGGGATAAATGTTTCATTTTAAGATTAAAACAATTATGAGAAAAATATTTATATATATACTTATGGCAACGGCACTTGTGGGATGTAATGATGCTCTAAACTTGTTGCCCGAAGACGAGCTAGTGGTAGAGACCACTTTTACAAACTACTCCAATTTCAAAACTTATGCGTGGGGCTTTTATAGTGCTTTCGAGGGCTACGCTCTTGCACCCGTCAATAGAGAGTGGGACGCAGACCTGATGTTGAGAAGTAATGATAATCAGTGGTCTAGTTGGATTTGGAGATTAGTGACAGTGCCGACTACTAGCTCCGACTATTCTGACCCCTATACTCGCATACGAAGAGTGAACCTGATGTTAGATAATATTGATGGCTCGGCACTAACAGAAGATGAGAAAAAACATTGGCGTAGTGTGGGATACTTCTTTAGAGCTTATAATTACTTCGACCTTGTTAAAAAGTATGGTGATGTGATTTGGTTAGAGCATAGTATTACAGAGAGTTCTGAAGAGTTAAAAGCCGCAAGAACTCCTCGCAACGAAGTGACTCAAAGCATGTTAGAGAATTTGACTTATGCTGTAGAGAATATCAAAACTGATGGGGAAGGTGATAATACGGTTGGTGTAGATGCTGTTCGAGCTCTACTGGCAAGATTTGGGCTTTTTGAAGGGACTTGGCGCAAATACCACAGTCTTGGAGACGAGAGTAAGTACCTTGAAGCTGCAAAAAATGCTGCAAAAAACTTGATTGATAAGTATCCAAACTTACATGACAATTATGACGAAGTCTTTAATAGTGAGTCCTTGAAAGGTGTAGAGGGTATTATACTGTATAAGGAGTATGTGACAGGACAACAAACTCAATATCTAACATCAAGACATCGTAACTCCGCAGGAAATTGGGACTTGACCAAAAAAGCAGCTGATATGTATCTTCTGATAGACGGACAAACCAGATGGACAAGTACTTTGTTCGATGGAGACCATGACCCATATGATGAATTCAGAAATAGAGATAGAAGATTGTATTTTACTGTTGTGCCTCCATTCAAAGTAAATACTGTACCCGTAGGACAAAATTCATCGGAGTGGGAACATACTGGCAATGCTAAGCACCGTGAGTACATTGATATAATGGAAACACTTTCGGATGACAATCATAAGACTTTGCCTTCTCGAAACTGGTCGGGACTGGTTGTCAGAGAAACTCCCCACTTTAGAAATTATAACAATGGACAGGGATTTAATGCCGGTCATTCTGGATATAAGTTGTTTAAGTATTTCAACAAATATATGAGCGTTCAGAATCAGGATATTACTGATGCACCAGTATTTCGTATGGGAGAGGTGATGCTAAACTATGCCGAAGCTGTTTATGAGCTAGGTGAATTTAATCAGACTGTTGCCGATGTCACAATAAACAAGCTTAGAGCCAGAGGTGGTGTCGCTCCATTAACAGTTGGGGCAGAACCGAACGACCCAACGAGAGATCAGGCGATAGCTCCTACTTTGTGGGAGATTAGACGTGAGCGGGCTATTGAGCTAATGGGAGAGGGTTACCGTTTTGATGATTTACGGAGATGGAAAAAAATGGATTATACCGAAGAAGAAAAACTGGGACGTTGGGTGAATAATGCTGATTATGGAAATAGATTGAAAATCCAAGATGGGGCGGAGGAAGGATATGTTGTCGTACATGGCAAACCAACGGGTGGTAGTTTCCCCGACTACTATTATCTATATCCAATCCCTTCAAATGAGATTGTTTTGAACCCTAACATAAAGCAAAATACCGACTGGTAGATTAGTTTAAATAATAATCTCGTAAGGCATGTGTTAATAATAATAGGGCGGGGGAGTAATCTTCCGCCCTATCTGAATTTATAGACCATGCATGTAGTGGATATTTCCTGAAAATTACTATCTTTACCGAAGTTATAAATGTTTCAAAAATAGATTCTAACATTATGAAACGAGCCATGAGAACAAGTCCTCACATACGAGGATGATTATATTGGCGAGATACATCTGACAAATAAAAACAAAATATAAATAGATGAAATTGAGTAGATTTATTGCAGTTCTGCTAAGCGCATTGCTTGGTGCGACTTTTAGTTGTTCGGAAGGAAGTAAACAGGTTTATCAAACCAAAAACTTGGAAATGGCTTTCGATGCAAAGGGGAAACTTGTGGAGTTAAAAGATAAAATCAATAATAGCAAGCTGCTGTTGACCGACATTGAGTCTTATCTGCTTTCGCTGAAAGTAGATTCTGCAATATATAATCCCGAAAAAGCAGAGTATTCGGAAGACGGACGAAATATCGTACTTCACTATAAAAATGGTGTGCAGATTGTTGTTCAAGCTCTGACGAACGATACTCATTTGAATTTTGAAATTACTTCGGTGTCGGACGAAGATGGTATTGATGCAGTGATTTGGGGACCATATAATAACACTCTCGACAACAGTATCGGCGAGGTGGTGGGCATAGCACAAGGCGAAGCTTTTACGTTCGGTTTGATGGCTTTGAATATTAAAACGCTTGGAGGATACCCGTGGAACGACGACGACCACCTGCCACAAATGGATATTTTTAGTCAGTCGGACGTTAATAATATGGTCAAAGAAAAAGATACTCCAAATGTGCTTTATTCCGTCGAGGCAGCAAAACCCGTACATGGCGGAAGCTCCCTGCAAGCTTTTACTCGCAACCGTAGTAAGGACAGAATTATCAAAAATTGGCATCACGACAAATATCTTGCCCCGGCATATCAAGACGGTGGACTAGTGGGCTCTAAAATAGCTCTTTATGGCTGTCTTAACGATAATGCTCTAAACACCATAGGCGAAATAGAAGTGGCAGAAGGATTGCCGCATCCTACTATCGACGGGCAGTGGGTGAAAACATCGCCAATTATAAATTCATCATATCTGATTATGGATTTTACGGAGGAGAATATCGACGAGTGCCTACGCTATACTAAACTCTCGGGATTTAATTACCTCTATCATGGGCATCCATTTAAGACTTGGGGACACTTCCCATTGATAAAAGAGCAATTCCCAAACGGATATGACGGCATGAAAGCCTGCGTGGAAAAAGCCGAAAAAGAAGGTATTCATATCGGTACTCACACTCTCAGTAATTTTATTCATACCACAGATGCTTATGTTACTCCCATTCCAGATAAACGCCTCGCAAAGGTGGGATATTCAAAACTCATAAAAGATGTAGGTGCTGACGATACAGAAATTGAAATAGAGTCGCCCGATTTCTTTGTGCTGTCAGGAAGAAATAATCTGCATAGTGCTGTGATAGGAGACGAGATTGTAAGATATGGAACTATCAGTGAAACAGCTCCATGGAAACTGCTTGACTGTCAGCGTGGTGCTTTCGGAACAACAGCAAGTGCACATAAGCAAAACGATGTGATAGGAAAACTTACAGACCACGGCTATAAAGTGTTCCTTGGTGATGCTGACCTAGACAAAGAAATTGCCGAGAAAATTGCCGATTTTATGAACTACACCGGAGTGCGGATGCTCGATTTCGACGGACTGGAAGGAGCATCGTCGACTGCCATGGGAAATTACGGTGAGGCATTGATGGTTGAACAATGGTATAATCGCCTAGACGACAATCTGAAAAGCCACTTCCTTATGGGGGCAAGTCGACCAGGGCATTTTATATGGCACATATATTCACGTATGAATTGGGGGGAGCCGTGGTATGCAGGCTTCCGTGAAAGTCAAACAGAATACCGACTGTTTAATCAGAAATTTTATAAGCGCAATCTGATGCCTGGTATGCTGGGATGGTTTAACCTTACTCCAAATCTACCCATAGAGGATGTTGAGTGGTTGATGGCTCGCTCTGCCGGATACGATGCAGGCTTTGCCTTTGTGGCAGGTCTTAAGAGCCTGAAAGCCAACGGGAACTCCGAACAAATCCTGAAAATAATGAACACTTGGGAAACTGCCCGATTGGCAGGTAAATTCTCGGAGAAGCAAAAAGAGCTGATGAGGGATATATCTAATGAGTTTAAACTGACAGAGAATGATGATAACTCGCTGACTCTTACGCGTGTATATGCGCATAAGTTTAAACACGATAACAAAGTGCGTCAGCCCGGAGAACCGCTTTATTCTACATTTACCTTTGAAAACAACATGGAAAAACAGGCTCTAGGCATGATAATTACGGCAAACAATGCCGATATATCGGGAATAAAAATTGAAATTAATAATTACAAAAATCTTAATTTTCCTATCACTCTGAAAAAAGGTCAACATATAAGAATTTCCGACGACAAACAAGCTAAAGTGTACGACCGCAGTTGGAATTGTATTCAAACTATAGATATTTCCGAGTCGGCGAACATGATTAACAAAGGAGCGCAGTCAATAACATTCGATTGCAGTTTCAGCAATGTTGCCGATGGAGCTAGTGCCAATGTAGAGTTTGTTGTTATGGGAGAAAATGAGAAAGTAGGGAAGTAAACATTAATACTGCTATAAAAGTGTTTGTATAGATTATGAAGCAGGTTATTTTAAATATTAAAGATGGTAAATACCGTTTCTTTATGGAATTGGTAAAAAGCCTTGATTTTGTGCAAGTGGAAGAAGCTGATGGCGACAGTAAAAAAGATATAGTGAAGAACCTGACACGGGGATTTCAAGATCTCAAACTATACAAGCAAGGTCGCCTAAAAACTACTTCTGCTAAAGATTTTCTCAATGATTTGTAAAATAGAGCTTTCAGAACATTTTAAAAAGGAAGCTAAGAGGCTATCTAAGAGGCTATCTAAGAAGTATCCGTCACTAAAAGCCGAATTTGCTGAGCTATTTGCTGAGTTGGAAGTAAATCCGACTTTTGGGACTCCGCTTGGGAATAATGTCTATAAAATTCGTTTGGCTATTGCGTCTAAAAACAAAGGGAAGTCAGGAGGTGCACGGATAATTTCTTACGTGCAAGTGGACGACCACACCATCTTACTGCTGTCCATATACAACAAGGGTAAGAAAGATTCTATATCGGATAAGGAAATAAAAGAGCTGATCGAGAAGTATACACAGTAGAGCAGCCAATGTAATGTGTCTGGCTGCTCTACTGTGCTAATTATTACATTAAAATGCTTCGTTTACATTGAGATAGAAGCCTCTGGAACCATATCTTCCGAAGGAGTAATCAACAGTAAGATTAGTTCTTGCATTTTTGTCGAGCATGATGCGCAGACCTACACCCGCAGCAGGTTCAACATATTCAAACAACTTAATGTCGTTGGTGCGGCTCGATGCTGTGGCAATGTTTGCATATACTACAGCTCCGAGAGTTTCTTTATTTTTTTGTAAAGGTACACGATATTCTACTTCTGCATAGTATAAGTCCTCACCACGAAAACGCCCCTGTGCGTAACCACGACCCGAACGACCAAACTGATCCCAGCCAATGGCGGGTAAATCGAGATAGGGAACATCTCCCGAAGTAACAAAGTTACCAAAAGTCCAGAACGCAAGCATGTGACGAGGTCTTTCTTTGTTTAAGGGGAAATAATCGCGATATTCAAGCCATAGAAGACTGGAGTTCTTTGTGCTTCCCAAAAACTTAGGGTTTATTCTGAAATTCACATAAGCATAACGTCCCGAGTATGGGTTGATAGGGTTGTCACGGCTGTCGTATAACGCATTTAGCGATACTCCCGAAGTAGTATAGCCTGTGGGGTCAAAGCCCTTGTCGACAGAATAAGCATAGTGGGAGGTTATGGTAATGGTGTCTCCTTCTTTATCTAGTGCTTGGTCGTCAATTTTGGAGTGGATGTCCAAATGATAGCCCAGCCCTGTAAAAAAGCGAGTGTCGCCAATTCGCTTTAAGAATGTTTCGTGAAAACGGAAATAGTTGAACTTCATCATCTGCGACTCTGAGATGCCGTCGATAAAACTAGCATCGTCAAACTCCGGAATGTTGGCAACAGCTCCCGGAATTTGAGGATAGTCGTTGTATGCCAGCTTTGACGAATTGGATCCGGTTCCTAAACCGAAAGTAGGCTGAGAGGTTGCAAAATAACGCCAATCGCCAAGTAGATTCCAGTTGTCGTTGGCAAGAAAAACATTACTTTTTGCAAAGACCATAAACTGCTTTTTCGTTGTATATAAAATGGTCGATACCATAGAGGAGCGACTGGTGGTGGCAGCATCTCCAAACAACCAGCTGAGTGAAGGTGCAACTCCGTACATAAATCCGTTGGCAGGGTTGGATGCCAATACTGGCAAGGGAATAAATGAAGTCTGCCTGAAAAGTTTGTCGGAGTCGTCGCTTTGCTCTTTAGTCTCCTTTTTCTTGACGAGGACTTCGTCTTTAGAGTCTGCCTCCGGACTGTCGTTTTGAGAGATAGATGTGGTCTGAGAATTTACCATCTCCAGTTTATTCTCTTGATTGGGGGCCTTGTCTTGTGCAAATACCCCACAGGCTAGAAGGCTTGTCAGGAAAGTTGCAAGTAAATACTTTTTCATCATTGTCTGTGTTTTGTTATTATCGTGTTTATATTATTCTAAAAATCAGTTTTTTATAAAACTGCAATTACTTTAAGTATGCAATTCTATAATAGGGGAAACGAGTAAATGCTTAGAATTGTTCAGAATACAATAATATGTTTGTGTAAAACTTTTATTTGTAGTAATATTGTATGATGTATTTTGCATCTGGTATCCAATTTGCAACAATGATGATTAAGGTAAGGATAAATGGATGAAGCAAGAGCGGTAGATAAGATTTTCAGGTACTGTCCAAAATGTGGCTCAGATAAGTTTAAATCCTTGTCGGATAGAGAGTTTCTATGCTCTGATTGCGGCTTCAATTATTTTGTAAATGCCTCGTCAGCAACAACGGCGATAATATTTAATGAGAAAAATGAGTTATTGCTTTGCAGGCGTGCTCGGAAACCATTTAAGGGTACTTATGAGTTGCCGGGTGGCTTCCTTGAATTTGGCGAAACTGCCGAACATGCACTGAAGCGTGAAATTAAAGAGGAGCTTAATTTGCATATTGAACAATTATCGTACTTCGGTACTTATACTAACAAATATCCATTCGGCGGGCTGCTTGTTAATACTATGGAAGTGGTTTATACCGGTGTGGTGAAAGATTTCTCGAATTTGCAAGTCGCCGACGATGTGGATAAAGTGAAGTTTGTAATGTTGGAAATAGTTGATAAAGAGGAGATTGTGTCCGGAGCTATGAAGGAAATAATAAAAGATTTGATTACGAGTAAAATAAAATAATATGTCTAAACAGGAAATTGTAAGTAAAATTGAAGCCTTGCGTAAGGCGATGAGAGGCAGTCAGATAGATGCCTATGTGATATCAGGGACAGATCCTCATCTGAGTGAATATATGCCTTCGAGATGGGAAACTCGAAGATTTATTACAGGATTTACTGGTAGTGCTGGACATGTGGTTATTACAATGCAGCGAGCCATATTGTGGACAGACTCCAGATATTTCTTGCAAGCCGAAGAGGAGCTGGAAGGTACAGGTGTCGAGCTGTTTAGGCAAGGACAAGACGGAGTTCCGACAGTATGTTCTTTCCTGTCAAGCAATTATACCAAAGACGATAAGGTGGGATACGATGGACTGACCTTTTCGCCTGCATTCTTGAAGACGGTGAAACGAAGATGTACAAAAAAAGAAATAGAATTTGTAGAATGTGGCGATTTGCTAAATGAAATATGGAAAGACAGACCTCCTATACCCGCAAAACCCATTTTTAGACATGATGCGAAGTTTGCAACAGTTTCGAGAGCAGAGAAACTTGCAATGCTAGAGAAAAAACTTGCCGAAAATGGTGCTACTGCACAGATTATGGTTGCTCTCGACGAGATTGCGTGGCTGCTCAACTTGCGTGGTACGGATGTGAAATGTAACCCCGTGTTTGTGAGCTATTTCCTATATACAAAAAAGCAAAAAGTACTGTTCGTTGCAGATGGTACGATGCCTGACGATATAAGAGAAGAACTGAAGCATGACGGAGTGGAAGTGGATGCATACTACAACGTCGAAACTCGCTTGGTAGACGTCAGCGGAGAAACTTTCCTTATCGACAGTGCAAGAATAAATATCGCTCTTAAAGAACTGATAGTATTCAAAAATAAAAGAGTGAAGGGAGAATCTCCCGCAACATACCTGAAAGCAATAAAACACCCCTCTGAAATAGAACACATCAGAAATGCCATGAAAAAAGATGGTGTCGCCATGCTGAACTATATAAACTGGCTTCGTAAGAATGTTGGAAGCGGTATCACAGAGCTGGATGCTGCAAATATGATTATGGAGACGAGAGCATCGCAGGCTGATTATTATGGACCTAGTTTTTTTCCGATAATTGGCTTCAATCCAAATGGTGCTATTGTTCATTACAAAGTTACTGAAGAGTCGGCATTGAAAATCGAGAACGAGGGTTTCCTTTTGTGCGACTCGGGTGGGCAATATCAAGATGGAACTACCGATATAACCCGTACATTCGCTTTGGGAGAGCTGACCCATCAACAAAAAATTGATTATACAATGGTGCTGAAAGGCATGATTAATCTGACATTGGCAAAGTTCCCAAAAGGTACTCTCGGTATTCAACTAGACTCGTACGCCCGTCGTGCCTTGTGGAGGTATAACCTTGACTACGGACACGGAACGGGACATGGAGTGGGGTATTTTATGAATGTTCACGAAGGTCCTTCCAATATACGTAAAGAGTATAACCCCGTTGGTGTCGAGGAAGGTATGGTTTTTTCTAACGAACCTGGAATATATAGAAACAATGAGTATGGCATAAGAATAGAAAACCTCGTCGCTGTGGCATTGGATACTAAAAACGAATATGGCGATTTCTTGAAGTGGGAAACACTGACGCTTTGCCCCATAGATACTAAACCGATATTGAAAGAGCTTCTGCTCGAACGTGAGCTGGAGTGGATAAATGATTACCACAGAGAGATAAACGATAAAATTTCTCCTCTTGTTGACGGAGAAATTAAAGACTTATTAGACGAACTGACTCGTCCGATGTAATAAACAACTACCGATATGGAAGTGGTATTTGTTTTAGTAGCTATTATTGCCGGATTAATATTTCTGAATAGAGAGACTTTTCGTCCCGGCTTGGTGCTGTTTGCCATGCTGACAATATTGATTGTGGCGGGGGTGGTGAGTATAGACCAGGCTTTTGTCGGTTTCTCGAATAAAGTTACAATTATAATACTACTTCTATTTCTTGTGGGTGAGGGGATTAGCCGTTCGGGATTGTTTCTGCTACTGTCGAAAATAACTCTTTTTGATAGAAAAATACCGCTCCCAAGAATGATTCTTAGGCTGATGTTGCCAATATCTATGCTGGCAACTTTGATTAACAGCGTTACGGTAGTTACTATCTTTCTGCCATTTATAAAGAGAATGGCAGAAAAGTTTAATATTTCTTCGCAGAAATTCCTGCTCCCTCTTTCTTACGCTGCAATACTGGGAGGTGCCACAACTATGCTGGGCTCTACGTCCAATCTTGTAGTGAACGGACTTCTGCTGAGTCAGAATATGCACAGTTTGAACCTTTTTGAACCAATGAAACTGTGTGGCATCCTAGCAATTGTAGGAGTACTGTATATGTCGATAGTAGGTAATAGGTGGCTGCCCGGGGAGTTTGTAGATAAAAAGAAGCTGGAGCAATCTACATTTAGAGACTACTATATTGAGGTTGTTATCCCGAAAGGTAGCGGACTCATAGGGGAGAGTATAGAAAAACGTACACACCCGTTGTTGAGAGATTTTAAGGTAGTACAAATCAGTAGAAACAATAAAAAAATTAAAACCTCAAATTCCGCTATCGGCTTGTTGGAAGGCGATATACTTGCTCTTGCAGGAAATTCGCAGTGTGTAACCACGGCAATATCAATGTCGGATGTGCAACTCTTTGCTTGGGAAGAAATTGCAGAGCTGGGGAAATCGGAAGACCTTATTCAGGTGGAAGTAGTACTCTCGCCTCGTTTCCCAGGCATCGGACAAACCGTTGCAGAATATAAATTCGCTGAAAAGTCTCGCTCTAAGGTCCTGGCAATACACCGCAACGGAAAGCGTTTCTCGAATTTTGAGTTGGACAGTGTGGAAATGAAGGAGGGAGACAACATAATTATGCTGGCAAATAAAAAGTTTGCAAAAAACTGGGGAGAGTCTAAGAACTTCTACCTTACCTCAGAATCCGAAGAGATAGAAAATCAGGAGATTAACATCAGAAATATAGTAACGGCTTTTATAATTATTGCCGTAATGGTGCTTGGAACCCTTTTTGTACAGGCACGTAACAATGTGTCGGGTATTGATGCAATGTTGTATTTCGTTGTGTTCGCAATTGTTGCAATGGTCGCTTCGGGATTTATTCCGCTGTTTCAGTTTACGAAGTTTGTCCGATGGGATGTGCTGATTGCCATTGCCAGTGCTTTTGGTATTAGTGCCGCTTTGTATGAGTCGGGAGTTGCAAGTTCTATAGCAAACATTTTTACCGGAATGAGTGAACCCATTGGTCCATACGGAATGCTGATTATAATATATGTCGTTACGTCTTTGCTTACCGAATTTATTACCAATAATGTTGCTGTCGCTCTGACTTTCCCCGTGGCTATTAACGCTGCTGCAAACTTAGGCGTTGATCCTAAGCCTTTCATTATGGCTATATGTGTGGCGGCATCCTTGAGCTTTGTTACTCCTCTAGGCTCGCAGGCAAACCTTATAACTCAAAACCTGGGAGCCTATCGATATGGTGATTTTATGAGAATTGGTTTGCCATTGCAAATATTGCTGGGAGTTATTGCTATTGTACTAATTCCACTATTCTGGTCATTTTGAAATGTTTGTATAGCGGCTTGTCAATATCGTAGATTACCACTATATTTGTGCGTTTTATAATGAAGATTTATGGACGATTATTCTTTGAATCATTTGGACGAACTTGAGTCGGAGGCAGTATATGTGTTGCGAGAAGTAGCGGCTCAGTTTGAAAATCCTGCACTGATGTTCTCAGGTGGCAAGGATTCTATTGTTATGGTGCATCTGGCTAAGAAAGCCTTTGCTCCTGCCAAAATACCTTTCACCTTGTTGCACGTGGACACCGGACATAATTTTGACGAAACAATAAAATTTCGTGATGATATTGTCGAAGAACTCGGAGCCAGATTGGTGGTGGGGTCTGTGCAAGAGTCCATAGACACGGGAAGAGTGAAAGAAGAATCTGGTGTTTATGCCAGTAGAAACTCTCTGCAAACGATTACTCTCCTGGATGCTATCGAACGAAATAAATTCGATGTCGCACTCGGCGGTGGGCGTAGAGACGAGGAAAAAGCCCGAGCTAAAGAACGTTTCTTCTCGCATAGAGACGACTTCGGACAATGGGATCCCAAAAGACAACGACCCGAGCTTTGGAATATCTTTAATGGCAAAAAAAATATGGGCGAGCATTTCAGAGTGTTCCCAATATCAAACTGGACAGAAATGGACGTTTGGCAATACATATATCGCGAAAAAATAGAATTACCAAGCCTTTATTTTACGCATAAACGTAAAGCCTTTATGAGAGACGGAATGTGGCTGGCATGGGCGGATTTTATGCAACTGAAAGATAGTGAGGAGATTGTCGAGGGAGATTTTAGATGTCGTACTATCGGTGATGTTACATGCACCGGACTAACAGAGTCGAAAGCATCGTCAGTATTAGACATTATAGACGAAATAGCAGTTACTCGTGTTACCGAAAGAGGTGGACGTGCCGATGATAAACGCTCCGAATCAGCTATGGAAGATAGAAAAAAACAAGGATACTTTTAATATAAAGCAAGAGCCACGAAATGCAAGATAAATTTGATAATCAAGGATACCTGAATATGGAGTTGCTGAGGTTTACTACCGCAGGAAGTGTGGACGACGGTAAATCTACTCTCATTGGTCGCCTTCTGTATGACAGTAAGTCGATTTTTGAAGACCAGCTGGAAGCCGTCGAAAGAGATAGCAAAAGAAGAGGACAGGACAGCATGAACCTTGCTTTACTTACCGACGGACTGAAAGCAGAAAGAGAACAAGGAATTACTATCGACGTGGCTTATAGATATTTTGCCACACCAAAACGTAAATTCATAATTGCAGATACTCCAGGACACATTCAGTACACCAGGAATATGGTTACAGGAGCTTCAACAGCAAATGTTGCTCTTATACTTGTAGATGCAAGAAACGGAGTGGTGGAGCAAACATTCAGACATTCATATATTGCGTCTCTTTTGCAAATACCTCATATTATAGTGTGTGTCAATAAGATGGATATTGTTGACTACGACCAGAAGGTGTTTGAGAGAATAAAAGCCGAATATAAAAAATTCTCAGCAAAACTTACAGTCAAAGATATTCAATATGTCCCTATCAGTGCATTGAAAGGAGATAACGTGGTCGGCCGTTCCAAAAAAATGAAATGGCATAAAGGCGGTACTCTGATGCATATACTCGAAAATATACACATAGGTAGTGACGAAAATCTTGACGACGCTCGCTTCCCAGTGCAGTATGTAATCAGACCATATACCGACGAACATCACGACTACAGAGGTTATGCCGGACGAGTTGTGGGCGGAGTTTTCAGAAAAGGCGAAGAGGTAGTGATACTTCCGTCAGGTAAAAAATCTAAAATTACTCATGTGGAATTTGCAGGCGACGAACTCAAAAAAGTATTTCCTCCAATGTCGGCAACAATAAGACTTGAAGATGATATTGATATTTCTCGTGGAGATATGATCGCAAAGCCCGATAACAGACCACAAGAATCTAATGATCTCGAAATAATGATGTGTTGGATGAGCGAAAAACCTATGACAGAAGGTGGAAAATACTCGATAATGCACTGTGCTTCCGAGGCAAGAGCTATTATCAAAGAAGTCGTGTTTAAGGTGGATGTCAATACTTTGGAGGAAATTACCGACGATAAGCAAATCGGACTTAACGATATAGCAAAAGTCAGAATAAAAACTTCTAAACCTATATGTTTCGATAGTTACTCGAAAAATAGAAGCACAGGCTCGCTTGTGCTGATAGACGAGTCTACAAATAATACCGTCGGCGTTGGAATGATAATATAAATGCAGACAATAGAGAAATCGAATATCTCTGAAAATAATAATAACATATAATATTGAACAAAGTGGATTTATTTGAAAAAGTGCTTTCTAAAAGAGGTAATATCGGACGACACATGGATATGTCGCACGGATACTTCACATTCCCTAAACTAGAAGGGGAAATAAATGCAAGGATGATGTTTAACGGTAAAGAAATGCTGACATGGAGTCTCAATAATTACCTCGGACTTGCAAATCATCCCGAAATAAGAAAAGTCGACACAGAAGCTACTGCCAAATGGGGATTGGGATACCCTATGGGTGCACGAATGATGTCAGGACAAACTTCTGAACATGAAAAACTAGAGAGAGAGCTTGCAGAGTTTGTTGGTAAGGAAGATACATTTTTGCTGAATTTCGGATATCAAGGTATGGTGTCAATTATTGATGCTCTTGTCGATAGAAACGATGTCATTGTCTACGACTCCGATTCTCATGCTTGCATACTAGATGGTGTACGCCTGCATATGGGTAAAAGATATGTGTATCAGCACAATGATATGGAAAGCCTAAAAAAACAACTTTCCCGTGCAACGGCTCTTGCCGAAAAGCAAGGTGGCGGAATACTCGTAATTACCGAAGGTGTTTTTGGAATGTCGGGAGTGCTTGGTAAACTAGACGAAATTGTTGCTCTGAAAAAAGATTTTAATTTCAGATTGCTTGTCGACGATGCTCATGGATTCGGAACTATGGGTAAAACAGGAGCAGGAGCAGCCGAACATCTTGGATGCATCGACGGAGTAGATGTCCTTTTTGGAACATTTGCCAAATCAATGGCATTGATTGGAGCATTTGTCGCCTGTAATACAGATGTTTGCAATATTCTTAGATATAATATGCGCTCGCAAACCTTCGCAAAGTCTTTGCCGATGCCGCTTGTTATCGGTGCACAAAAACGACTCGAAATGCTACGTACAATGCCCGAACTTAAAGATAAGCTCTGGGAAGTAGCAAGCGCACTGCAAAATGGACTGAAAGCCGAAGGCTTCAACCTCGGGAAGACAAATACCGCCGTTACTCCAGTTTATCTCAGCGGCTCGCCAATAGAGGGAACACAAGTGGTTTACGACCTCAGAGAAAACTATAAGCTGTTTTGCTCAATTGTGGTTTATCCAGTTATCCCTAAGGGAGAATTGCTGATACGCCTTATCCCAACTGCAATGCATAGCCTCGAAGATGTGAAATATACTATCGATTGTTTTAAGGTCATACGAAAGAAACTGGACGACGGAGAGTATCCCAAAGATAGGTATCCCCTTGATGGAATAGTAACCTCGTAAAAAAAAGAACATGAATCGAGCCTTTTTAAATCGTAAATGATTAATAATGAAGGATATGGATACAGGTAAAATGTAGAGACGCACTGCCGTGCGTCTTCATTGATGCGACGAAGCAATCTCCTGCAACAAAGAACAGATTGCCACGCTAACGCTCGCAATGACGGAGGACGATTAAAAACAGCAGAAGCATAATGCCTATAGCTTACAGCTTATTGCAAAATTATAAAACAGATGAAGAAGACATTATTGATGGCTTTGAGTATACTCTTTCTGTACTCAGGCTACGCTCAGGAGGACTATAAACTCGTTGTATTACCACTTATGTCGCCAACAATCGGTGATGAACCAAATCCCTACCTTGTGAGCTCCGCATTGGAAGCAGTGTTGAGAGAAAAAGGAATTAATACGACATATAAAAACGAGGATAACTCGGTTGCGCCTTGCGAGATACTGTTTGCCAAAATCAATAAGAAAAACTCCATGCTTAGATGTAAAGTCGACGTAGAGTTTACCGATTGTATGAATAAGATTGTATGGTCGAACGAAGGAGTAGGCACCTCCAAAGATTTTCAAGAAGGATACGGCGAAGCAATAGCCGATGCTTTCAAAGACTTTGAAGCGCTACCCCCAATGAGTAATTATGGAGCAATACGGCAGAGTACAAATATAGCGACAGAGCAAGCAGCAGTTGTCCCAATGAGTACTATTGTGCCTGCTAAGCCTGCTAAAACGAGTGAAGAATATCAGCCTCAACAAATGTATTTCGGAGATTCATATATTTTTGATTTACAAGATGCAGGAAGCAAGGATAAGAAACTGATAATTATGAACGGCGAGAGTAAAGGCTACAAAAAACTGGAGGAAGTAGCAAAACTGAAGGCATCCGATGTGTCGGGTATTTATAATGTGGAGTTTAAAAAACCCAATGGCACTACGTGGACAGGTATGGCAACGGAAAACAGTTCCGGACTTAAAATATCAATATCAAATCAAAACGAGAAAGAGGAGATAAATCTGCAAAAACAATAATAATGCGTTTATTGCTTATCTGCTGATGTGATAATGAAATTCGCTACCCTAGAAATTAATACTGATATTTATTGTCAGCTGTCCAGTTTGAGGATTGGGACTGAGAAATGAGTGGAGTTGTCCCGCCGATGATTTCACTCCTTTGCGTAAATTGCGGCGCACAAAGCAGTCCTGAATCTCGTTGAGAGGATCTATGAGGAAGAGGGTGAATTTTCCGAGCCATCTCGACCCCAGTAGGTAATAGTTGTTGCGCTTGATACTTTTCTTTGCACTAAAGAATGCTTCACCAACTACCGAACCAAGTACAGGTGTTATTATCAGGTCTTGTATTGATGGAATTTCTGCAAATGCCTCAATGCCATACTCCCAGAAAAAAGTGGAAACAAGTGCCGAATGCACCGCAGAGGTGTACCACTTATGTCCTGCCGAGCGAGCTGTCATATAATATACACCACCAAAATAGGGGTGCATTATCCAATTTAGAAATAAATTGTCTTCGTCTATCACCGGTCCTGCCTTTACATTATCCCACCAATCACTTGTCAGAGTGTTAAAAGTCATATTCTCCTTGTCCCACTTGGTGAAAGTCTCTGGAAGTGCATACAGAATGCCGAAGGAAACTATCGATGCTCCTATGATAGTTCCACTACTGATAAGTAATCGATTAGACTGTCGTTCTTCAAAGGGAGATGTGTAGTCCTTATATAAACTCCAATCTCTTTTGACTTCCTTTAGATTCTTATATTGCAAGTTTAAGTCAATGCTGTCTTTATCAGCTACTTGAGCTCGCAAAAATGAAGGTAATATTAGAAAAATTACCAAAATTATCGTTCTCATAGGTATTGTCCATATTAGTGTGTCTGGAAGCATATATCTAAACTTTCAGACAATCTTTCTTTTTCTCTTTTCGCCGTTGTTAGAGCTGAGGGCTGTACAGCCCTTAGCTCTAACAACGGCGTTTTTTTGCTCTTATTCTCTCTGTGGTTTCCCTAATTTGGGGTCAAAATTAAGATTATAAATCTTATATGCATAATGTTTTTCGCTTTTTTCTACAGCAACACTAGTTATAAGTGCTAAAACTGACTCTTCATTAGGAAAAGCCCCTCTCTCTTTCAATGTTCTGCGACAGCTTCTGTTAAATCATTCTATCCAGTTAGTTGTGTAAATCATACGACGTATTCTAAAATCAAATTCTAAGAACGTTAGATAAGGGGGAATATCAAAATTGTCTAGATACCTTTTTAAGCTCGGATATTTGCCTTTCCATTTCTTTTTCATATTCTCAAATCGGTTTAAAGCATTATCTATAGTGTGATTTTTAT
>JBKEAJ010000128.1:0-30332 GCA_047972135.1 Bacteroidales bacterium | reverse complement strand
TTTTTGCCCACTGCAACCGCCTTTCCACTAGCGGTGAAGGGAAATTTTCCGACTTTCACTTCATACCCTTTTTCGACTGCACACCTCTCGCTAAGCCCCACCGAAGCTACTTCCGATGGGAAAGTGTAAACACAGGATGGTATCACATCGTAGTCGACAGGCTTCGGCTCAAGTCCAGCAAGAGCTTCAACACACACCAAAGCCTCTGCTGAAGCAACATGCGCCAAAGCAGGTCCATGAACCACATCGCCGATGGCATAAATGCCGTCTACATTAGTTTTGTAATATTTATCTACCTCTATTTTGCCTTTTTCGACTTTTACTCCTAATTGTTCTAACCCGATATTATTCACCTGAGTTTCAATCCCTACGGCAGACAATACTACTTCGCTCTGCAACTGCTCCTTACCTTTTTTTGTTTCAATATCTATAAGGCAAGAATTGTCTGCGACTGTTACACTTTCGACCTTAGCAGCAGTTAGTATTTTCACTTTCTTCTTTTTGAAATTACGTGCCAGTTGCTTAGAAACTTCCTCATCTTCAAGCGGCAGTATTTGCGGCATATACTCAACGATGGTAACTTCCGTTCCCAAAGCATTATAGAAATTTGCAAATTCGCAACCGATAGCCCCCGAGCCGACAATCACCATAGATTGAGGGAGTTTTTCCAGAGTCATAGCCTCCTTATAGCCGATTATATTTTTGCCATTCTGAGGAATAGACTCAAGATTTTTGGATTTTGCACCGGTCGCAATAATTATCTTGTCTGCCTCAACAATATTTATATTCCCTGCATCATCCTCAACCTTAAGCTGCCCCTTAGAAGTAATCTTGCCAAAACCTTGCACAACATCAACCTTATTTTTTTTGAATAAAAATTGCACTCCTTTGCTCATCATCGCAGCCACATTACGGCTACGTTCGATTATTTTTCTGAAATCGGGTTTTGCGTTCTCAACATCAATCCCATAAGAATCGGCATGCTTTATAGTATCGTAGACCTCTGCACTTTTCAGCAGAGCCTTTGTCGGTATACAGCCTCTGTTAAGACAAACTCCGCCAAGCTCACCTTTCTCTATCACTACCACTTTCTTGCCCAGCTGTGCAGCTCTTATCGCCGCCACATATCCACCAGGACCACTTCCTATTATTGCAATATCGTATTTATTCATTCTTTTTTTAGTGTACAACAGTCTTAAATTATCACATTACCTAATTATCACATCAACTAATCATCATTATTCCAGTCATTTACTGCATTTATCAACAATTCGGGCATGCAGAGTTTCCCTTCGATAGTGCAAACTGCCGTTACTTCACCTTTTAGGGCTACAACATTATCTACAGAACGAATAATTTTCTGATTAAAAATAAGTTTCAGTCCATCCAAACACAATGATGATTTGACCAAAAACTCATCTCCACTTTTTAAAGGAGCCTTATATTGCAGATTTACCCTTGCAGCAACAAGAACAATTCCATCATCAAAGAGCTCTTTAAAATCGAGCTTCATCATTCTTATCATTTTGTGCCGTGCGTGTTCCAGATAATTCTGATACACAGAGTTATTCACAATTCCTTGCAAGTCGCACTCATAGTCTCTCACCTCAGAAGGCAGCTCAAATTCTTTCAATTTCACGTCAGTCTTTTTCAACAATTGAGTCAAAGATAAAAAGAAAAAAGTAAAAAACAACAAGACTTCATTTTTTAGTAATAAATATATTTTACCTATCTTCGTGCCTCAAAACGAATATCATAAAAAAGAATATTTAAATAAACATTGAATATCAATGGCAACACTACAAAAAATTAGGAATCGCTCGGGACTAGTAGTTACAGTACTTGCGATAGCTTTATTTGGATTTATTGTTACTGATTATTTTTCGAGGAGTAACAGTGGACAAGCAAGGTCAAGCGTCATAGCAACCGTTGGCGACGAGGAAATTGGAATCAACGATTTCAACAAACTCAAGGATATCAGCGAAGTGATGTTCAACAATCAGCAACGGAGTTCGGAAGATCTTGTTCGGCTAAACACCTCCCTTATCCAGCAGTTGATAACTGGAGCAAAATATCAGCCCTCGATAGATGCGCTTGATTTGGGAGTCAGCAATGAAGAAATGAAAGAGCTTACCAGTGCAGAGAACGCTTCACCGGTATTTGCCCAGAGTGGTATTTGCGTTGACCAGCGCACTCGTCAGTTTGACCCAAATATGTATATGCAATTCAACAGAGCTTTACACTCCTCGCAAGTACAAGGAGAACAGCGCGCGAACCTTGAAGGGATGTGGAATTTCTTAGAATACAACATCAAATATTTCAGAAAGATGGATAAGTTCCATGCTCTTGTATCGAAGGGACTCTACACCACGTCTAATGAGAGTCTGAACGAGGCAAATGCTCTTAATTCCACTATTGACTTTGAAGCAGTTGTTGTACCTTTCGACAAGGTTGCCAGTGGGAGCTTCGACTACACAAAGAGCGATTTGCAAGCCTACTACGACAAGTATAAGGACAGATATAAATCAGAGGAAAACTGTCGTATCAGCTATATGGATATTCCTATTGAGGCCTCAGCTGCCGACATTGAGAGTACTAGAAAATGGACAGAAGATAGGATGCAAGGTTTTTCTAACACAAAGAATGTCTTAGCTTTCATATCGACCAACTCCGATGTAAAAGAATCTCCTGCATATTATACTGAAGCGACGATAGACGAGGAGCTAAAAGACACCTTTGCCACATCACAGCAATACGATGTTTACGGACCATTTGTGGAAGACGACCGCACATGGATAGCGAGGGTTGACACAGTCGGCATGTTGCCTGATTCAGTACGTATCAGTCAAATAGTAATCAATGTAAGTGCTGAGCCCACACAAACAGAGATCGACTCATTATATAAATTGACAGATTCGATAAAGACAATGCTTGACAATGGGGCAAACTTCAGCAAAATGGTAGAACAATATTCCACAAATCCCATTACGGACTCTAAAGGTGGGGACATGGGCTGGATAACAAGAGCCAATCCGATGAGCAACATTGCTTTCTCACTCAACAAGGGCGAGAGTGCAATTACCACATCACAAAGCAGTTTTCATATAATAAGAACTACCGACATAAGGACAAGAAGTAGGCAGGCGCTTATTTCAAAAGTAGTTAGATACATAGAACCTGGCACCGATACGAAGCAAGCAGTGTATGAGAACGCAAGAAGGTCACTCGCCAATATATCGTCACCAGAAGACATCAGCAAGACAGCAACAGAGTTACAAGCGAAGTCATACACCGAGACAGTAGTAAGAAGTGCGAGGTCGCTCAGCAATATTAACGATTCAAAAAGCGTTATCGATGCGGCATTCAATACTAAGAACGGTCTTGTCAGCAACTTCAATAAGAGTTCAATATTGGAGACCAACAATAATTCACTTATCATAGCCTATGTCGACAGATATGCAGAAAGTGGCTATACCCCACTCAGCAACGTCGAAGAGCAGATTATCCCTGAGGTAATCAAAGAGAAGAAAGCAGAGTTATTAACAACGAAGCTCAACGAAGCATTGAGCAACAACAGCGATTTCAAATCAGTTGCCACAACCATAGGCGGAACAGTGGAATCAGTAACTGGCGTTAACTTCTCGGCAGGAAGAGCAGGAAAACTAGGTAATGAGCCGGCACTATTGGGAGCAGCCTATGCCTTAGATATAAATGCTACATCGAAGCCAATCGTCGGCAACAACGGCGTATATGTAATAAAAGTTACCGACAAGAGGGATAATCAAAGTGCAGAAAATATTAATCTTGATGCTCAGAAATCAATATTAAACACCACTTTGCAGATGACAATCTCCAACTCCATCCTGTCGGATTTGAACAATAAATACGAAGTAAAAGACGAAAGTTATCTCTTCTTTTAGTGAGTGCAAAAGATACAATACACAAGGAGTTGATGGTGGAGGTCATATAGCATCGTAATACTCGGGTAAATGAATAAATATACAGTAATATCTATCACAATCCTGATATCCCTGACATTTGGTGTATACCAAGAAGCTATGGCACAAATATATGCAGGCGGGACTTATAAAGTTGCTACAACTAATTATACATCCGGCGCACAAGACTCTGTGTACATATACCTGAACAGCAATGGGATAAATGCTAAAGGCAACTTATTATATTCGAGTAATCTGACCCCTCCAATAAACTACACATGGCAAAAATACAACCTCACAAGCGGTAACTTCGAGACTTATTCCACTGATTTTAACTCCAATTCCGCCAACTCGGAAGTTCGTAATCTGCCTGACGGTTGTTACAGAGTGCTAGCCAACAACATCCCATCATCGCGTGTGTGGATTTTTAATCATACACTAAGCTGCTCGGCAGAGGTAGTTGAAAGCAACTGCGCTTACTATCAAATGGAAGCAACAGTAAAAAGCGACACTCTCAATTATCGGGATATCGACAACGGCAATTCTCCGCTAATGCTCTACTCGATGGGCTATAGCTACTCGTGGACAAGTTCTGCCGGCAATGCCTCAGTTCAGTCGCCCACAATATACGAGCCTACTCCCACCAACGTCAACTACACACTAACTGTTACAGACGGCTTTGGTTACAATGCAAACTCAAATATAACTTATGAGTCGATAGTTCCACAAGTTAAGTTTCATGCAAATCCTCAAAATGGCGAAGCCCCCTTGGAGGTAACTTTTGAGAACGAAACTGTCAATGCAGACCTCAACAGCTACGAGTGGAGTCTTTACCGCTCCGACAGCGATTTAGCCGCTGAAGGAAACGCAAACGGCAATGACAGTGAGCTAGACAGCGTAATGCTGACCATGTCGGGCGACAACCCGAATTATCTATACGACGTTCCTGGCACTTACAATGTGCGACTGACAGCATTCAAGGTATCAGATAAGCACACTTGCTACGACACTGCATATATTGACGATAAGGTATCCGTTGATTCCTCATATATAGAATGTCCCAATGTCTTCACTCCCAACGGCGACGGCATGAATGATGTTTTTGTGGTGAAAACCCTATCGCTAAAAAGCATGGACATAATAATAAAAAACAGATGGGGAAGTACCGTTCACAAATGGTCATCCAGCAACATTCAGGGCAGTGAAGACGTATATTACCATTCTGTATGGGACGGAAAGATAAACGGCTCTTACGCCAGTCCGGGAGTATATTTCTACGTAATTCAAGCAACAGGTCGCGACGGACGGAAATTTAAAGAGTCGGGCTTTATCCACTTGTTCAGAAGTAAATAGAGTCCACACTCACGCTGTATACATCTGTAAACAAGGCGACTATCTCAACTTGGCATCAAACTTTTGTTCAAATGTCTTTTGTATTCTCTGCATTGTCTTATCTATCTGCTTGTCGTTGAGGGTCTTTTTCTTATCAAGTAAAGTAAAACTTAAGGCATATGATTTTGTTCCTTCGGGCAGATTTTTACCTTCATATACATCAAACAGCCCCACTCTAGTCAAAATATTTCTTTCGGTCTCCAATGCTGCCGCCACCAAATCCGCATACTTCACGTCATTCGGAAGCAGCAATGATAAATCACGTTTTACAGAGGGGAATTTTGGCAGCTCTTCGAAAATTATATTCCGTGTATATATTTGTTCCAAGATATTCTGACATGCCAACTCCGCATAATACACATCATTGTCAATATCAAATAAGTCTTTAAACTTCTGCTTAACCTTACCCATCACAGCAATTCTAGCACCCTCGACAGAATACTCAAGAGCCTCAGCAGAAAAGTCTGTTTCAATAATGTTTATCTCCAACTTGTCAACATCGAAATTAGCCCTAGTCAGCAGATTATCAACCTGTCCTTTGAGCGTATAGAACGAAGACGGAGTTTTCGGCATATTCCAGTTAAGTTCTTCTTTCGCACCCGTTACAAACATTGCCAAGAAGTCTTTTTCCGAATATTTCGTGAGAGGGTCGTTTCCGTCCTTCTCTACCTTATTTTTATAATAGCAATTCCCAAACTCATATAGTCTGAGGTCAGGATTTTTTCTATTCTGATTTAGGCGTATTGCTTCCATCCCGCCAAAAAATAATGACTGCCGCATAGCATTTAAATCTGTACTCAGAGGATTTTCCAGAGTTGTCAATTTGCTTGCAGGATAATCCTTTAAATCGTCGTAGTATGAGGACTTAGTAAGCGAGTTCGACCACATTTCGTTGTAACCCAAAGAGCTTAGATAATCTGACACTCCTTCTTTAATAGCATAATTATCACGACCGCTAAAATATTGGAGAGCTGATTTAACAGTAGTCGGGATTTTCACAGTGTCATATCCGTAAATTCTCAGGATTTCTTCAATAAGGTCAACCTCACGGGTAACATCCACACGATATGTCGGAACTATTGCCACAAAAGCATTATCGTCCTTTGCGTCTACTTTAATTTCAAGACTTTCGAGGATATTACTGATTTGTTCCAATGTTAGTTTATCACCGATAAGTCTGTTTATATTATCTACTCTACATTCCACTTTATGCGGTGTAAACTCCTTACTCACAACACTTTTCACAGACGAAGATATTTTTCCGCCACATATTTCTTTCAACATCATTGCCGCTCGCTTGAGAGCAAAGGCAACACCATTGGGATCAACACCTCGTTCAAATCTAAAAGACGCATCGGTACTCAGTCCGTGTCGTTTGGCAGTCTTACGTATAGACACAGGATTGAAATAAGCACTCTCCAAGAATATCGACGTGGTAGAATCGTTTACTCCGGAGTCCCGTCCACCAAATACTCCACCTATGCACATTGGTTTAGAGGAGCTACAAATCATTAAATCGGCATTATCGAGCTTACGTTCCACATCGTCGAGCGTAGTGAAATTAGTACCTTCCATTCCTGTTTTTACAACAATCTTATTTCCATCAACTTTGAGCACATCAAAAGCGTGAAGCGGCTGTCCTGTTTCAAAAAGCACATAGTTGGTAATATCTACAACATTATTAATAGGACTCAATCCCATTGTCCGCAATTTGTTCTGCAACCAGTCGGGCGAGGGAGCAACTTTCAAGTTAGCAACTGTCAATCCCATATAAATAGGACATGCATCAGCATTTTCCACCTCAATATCGATGATTAAACTCTCGTCATCGTTAGCAAAATTGTCAACATTAGGATACAGGAGTTTTATTTTTTCACCTTTCGATTTCAGCGAAGCCACAATATCTCGTGCCACTCCGATATACGAAGCTCCGTCTACCCTATTTGGGGTTATGTCAACCTCTATAACATAGTCGTCCTCAAAGTTCATATAGTCGTACATAGGCGTGCCGACACTTGCTTTATCATCCAAAATCAGAATACCGTCATGGCTCTTACCTATACCTAGTTCATCCTCAGCGCAAAGCATCCCCTCAGACACCTCACCTCTAATTTTACTTTTCTTTATCTTAAAACCATTATCATCGCCGTCGGGATACAGAGTACAGCCGACAGTAGCGACTGCAACTTTCTGACCCTCAGCTACGTTCGGAGCGCCACAGACAATATCTAATAAATCATCACCACCGACATCCACCGTTGTTACAGACAATGAATCGGCGTTGGGATGCTTCAGGCAAGTGATAACCTTGCCGACCACAACCCCCTCCAAGCCACCTTTGACCTGCTCTTTTTTATGTACCGCCCCTACTTCAAGCCCTGTACTTGTCAGTATTTCACTAATTTTTTCCGCCGACAGCTTAACATCGAAATATTCGCTAAGCCACTTGTATGATAAGTCCATTTATATTGTTTTTTTTAAGCGAGACGCTTCAAGTGTCTACTTGTTTTATCTACTATTAATCTACGAAAGTACTGATTTTTCTTGACATCTACTCTCAAAATACGCTCATCGTCGTTGCCGCAATGCTTCGTATATCAACACTCCTGCTGCTACCGACACATTGAGCGAAGTTACTTCTCCCACCGTAGGAAGACTTATCTCCCCGTCAGCCTCACGAAGCAAATCACGAGAAATGCCATCCCCCTCAGCCCCCATTACAAAGGCGGTAGGGATGCTAAGGTCGCTGTTGGAATAATCATTTTCGGTTTTTTCGGTAGCTGCCAAAACTTGTATGCCCGATTTTTTCAGATAATCCAGTGCATTAATCAATGAATTTTCTTTACAAATCGGCAAGTGATATATTGCTCCGGCAGAGGTTTTCACGGCATCCGAGCTTATACGTGCCGCCCCCCTTGAGGGAATAACTACTGCCGTAGCACCTGCACATTCGGCAGTACGCACTATTGCCCCGAAATTACGAACATCAGTAACACCATCAAGCACTATGAGCAAGGGTGTTTTGCCGTCCTCGTAGCTTTGTGTTATTACGTCGCCAAGATTATGAAATGGTATCGGCGAAGTAAGAGCAATCACTCCTTGATGATTTTTGCGTGTTATCTGATTGAGTTTTTGTTCCGGCACATACTGCGAAGTAATCCTATTGCTATGCAGCAGGCTCATCAACTCCTTTGAGCCTTCACCCTTCAATTCCTTCTTTATAAGCACCTTATCAACATTCTCGCCTGCTTTTATTGCTTCAATAATAGGGTGAACGCCAAAGATAAAATCAGTTTCTTTGTTCACCATGTTTTTTTGGAAGCCGCCTCCGAAAGGCTTTCGCTTAAAGTCTCCCATTCTTCTATTCTATTTTCAAGTTTATTTTTTGTTTTCTCGTACTTGTTCACCATGTCTGCATCATAGGAACTGTTGGAGTCCGCAATGTCTTTTTCCATGAGCATAAGCTCTGCCTCCAATTTCTCAATATCTATCTCACTCTGTTGAACGCTCTTTTCTAAGCGAGATATTTCTTTCATTATCTGCTTCTTGTCGTTGTAGGACACCTCCTTTACAGGCTTCTTTCCCTTGCTGACAGGCTTTACATCTTTTATTTGCGGTGCTTTTTTCTCCAATTCTTTAAAAGACTCCAACTTTTTCTTTTCAAGAAACTCGTATATAGTCCCGATATGCTGTCGCACCCTCATGTGGTCAAACTCATAGACACAGTCTACCAGTCCGTCCAGAAACTCCCTATCGTGCGACACAAGTATAACCGTACCATTATATTCCCTCAATGCCTGTTTCAGAATATCCTTCGTACGCATATCCAAATGGTTCGTGGGCTCATCGAGTACCAAAAGATTAAAGGGTTCAAGGAGCATACATGCCAATGCTAGCCTAGTCTTCTCCCCTCCCGACAGCACTCTTACCTTTTTGTCTACATCTTCGCCCGAAAACATGAACGCTCCGAGTATATCTCGTAGTTTTGTACGTATGTCTCCAACGGCAATATGGTCTACCGTTTCCAAAACTGAAAGGCTCTCATCTAGCAAATCAGCCTGATTCTGAGCAAAATATCCTATTTCTACATTATGTCCAATTCTGCACGAACCACTTTCATATTCCAGTTGCCCCAAAATAATTCTTGCCAAAGTGGTCTTCCCGGCACCATTCTTTCCCACAAAAGCTATCTTCTCACCACGCATCACTGTAACATTCACATTATGAAGCACGTGCAAGCTACCGTAGCTCTTATTCAAATCTTTGGTTTCTACATTAATATCCCCCGAACGCTGAGCAGGAGGGAATTTCAGGTTCAATCGGGAATTGTCCTCTTCGTCTACTTCGAGACGTTCGATTTTCTCTAACATCTTAACCCGCGACTGTACTTGTACGGCTTTCGATGCCTTGTATCTGAAACGCTCTATAAAGTCTTCCGTCTCTTTTATAAGTTTTTGCTGATTTTGATATGCTGCCAACTGTGTAGCACGACGTTCCTGCCGCTGCTCGAGATAGTTGGTATAATTCGCTTTATAATCATAGATTCTACCCAGCGATATTTCGACTGTTCGATTTGTGATATTATCAAGGAAAGCTCTATCGTGCGATACAAGCACAATAGCACCTTTATATTTTTTAAGGAAGTCCTCCAACCACTGTATCGACTCAATATCAAGGTGGTTTGTAGGCTCATCGAGTAGAAAGACATCGGGCTTCTGTAAAATGATTTTTGCCAGTTCCACACGCATCCTCCAGCCACCGCTAAACTCCGAAGTGTGGCGTGTAAAATCCCCACGTTCAAAGCCTAGTCCTATAAGTGTCTGCTCAATTTCGGCATCCTGATTTCCATCCTGCGACATATGTACTCGTTCCGTCAGCATCGAGCTACGTTCAATAAGGTCAGCATATTCATTACTCTCATAATCTGTTCGCTCTGTCAGCTGTTGGTTCACATAATCCAGTTCTTGTTCCATTTCTCGCATCTCGACCAGCGAAGTCGCCACCTCCTCCATGACAGTTTGAGTATCATTTATGTATAGATGCTGTGGCAAGTAACCTAGTTTCAAGTCTTTAGCCAATGTTATTCGTCCCGACGATGGCGACTGCTCTCCCCCAATCATTTTCATCAGAGTAGATTTACCTGCACCATTCTTGCCGACAAGCCCAATTCTGTCGCCCAGATTAATCTGAAAAGAAAAACCTTTAAACAACTCAAAGCCTCCAAACGAAAGAGTAATATTATCAATAGAAATCATGCGTGCAAAGATACGATTAACAAACGGATTTTCAGATTTTCAGACATCAGATTTTCAGACATCAGCCGAATAGTACAAACAATTTGCCGTCGATAGATGTTTAAAGCCATAAAGAATTAATTTAAAACTCAATAATAATGAAACGACTAGCATTCAATGTAGCACTACTACTATGCTTCGTAGGAATTCAGACCGTACAGGCACAAGACGACAAGTTTCCTACCAAAAACTTACTAAACACTTTAAACGGCTTCAACAACAAGGAATTAGGAGTCGACGATGAACAATCTAAGGAACTAAAGTATTTAAATTCAGATATTATCAACAAAGCTAGCAATATTGTAAGTGGCAAGGAGTCGAAGGACAAAAAGATATTGGAATTAAAGCAACTACGCAAGGACTCCAACAAGAAGTTTGAAAAAATATTAGGCGACAACACTTTCAAGAAATACAAAAAGTCAATGAAAAAGAAGCTCAGACCATTCAAACGCAAAGTCGCCTTAGTAAAATTTCTGCTGTAACAGTACAGCCGCAACATTAAGGTCATTGCGAGCGTAGCGTGGCAATCTGTTCGTTGTCGGAAGAGATTGCTTCATCGCAAGCTTCTCGCAATGACCTTCGTGTATTTGTATTTTGTTACCCTTCTTATATTAAGCTCTGAGTCCTACGGAGCAAAAAAAAACAATAAACTAACATATAATTACAAAACAATATATTATCTTTGTGCTTTGAATTTTAGAGACTTATTATATAACGCGAAAATTAATTTTAATTATAAATTTACAAACATGAAAAAAATCATTACCATTTTCATTATTTCAGTATTTGTACTGTACAGTTGTGATGTTGTAGACCCGCTTGGCAAGTATGATTTGACCAAAGCAGAAAGTGCCGAAAGTATAAAGAAAGTTATTGGCGACAAGGTAGCCGCAGATGATTTGTTATCAGGCATCAGCTTCATATTCAACAACAGCGAATCCTTTACATCCAAAGCTTTCGTCATGAATGTAATCTTCGCAAAATCCGAAGGTAATAACGAATCAAAGCAAATACAAATTGATTTAGCTTCGGGAAAAGCGGATGAAAAAACATCAAGATTCGCAAATGGTTCAATATCTTACAAGCAATTCGACTTTAACAAAATCAGCTCGCACATATCTACTGCTATTAGCATGATTCCAGAGGAGTATAATTACAAAGGCATTGGAGACTATAAAATGATTGCGAAAGACAGCTATGTAGAGCATCAGTTTACACTTCAAATCACTGAGAAGAGTGGTTCTACAGAAGTGAAAGGGGGCTCAATAGTAACAAACTATTACGAGCTTGGCTTCATTTCTGACGCAGATGGCAACCTAATAATGGAAGAAGAGGACTAAACTGTTCTTGTTAATATATACTTAAAGCTGAAAATCACAATGATTTTCAGCTTTATTTTTATCTCCTCATCTCCAACACTTTATAAGCCTTCCCGACACTTTCCACAATATCCGAAGCTATCATGGCTGCCATGCCGTGTGTTTTGGCTGCTAGGCCGCCTGCTCTGCCGTGTAGCCACACTCCCAAGCGTGCTGCTGTCGGAGCTTCGTATCCCTGAGCCAACAAAGAGCCTATTATTCCACTCAGCACATCGCCACTTCCTGCCGTTGCCATGCCACAATTCCCTGTGGTGTTTACACTTATCAGTCCGTCGGGCGACACCACTTTTGTGTAAGCTCCCTTCATCACAATAGTAATACCTAATTTCTCAACTTGTTCTTTTGCCAGACAAAGAGCTTCGTAAGAATTTTCAATTTCCCCGAAAAGCCTCTGAAATTCACCCAAATGCGGAGTTATGACCGAGTCTTTCGGTATCTTATTAAGCCATTTATTTCTTGCTATAATATTCAGAGCATCAGCGTCTATAAGCAATGGGGCATTACAATCATTTAAGATTTGCGCTATCAATCCATCAGTCCTCTCATTACTTCCAATACCACAACCGACTGCAATAGCCGAATATTTCTCGGAAAATTCCAAACTTGTACAACACACATCATTCTCGTCAGCCCTTACAATAGCCTCCGGAACGGATATTTGCATTATATCAACACCGCATATCGGGATATGCGCACTCACGAGACCGACACCACTACGCAGGGCTGCTTTTGTGGCAAGCACGGCTGCTCCCATCATACCATAAGAACCACCCACAAACAGTAAATGCCCGAACGTATTTTTATAAGCAAAGCGACTTCTAATCTGCTTGTCCTTCTCTGCCTGCACTCCATCATACAAATACGCACCGCACGGCATATTTAGCTCATTATCAGCATCCGACAGTCTGACACACTTCCAATCTTTCAGATATTCCTCATGCTCAGCATGAAAAAAAGACATCTTCGGAAATTCTAATGTAAGAGCAAGTGATGATTTTATTATTGCTGAGCCCTTAGTCCACTCTTTCTCGCCGTGCATCCCCGAAGGAATATCAACTGAAATTGTAAAACTACTTTTGTCGTTAATATGCCTGATTAAGTCGGCAGCCACACCCTCAGCAGGTCTATTTAATCCGGCTCCAAACATGGCATCTACGACAATATCATTTCTCGAAATTGCAGGGAAATCGTTTTTATCTAAAATATAATTTATCCTTAGCTCCTTGTCTATCAGTCTTTTTTGATTAATCTTGTTTGAGTCTGAATATGAATCAGATTTCAGAAGAAAAATCTCAACATCGTAAGCCACATTATTCAGTAGCCTCGCCAGCACCAATCCGTCTCCACCATTGTTCCCAGTGCCGGAGACAATTATCACACGCTTAGTCTTATCAACATGGCTCACAAGCTCCCGAAACAGCCTTTCGGAAGCGTATTCCATCAGCTCAAGCTCCGACATACTCAGCAGACTACACAACTGATTGTCAAGCTCTTTCGTCTGAGAGGTATTGTAAATTTTTATCATTTCTTTTAGCTCTCTTCAATTTATAGATTGTCTATCTTATAACACACTTTTGATATATGATCGATGCCACAAAGTAATGCTTGCTCATTTACATTCATCCATTTAAACAGCTGTAGTATAATGCCATAATGTTGCATTGCATATTCAGAGTTCTTAATTGCCTCATTTTCAACAAAACAGATCGGCTCATGATGAGCAATTCTATTTCTAAAATTATTGATTTTCATCAGCTTATTAAATATATATCTTTGGTTATATTGCTTCATTTCAGAACTTTTCGGCTTTTCAGGAAAGACTTTCAATAAAATCTTACCTGTGGCATTAAACTGATATTGAGCAAATAAATATCTCCAAAACCCAAACCCAAATTCAGCAACTAGTTTGTTGTGAGTACATCTTTCATTTAACTTATTTATAGCATCTCTAATTCCTTTCTGCATTTTAAAACAAAACTCGTTATCAAAGATTCCCCCACTTCGTACGCTATCTCTCAAGCAGTTATCTCCTAGACTACTTATACAAACTGCATCAATTTTATTTCTCAATGTAATTTCAAAACAACTAATTACAGTAAAGAACTCTTGAGACAAACTGAGATTTAACCTATACAAAGTCATCGCTCGGCGAGTATTATTCTCTGATGCAATTAGGTATCGTTCCATTCTTGCAGGAGACAATATTTTCTCAAATTCAGAATATTTCATTTGTTCACATCTGCTTATCACAAATATAATGATTATATTTGTACAATCTTATTCCCGATAGTCCCTGATTCATCAAACTGTCGGGTTTCGTTTTTTTAGCTCACTTCAATTTATAGATTATCTATCTTATAACACTCTTATTTAGATTCTATGATATTTTGTATGGGGAGGTTACTGTTCATTGTACATAGGGTTTCACCCTAGTCATGTTCGGAAGATAAACTCTACAGTTTTCTAAGCTGTTCAATAATCTTCAGGATCTCCTCATCCTCAATATTTGTTGTATCAATCTTCTCATCCCAAAAATAATATGCATTTTTGTCTTTTGCAAAACAGCCACACTCATCACAGGTTTTGAATGTCTTATAATCCACAGAATCCATTCTCATAGCTCTTTCTCCAAAAATATAGTTTTTATCTTTTGCATAACAAGCTCCAATAATTCTAAAAGTCTCTACATCTGCATCTTCGACAATTTGGAAAAAGCCACCGTCAACCATCATATAATGTGTGTAGATATGGTTTTTGTCTCCATAGAAAGAGCTTCCCAAATACCTAAAAGTAGTAGTGTCTACCACCTTATTCAGCGGTCTAAAATCAGCTAAACACATAATATACTTATCAATAGAAGTGTTCACATCTGTCCACTCAACTATCTTCAAAGCTAAATCGCCATTTTTGGATTTCCACAAACCACATCCTATCTCATTCCAACACAGAGATTTATTAATACTGTCAATAGTATTCTTATAACACAATATCCGCTCTTCCCTACTGAGTGTATCAGTTTGTTCAGCATCATTTGCAACTCTAGGTTTTGAACTGCAAGCAAAAAACAATAAAGAAATCATGAGTAAAACTATTCGTGTCATCATAGAGCCTTATGTTTATAAATCAAAGGTAAATATAGTATTTTTTTTAGGGGCCATAGACAAAGCCTAACAACATAAATTATCTCATGTTTGTTTTAGCGGTACAGAGATTGAGAATTGTTTGAAATCTCTTGTATTCGTGTTATTCATGTTTTAATTGTGGGGGCGTGGTCTGCTTGTCGGACTGCGCCTTTTCACACATGGTGCAGAAACTGCCCAAAATATCTATCTTTGCAAATAATAATACAAGCTTTACACAGTAGGCTGTATGTGTGCAAAAAGCCAAATACAATCGACCATTGTGCCTAGTACGTAAGGCATGCAACATAAAGCAGTAATAAAAATGACAGAAAATACAGACATAAAACTAGAGCAGGCAACTTTCGGATGCGGGTGTTTTTGGTGTTCTGAGGCACTTTTTAAAAAGGTTGACGGTGTGGAAATAGTAGAGCCAGGATATAGTGGCGGAAGCGTGGTGAACCCTGATTACAAGAGTGTTTGCACAGGAGAGACGGGTCATGCAGAGGTTATACAAATTACTTATAATCCGAAGATTGTTTCATTCATTGACCTACTAATGGTATTTTGGGAAACCCATGATCCTACCACCATCAACCGTCAAGGTCCAGATGTTGGCAGTCAGTACCGTTCGGCTATATTCTACCACTCAGCGGAGCAACAGCGAGAAGCCGAGCAACTAAAAAAAGTAATTGACGACAGAGAGGTATTCGACAAAGCTATTGTTACGGAGATAGTTCCTTTTGATGTTTTCTACAAAGCCGAGGACTACCACCACAACTACTTCGAGCTAAACCCCAAGCAGCCATATTGCAACACCTATATTGCACCTAAGCTCGAAAGGAGTTTGAAAAAAATCGAAGATTATCTAAAACAAAACTCATAAGCATTGGCACGAATAAAGGACTTTTTCAATCTAGTAAAAATTGAGCATACACTCTTTGCTCTTCCCTTTGCACTCATAGGATATACGCTTGGAGGCAAAGTTGCAGGAGAATTTTTCGACATTAAGATTCTGATAGCCGTGCTGCTATGTATGTTCTTTGCTCGAAATGCAGCAATGGCTTTTAACCGTTTCTTAGACAGAGACATAGACTCAAAAAACAAAAGAACGGCAAGTCGAGAGATTCCGGCAGGAAAAGTCAAGAGCAAGGAAGCTCTAGTATTTGTAATTATCAACTCCTTGTTATTTTGGTCTACCACATGGTTTATCAACCGTTTGTGTTTTTCGCTTGCACCGATAGCACTATTTATCATATTGTTTTACAGTTACACGAAGCGCATCACCTCGCTTTGCCACTTTGTGTTGAGCATCGGACTTGCCATCGCTCCCATCGGTGCATATATTGCAATGACGAGCAGATTTAGTATGGACGCACTTTGGTATTCGCTTATAGTATTTTTTTGGTCGTCGTGCTTCGACATTATTTATGCACTTCAAGATGAA
Source organism: Bacteroidales bacterium (assembly GCA_047972135.1). Lineage (GTDB taxonomy): Bacteria > Bacteroidota > Bacteroidia > Bacteroidales > Prolixibacteraceae > JBKEAJ01. Next base: position 13,763 of record JBKEAJ010000128.1, on the reverse strand, counting down.
GAATTTGACAGAACAGAAGGTCTACATTCCATACCAGTATTACTAAGTCGCAGAAGGGCTTTATCAGTGGCTCGTATCGGACATTGCATTGCAGGCATACTAGTGATAATAAACGGCATTATTGGAGCATACGGAGCTTTGTACTATGTAGGAGCCACTGTATTTATAGCCGCATTAATCTATCAAAATTCAATAGTAAAAGAGAATGACCTCTCGCGGGTAAACCTTGCCTTTGGCACTACCAATGGCATTTCCAGTGTAGTGTTCGGCATATTTGTTATCCTTGATATTATCCTATAAGGCATCAATCTCCTCTTTGCTCAGTCCCGTCGACTTCTGAATGATGGCAACATCCACGCCCTCATCTTTAAGCTCTTTTGCCATTTTCCGCTTGGCTTCTACTATTTCTTGCTGTGCTTTTGTAAGCATTCTATTTACATCCTCTTCTTTCTGCTTTAACTTCTCTTCATCCTGCTTCAGCCTATCCTCTTCTTGCTTTAACTTCTCTTCATCCTGCTTCAGCCTATCCTCCCTCTTCCGCATTTTGTTTTCTCTGTCTTTTCTATATTCGGCTTCAATCTTCTGAGACCTAATACTACTAGCTTCGTCCATTAAGTGCTTAAGATGCCGATTGTAGCTGCGGCGTTCATCTTCAGGAAGCGTGTCGAGTCGCCAAATCTCTCGTGCCTTACTTATTCCTTTTGCCGTAAAGTCTTCTTTTATATCGTTGTTTTTCAAGTAGTAAATCCATTGGTCGAGAGTGTCCTTTGCCACATCGTCAAACTGATTTACCTTTATCACGTAGTATTCGGGAAATATTGCTGAGGGGTCTTTCTTGCCGCCCAGCATTTTCGACTGTCTTGCCGAGAGCTTTAGTTTATCAGCCTTATGCATGCCTATAAAATCGGTCTGCCCATGATAGATATAGTCAACTCCTTGTCCTAAATCAAAATATACGATATTTACCGAATATACCTTCTTCACGTTCTCATAGGGCTCACCAGCTTCTATATATTCCGTTACTGCCTTTGATGTTCCATACACCATCCTATGGAAGTAGTCAAATTCAGTCTGACTTTGTATTTCGATAATTACCAACTCGCCCTTAGAGTTTTTCACTAAAATATCCACACGATTGTACTTATCAGTGCTATTGCGCTGATTACCCTCGCTTTCGAGAATGCTTTGAATCTGAACATCCTCTTTCATGAGCTCTGACAAAAAGCCTTCTAAGACTGAGAAATCGGCTTTATTCCTCAGAAGCCTCTTTATCGCCCAATCAAAGCGTATTAAATTCTTATTATTCCTTATGCCCATACCACAAAGGTAATAAAATTTTGATAAAATCATATCCAAAAAATCGCTACCTTTGGACTCTTAAAAAAAAACTTCAAAATGAGCAAGGAAATAAACACTATTGAAGAAGCAATAGAAGATATAAAAGCCGGCAAATTCGTCATTGTAGTTGACGATGAAGACAGGGAAAACGAGGGCGACTTTATCATTGCCTCAGAAAAAATCACTCCCGAAGCTATTAATTTCATGGCGACTCATGGTAGAGGACTGATTTGCACCTCACTATCGGAGGCACGTTGCAAAGAGCTGAATTTAGAATTAATGGTAAGTTCCAACACAGCCCTGCACGAGACCCCTTTCACCATATCCGTCGACGCCATACATCCGAAGGTAACGACAGGCATATCTGCCTCAGACAGAGCGATAACCATAAAGATGCTTATAGACCCCGAGACAAAAGCCGAGCAACTTGGACGACCCGGACACATATTCCCACTGAGAGCGAAGGAGAAAGGAGTACTCAGAAGAAGCGGACATACAGAGGCATCGCTTGATTTGGCGAGTCTTGCCGGGCTATATCCGTCGGGGACAATGGTAGAGATAATGAACGAAGACGGCACAATGGCGCGTATGCCCCAACTCCTGAAACTTGCCGAGAAACTAGACATAAAGATAATTACCATCAAAGACCTCATTGCGTACAGACTTCAAAGAGAGTCGCTTATTGAGCGAGGAGAAACGGTTGAAATGCCAACGGAATACGGTACCTTTCACCTCACTCCTTACAGGCAGATTTCCAACGGATTAGAGCATGTTGCGATAACAAAAGGTTCGTGGACTGACAATGATGCAGTGCTTGTGAGAGTTCATTCGTCTTGTGCAACGGGTGATATTTTTGCATCAAAGCGATGCGATTGTGGAGAGCAGCTACATCGGGCACTAAAAATGATTGAAGAGGCAGGGCAAGGAGTTGTTCTGTACATGAATCAAGAAGGTAGAGGCATCGGACTGATGAACAAAATGAAAGCCTACAAACTCCAGGAAAAAGGACTAGACACGGTGGAAGCCAATATACATTTGGGATTTAAAGCCGACGAAAGAGACTACGGTGTTGGAGCCCAGATACTGAGAGATTTAGGAATATCAAAAATGCGCTTACTCACCAACAATCCTGTAAAGCGCATTGGGATTGAGGCATATGGGCTGTCAGTGGAAGAAATTATCCCCATCGAGGTTCAGACAAATCCCTACAACGAGTTTTACATGAAGACCAAAAAGGAGAAAATGGGACACTCACTCAATAAATTGAACTAAAGTTGCAGGAGATAATATAATAATTACTATCTTTGCACCTCAAATTTAAATAAATACATAACAAAGCAGCGTATGCCAGCAAAAATCAGATTAGCGCGACACGGTCGCAAACGTTATGCTTACTACTACATTGTTGTAGCAGATAGCAGGGCACCACGAGATGGTAGATTTATAGAAAGAATTGGAGACTACAATCCAAACACCAATCCTGCTACTATCAATCTCGATTTTGACAAAGCCTTCGATTGGCTATTAAAAGGTGCGCAACCCACAGAAACAGCAAAGTCTATACTTTCCAGAGAGGGAGTGTTAATGAAAAAACACCTTTACGGAGGAGTTAAAAAAGGAGCCTTTTCTCAGGAAGAAGCCGACAAGCGTTTCGACGCATGGCTAAAAGACAAGCAGTTACGCAACAAGAAAACTAACGATGCAATAAGTGCTGCATCGGAAGCCGACAAGGCAAAGCGTCTTGAAGCCGAAGCAAAAGTAAACAAAGAAAGGGCGGAAGCAATAGCCAAAGCTGAGGCAGAATTAGCAGCAGAGGCTGCCGCCGATGCAAAAGCAGCAGAAGAAGCTAAGGCAGCAGAGGAGGCTGAGAAAGTCGCTGCAGAAGCTCCTAAAGAGGAAACTCCTACGGAAGCTCCAAAGGCAGAAGAAGCTCCAAAGGCAGAAGCAAAAGTTGAGGAAACTCCTGCCGAAGAGCCTAAAGCAGAGGAAGCTCCAAAAGAAGAAGCTAAGCCTGTGGAAGAGCCTAAGGAAGCTCCAAAGGCAGAAGCACCTAAAGAGGAAGAAAAAGAAGCAGAGAAAGCTGCTGAATAAAGAAAACTCTTTATCGAAAAGATACAAAGCGATGAGTCAGACTTATCGCTTTTTTTATATCTTTACTTATTCAATCATGAACAAATGCACAAGATAATAGATGTTAGACAAGCAGCCTATAACAATATGTTAGTTTGATGATCTGATAATTTACTGATAATCACAGCCGAATAAACGAACGTCATTGCGAGGAGCCTGAGACGAAGCAATCTCCTGCAACAAAGAACAGATTGCCACGCTAACGCTCGCAATGACGACAAAAATACGATTACAATGCTGTGATCTAAAAGAAACAAACACATGAAAAGCACACCAAGACTAGAGGAATTAATACGCATAGGCTACATAAAAAAGAGCCACGGCATAAACGGAGCATTATCGTTTTGTTTTGATGAGGATTTTCATCAAGATTTACAAAAAGACATCGACTTTATATTCCTAAATATCAACAACCTAGCTGTTCCCTACCCTCTCGAAAGCGGAACGCTCGACACATCATCCTGCAAGCCTTTCCATATAATAAGACTGAGGTGGATTGACGACGTGGAAAAAGCAAGCACACTAAGTACTAGTGGAGTTTACGTAGAAAAGAAATACATCATAGAAAGAAAAATCAACAATGATGAAATGGAGGTTTCCGACTTCGTTGGCTATACACTGCAATCGGGTAGCAATATTGTTGGCAGAATTGAAGCCGTAAACGATTATTCGGGCAATGTAGTAATGGAGGTAAATAAAGGAGGTCGAATTATAGACATTCCCTTTGTCGACAAGTACTTCGACAGCTTCAATAAAGACAGTAACACCCTCATTATCAACTATCCGCAAGAAATGCTCGATGCTCTAACAGAGAATAATTAGGACTCTTAGTAGTGCAGGACTGAATTTTAACCTTGTCATAAGCTTATCACAAATTGTGATAAGCTCATTCCACTCGTTTTTTGTTAGTTCAAACATAAAATCATCAGGAAATCTTTCAATATTTCGTCTGACAGCTTGTTTCAACACCCTTGTTTCCACCTCATAAAGTTCAGCTAGATGAAAATCCAGCATTACTCGCATATTCCTGATTTCAAAAATTCTATCCTATATGACTTGTAATTCCATTATTTATATTTTATCGTTATACCCCAAAGCGCACAACAAAAGTATCTCTTATCACAGAAAATTCAAAACGATACAAACAAAAAACCTTGCCTCCGAAGAAGCAAGGTCATGAGAAAAAAACACTCATGTTTAGCGTTATTTCTTACTAAAATCTGCTTTCAATAACCGACCAATCAAGGATTTTCCAAAAATCAGCAATATAGTTCGGTCTTGCATTTAGCTTGTCGATATAGTAGGCATGCTCCCACACATCACAGGTAAGTATAGGCGTTAAGCCCACAGTCAGAGGGTTGCCGGCATTCGACTCTTGCGTGATTTTCAGACTTCCATCAACATCTTTAGAGAGCCATGCCCAACCCGAGCCGAAGAGTGTAGCCGATGCTTTAGTAAAAGCCTCCACAAAGCCTTCGAGCGAGCCGAAAGACTTGTCAATAGCTTCTTTCAAAGCTCCTTCGGGTGCTGTTTTAGGTGTTTTAGAAAATTGCGAGAAATAGAAAGTGTGATTCCACACCTGAGCGGCATTATTAAAAATCCCAGCGTTCGATTTTTTAATAATGGTCTCAAGGTCAGCACCTTCAAACTCTGTTCCGGGAACAAGATTATTCAGATTGTTTACATAAGCTTGGTGATGCTTTCCGTAGTGATATTCCAGCGTTTTAGCACTAATGTATGGTTCCAACGCATCCTGTGCGTATGGTAATTTTGGCAATTCGTAACTCATTGTATCAATTTTTATGGTTAATAACACTTATATATATTGCTAAACCGACACTCCAAAGTCTCTCAGAGCATTGTTTAGCGATGTTTTCTTATCTGTTGATTCCTTGCGCTTACCAATAATCAAAGCACAAGGCACATTAAACTCTCCGGCAGGAAATTTCTTAGGCTTCGTACCGGGAATAACAACTGAGTTTGCAGGTACTTCGCCCCTAAACTCTACGGGTTTGCTGCCCGACACGTCAATAATCGGAGTCGACTGAGTAAGCACAACATTTGCACCAAGCACTGCCCCTGCACCAACTCTTACACCCTCGACGACAATACAACGAGAGCCAACAAAACAGTTATCCTCGATTATCACAGGAGAAGCACCGACAGGCTCAAGCACGCCGCCAATCCCCACTCCGCCACTAAGATGGACATGAGCGCCAATTTGCGCACAACTTCCAACGGTCGCCCAAGTGTCTACCATCGTACCTTCGCCTACCCATGCACCTATGTTTACGTATGATGGCATCATCACAACACCTTTCGACAAAAACGAGCCATAGCGAGCAATGCCATGAGGTACAACTCTCACTCCCAACTCCTTATAATTCTGCTTTAGGGGTATTTTATCGTAAAACTTAAAAGGAGCAACTTCAATCTCTTTCATCCCCATCAACGGGAAATATAGTATCACTGCTTTCTTCACCCACTGATTTACCTGCCAAGCACCGTCGGATGTGGGTTCTGCCACTCTCAACTCGCCCTTATCGAGTTTATCGACAATGCTGAATACCGTGTTTTTCACTTCTTCTTTTTCCAAAAGGCTTCTATCTTCCCATGCCTTTTCAATCAATTCTTTCATTCATTTATATTTTTAGATAACAGCCATATTTTCAGATATTCGGATATCGGACTAACAGCCATTATTATTTTTCTATATAATCATCTAACTATCGCATCAGCAAATCAGCACATTATCAGTTGGTATTTCATTAATCATTTATAATTAACCATTAAAATAAGTTTGTCTAACATCTTGTATTCCACATTATCTTATACAAAGAAAGTAAATATATTGTTTGCAATCAATAATGTTCGTTCAAGTATTTTCTATGCTGAATAGAAAATCTTTATCCACTTATCCGTTTTTTGCAGATTCAAACAAAAACACCCTACAGACTATGCAGGGTGCCTTGTATCGTTTATAGAGCTTACCTACTTTCTTGCAGCAGTTTCCAGTTGCAGTGTTTTCGATGTTAAATCGCATACCGACGATGGTCCCCAATATTGAATTGGTCCGGGATAAAGATAATCGGTCTTCAATGCCCACTCCTCACGGTTTTCAACAAGATATTTGAAAGGAGCACCATCGAGTTCTACCAAAGCCTTTTGTATAACGGGCTTTAGGTGTCCGTGTCTACGCTCCATGTTCATCATCATAGTTATGGGTACGCCACCTGCAATCCACTCCTCAGCGGGAGCAACAAGGTTTCTCACCGACGACATATATCCGGTTTTTCCTGCATCTATAAGTACCGCAGCCGTGTATCCCAATGAATAACAGTAGTCGGAATCAAAATTCGATGGCGCAGAACAACGACCTTCGTATCCGAAGAAATGGTATTGCACACCAAATTTGCCCTTATACTTACCCTCTGCTTTCAATTCTGCTAAGCGAGTTTTCACCATCTCGCCAAGCAGCTTTTCGGTCTCAATCAGCGACACCTGCACGTTGCCATGAGGGTCTCTGTCGAGAGTAAGTTGGTCGGCAATAATAGAGGGGAGAGATTTGTACACCTTTGCCGACTCGGCAGAAAGGATACTGCACACAAAATCACGAGCTTCGGTTTTGTCCACAAATGCTTTAAATTTCTTTTCAGAGTCAGAACCCTCTGCCAACAGGTCATTCAGCTCAGAAATAAGAGCCTTCATTTCGGGTACAAACTCCACCAAGCCTTCGGGAATCAGTGCCACGCCGAAGTTATCTTTGTTATCAGCACGCCTAAGGACAACATTTGCCATATAATCAACAATTTCTCCTAAAGTTTGCTTCTTAGCAGCAACCTCCTCCGATATAAGGGTAATATTTGGCTGTGTTCTAAGTCCTGCCTCAAGACCAATATGCGAAGCAGAACGCCCCATCACCTTGATAAAGTGCCAATATTTTTTTGCAGAGTTGGCATCACGTTGGATATTTCCGATAAGCTCGGAATATACTTTCACAGCCGTATCGAAACCGAAAGAAGTCTCTATCATTTCATTTTTAAGGTCTCCGTCGATAGTTTTCGGACAGCCGATAACCTGAATGCCTGTATTCTTTTGAGAATAGTACTCTGCTAATACACAAGCATTTGTATTCGAGTCATCACCACCGATAATTACGAGAGCCTTTATACTTAGCTTATTGCATATTTCAACACCTTTATCAAATTGCCAATCTTCCTCAAGTTTAGTTCGTCCCGAGCCGATAATGTCAAATCCGCCAGTGTTGCGGTATTCGTCGATAATATCAGCAGTAAGCTCTTTATATTCATGGTCAACCAATCCACCAGGACCTCCAATGAAACCATACAGTTTACTGTTATTGTTCATTGCCTTCAGTCCATCGAAAATACCCGAGATTACATTATGCCCCCCCGGAGCCTGCCCTCCCGACAGTATAACCCCTACATTCACAGCCTCATACGTATCGTTGCTGTCGCTTTTCTCAAATTTCAGAATTGGCATACCGTAGGTATTAGGAAACATTTTTTCGATGTCGGCTTGGTCTGCCACCGACTGTGTTTTTGCGCCTTCCACAACCTTAACTTTACCCTTTAATGAAGCGGGCAACTTTGGAATGTAGTTGGCACGTTCTTTTTGTAATGCACTAATTGTCATTGTTTTTTTATTGCTATTTAAATTGATATTATTAGATTCTCGAATATCGGAGTTTTGGATATTTGGCAAAAGCTCTTAGCTCAACAACTTTTTCACCACCTCCGATATAACTTTTCCGTCGGCAAGTCCCGCCATTTCTTTGGAAGCCTGCCCCATCACCTTGCCCATATCTTTCATAGACTCAGCACCGGTAGCAGCGATTATAGCTTTCACTCTAGCTTCTATTTCCGCTTGCGAGAGCTGCTTCGGCAGGAACTCCTCGAACACAGCCACCTGTACAAGTTCAGGTTCTGCAAGGTCGTTTCTACCCTGCTCTGTAAATATCTTAGCAGAGTCTTTCCCTTGTTTGGCAAGTTTCTGAATAATTTTAAGAACATCCTCGTCGGTAACCTCAGCACCAACACCTTTGGCGGCTTGAGCTTCGATTATATTCTTTTTTATACCTCTGAGCGCTTCTAGTCTTTCACGCTCCTTTGCTTTCATGGCTTCTTTTATTTCGCCATTTATCTTATCTGTTAAAGTCATAATATCTAAAATTTGCACACAAAAATAGTAAGAAAAAACCTGAAATCCGAATGCAAAGGTTGATTTTTTCATTTGTAAAATACTTGCACAAATAGTTATTTTTATATCTTTGATTCACAAACACAATAATTATTTTCATGAATACAATTAGACCAAACGAACACAGAGCGAAGAATGCAATTACCTTGATATGGGTAATGCTAATTTTAGAGGCTGTATCATTAATTTCCGGGTATTTCCAATACGATTTACTTCGGAATGTAGCCAATGGTGTCGAGACTTCTACAGATGCTGCCAATGCCAACGACCTCAGGGAACAGATTATTGCCATTATCTATATGATGGCATACATTGTATCGATAATAACATTTATACTATGGTTCCGAAGAGCATACTACAATCTGCATCAAAAGATAGATTATCTTTCGTATTCTGAGGGGTGGGCTGCCGGTGCATGGTTCGTACCTATTGTATGCCTTTACAGACCATATCAAATTATGAAAGAGCTATACACCGAAACAAAGGAACTTCTATCAAGAAGCGAACTTGAAACCATCGGAGGGATATCGGCAAGTACAAGCAAAAACCTTTCTGCTAGGAGCATAGACATCACAGACAATCTCTCGACAGGACGATTAGGCTTGTGGTGGGCTTTTTGGATAATCAGCAGTATTTTGGGACAAATTGTTTTTAGATATTCACGAGAAGCTGAGACAATTGACGAACTTATAAATCTGAAAATTATCGATATGGTTTCGAGTATCATAAGTATTCCACTTGCATTAATAACAATAAAGGTAATCAAAAATTATTCGGAGGTAGAACCATCATTGAGTGCGATGAATGACGAGCCTGAAATAACGGGGGTATAAAATTTCCTCGTGCGGTGAAAAATGTACATACACGAAAGAGAAAATTGGACAGACTTTTATTGGAACGATACTAAAATATCACCAATATTGGCTTCTGTCAGGCACTTACAAGGACGACTGTTAGGTTATATCGAAAGATTAGGTTTTGATATGACAGAACAAGCTACTTTGAAATCTCTTATTTTGGAAATTGTTGATTCATCCAAAATTAAAGGTGAGTTTTTAAGTCCCGAGCTTGTCCGTTCATCCATCGCCCGCAAATTGGGAATTGAAGGAGCTGAATTTGTAAATATCCCCCGAGATGTAGACGGCATTGTAGATGTATTGTTGGATGCAACTCAAAATTTTGACAACACTCTTACACAAGCACGTCTATTAGGTTAGCACAACTCACTATATCAGTCGGGCTACAGTGGTCATACAAAAATTGACGTTGCCCGTTATCGCTCGACAGGTATGAAGGTTGTTTCGGGCGCACTAGGCAAGGAGAAGGTACATTTTGAGGCACCCTCCGCCGAAAGAGTTTCTCACGAAATGACATTGTTTTTAGATTGGCTTAATAATGAAAGCGGCATAGACTTGGTATTAAAATCCATAATCGCCCACTTTTGGGACAAACATAAACTCACAAACATCAATGACCGACAAAGACTAGTAATCAATTATTTATATGACAACTACGACAGAGGGACAGGTTTCTTGCGGACATCAACATACGCCAAACTGTCCAAGATTTCTAACGACACAGCTCTGCGTGATTTACAGGATTTAGTTGCAAAAGAAATATTGAAATCCGAAGATAGCGTAAAGAAGACAAATTACGTCATCATCAGTCCGAAAGGTATTAGAATCCCCAAGATATCAGAAACTTAAACGACTTCCACATACAAGAAACTTTCAGACATCGCACGAGGATACAAATCTATCACCCCCACAAGTCTTTATACGACTGCACATTCACATTTTGTTCAATTCTTTAAACTTTACTTTGTATACAAAATTAAATACACATTTAATTTATTACTTTTGTTACTACATAGAAACATATGCACAATTTTAATTATACCAATAAAATATCATAAATATAAAATCATAATAATTCGTCACATGCAGAGACTCACTCTGCTAGCTTATTAGTATGACTGGTACTTTTTTAAATGTCAAGTTTTTCGAGTGAAAAACTTGACATTTAAAAAATAGTCCTATCTTTGTCATATGACTTTAACAAATAAAATACGGACAAGGATTAAAAAGCTGAAAGCCTTGCATCCTATAGCTTAGGGCGAAGCTCTACGAAAAGATAATTCTTTGTATATCAAGCACTGAAAGTGCGAAAGCTATTACTCGGATGCCCAGTTTTTTAGATATTTGGATTTTCGGATCTTCGGACTGACAGCCGGCAGAAAATGTTCTGCCCTTACATTATGTCCATCATCTATCGTCATTGCGAGCGTTAGCGTGGCAATCTGTTCTTTGTAGCTAGAGATTGCTTCGTCGCAAGCTTCTCGCAATGACGTTCGTTTATTCGGTATTCCATTTATCATTAACAATTCATAATTCTCCACTCTCCATTATCAATTAAATTGCTTATAGCCTACGGCATACAGCATTTTACACCTTAAACGATTAAACAGTTCAACGATTAACCTCTAAACCATTTACACCATTCCCCGCTTTATTCGTTATAGAGCAGTAAATAATTTAGATGCGTTTGCCCTAGGCGTACGGTCAAGTTACTAAAGGTAGCCAATGATGATGTGCAATGTTTCAGTTTCTAGCGATCAGATAAATTCCGTAGCCTATTAATAGTCCGATTATTACGGCGATGGTAATTTTTATAACGCTATAAGGTCTTTCGCCGTGAACTTCGCCCGTGCGGGCGTTTATAAAGGATTGGTATAGTTTGCTCTTGTATTTGTATGCGCACAAGTAGAGAGGTAGCAGGATATGTTTGTATGTAACATTACTGTACTCCACCTGCATTTCGTTTATTCGTTGTTCGTCGCCTCCGATTCGTTGTTTAATCTCAGTCCTCACCACGTCTTCGGCTCGGGTTTCCGACACTCCCCTAGCCGACACTAAATCCACAGAATATTTTTCAGTTAGTATTCCAAGCAAGAAACGTTTGTCAAAGGGTATCAGTTTTTTCAAATCCCAAGGTTCTAGTTTATATACAAACTTATAAGGGATTGATTTTGAGCCAACCACAAGTATATCATCGAATGCGCTATCATGTTCTCCATTTCTAGGGCTACTCCACCGAGTTCGACGTTCACGCCTTCGATTCTTCCCTGAGCCAACTCTGACATAGTAGTAATCGCCTCGTTGTCCCACATAATTTGTGTGCGTCTTCATGTCGAAAGTCCAATATGGTATGTATACGGGAGTTATATTATCGTAGGTAATTTCGCCATTCTTAAACTTATTTGGAGCAAACCATTGTGCCTTGCACCATGTTTTCATGCTTGATTTAGAGCCCTGCTCATCTATGGTGAATGGCAATAGTGATTTGGGATTTATAACGGTTTCCTCAACGGCATCTTCCACCACCATTGGAGTGGTACAATAGGGACAAGCAAAGGAAGTTATATCATCGACCACTGAGCATGCTGCCCCACAGTTTGAACAAGCAACGAACAGAGCCTTTACTGTGTCTTGCAAAGGCTCAACAGGCTGAGACTCAGCATCGAGGGCAATCTGAGCCGACGAGTCATAATCTAATTCCTCGATATTCTCTTCCCTTATATTTATTTCTGTTTCGCTGTCGCAGTAAGCACAAATTAAGCTATGTGTGCCTAATTTGTACTTCATGTGTCCGCCACAGCTGGGACAGTTAACAGTTCCTCCTATCAACTTCTTATCCATACCTCGTTGTTATTGAGGTATTGGAGGCGGCACATTTCCAAAGATGGAACTAAGCTCTGCTAAGTCATTCACAGGCAACCAGCTAGCCATTCCTTCACGCCAAACTAGCGTTTCTTTTGATATCTGCTTTTGTGCTGCCATTTGTTTCATTGTCTGCATATCGAAAGGTCCGCTTTGTTGTCCGTTCAGAGCTACGAAATAAGTTATTGCGGGTGGCATAGGAGGCGGCATTGCTCCACCTTGCTGAGTTTGAGCATGTTGCTGAGGAACACCGCCAAAAGTGTTACCCATTTGATTAGCCATGGCAAATCCCATACCCATTCCCATACCTGCGCCTGCAGTACCGCTTTCATTTTCGGCTGCTTTTTCAATGGCAATAGCAGACTTATACTGAGCTAGCTTAGTAAGATCAATTTTATTTAGACGGCTAAGTTCGTGAATTTCTTTTTTGATTTCTTCAGGCATTGAGACATTCTCAATCAAGAACTTAGTAAGCTCGATACCATAAGCCTTAAATTCGGGATTAAGCACTCCATGGAGCAGGTCGGATATTTCGTTTACGCTCGATGCATAATTTTCGATAGGCAGATTTGCCTCTCCCACTGTGTCAGTAAACCTTGTAGCGATAAGGCTTTTAAGCTGTTCGGCAATTTCCTCGACAGTGAAATGCCCATCGGTACCAACAATTTCTTTCAAAAACAGACCTGCATCCGACACTTTGATAACATAAGTACCAAAAGCACGTATTTCCACCATCCCAAACCTTTCATCATTCAGGGTTATAGGGTTTTTCGTTCCCCACTTTTGGTCGGTGATATTTCGTGTGCTGACAAAATAAACCTCAGCTTTGAACGGACTGTTAAACCCATACTTCCATCCTTTTAGTGTTGAGAGTATAGGCAGGTTTTCGGTATTGAGGGTGTACATTCCGGGAGTAAACACATCAGCAATCTGTCCTTGGTCAACAAATACTGCCACCTGACCTTCTCTTACTGTCAGTTTAGCATTATTTTTAATTTCATTCTGATACCTGTTAAACCTATGTGCCAGCGTATTGTTGGAGTCGTCAGTCCACTCAATAATATCAATAAACTCGCCTCTTATCTTATCAAATAATCCCATTTCTATATGTTTTTAATTGTTTTTCACTATCCATTTACCGACAACAAATATAGGTTATTAAATTGATATTCTCTAATACAATCTTACCAGCTGCCTCCAAGAGTTTTGTATAAATTGGTATATGCGCTTAGTTGTCGATATTGAAGTTCAGAATAATACAATTCGATTTCAAATAGGGTTCGTTCGGCATCCAGCACCTCCAAATAGCTAGAGATACCGCCGTCGTATCGTTGTCTAGACAGACGTGCAGCATTT
>JBKEAJ010000127.1:0-36864 GCA_047972135.1 Bacteroidales bacterium | reverse complement strand
ATTTAAAATATTTTTTCACAGATAACAGAATGATTTCTGCACTGCAAATAAATTGTCACTTTTTTATTTGCGCAATATTTCGTGTTGTCGTCGGAGTACGAAAAAGCAGAGTGCCGTATTTTGCGTATTGAAATGCCTGAAAGGCATAAATCTACTAGCACAGCATTGAAGTATTCATCATCCTGCAATCCGTAACGTTACGGGGGAATGGGGTGTCTTTCCCCATGGTCTTGCCATGGGCTGAATTAATTATGGCTTGCAGCCATAAACAACCCACATCGTCGCTTTGTAATATCATAGTATCTACATTTGTCGTCATTGCGAGCGTAGCGTGGCAATCTGTTCTTTCTTGTAGGAAATTGCTTCGTCGCCAGCTCCTCGCAATGACGTTCGTTTATTCAGCTCTTATCATCATCATCCAATTATCACATCAGCAAAACTGTAAGGTCATTCGAGCGAAATAACTACCTTTGTAGCGATTAATTTTTAAATATATAAGATAGATGGAAAATTCTAAAGTAAAGAATGTCGCCTGCCATTTTAAGCGGTGGAGCAGGCAGTCCTATGCGGTGTTCAGCTCGCTAGGGAAAGTAGTCAGTATCGGAACTCTTTGTATAGCGGTTCTGACAAGCGTTGCCACTGGGCAAAGTAAGACCGACACTAAGAGTGTAAAGTCGAGTTCCAAGGACAGTGTGGAAGACAAAGTCAGCACTCTCGACGGAGTGGAAGTGGTGGTTGCACCTCTGCTCAACGAAATCAACCAGACCCTTGTATCCTCAGAAATTGCGGCGTCACCGTCGAAAGGGCTAGAAGACCTACTCGAACAACTGTCGTCCGTTGATGTAAGAAACAGAGGGATGGCAGGAACCCAATCAGACCTAAGCATACTCGGTGGAAATTTCGACCAATCCGCACTTCTTTTTAACGGGGTCAATCTGACCGACCCACAAACAGGACACCAAAATCTCTCTCTTAACATTCCAAACGAAGCCATTCAGCAAATAGAACTTGTTGACGGACTTGACGTTGCAAAGTATGGAGCATTGGCAATAACAGGAGGAGTAAACATCATCACCAAAACGGACAATAGCAAGGTGGGGACTTTCAGCTATGGGAGCTATGATACTAAAAGCCTGAGTGCATATACGGGCTTCAACACGGGCAGGTTTAATCTGTCGGCTATGGGAAATTTCAATAATAGCGACGGCTATATCGACAACACCGATTACGACAATAAACAACTAGGCGGACAGGCGAGTTACACCTCTGTCAACAATGCACTTAAAGTCTATGGACAATATTCCCACTCGCAACGTAAATTTGGTTCGCGAGGATTTTACACACCTGCCTATCCCGACCAATATTCGGAGGAGAAGATAAATATGGCTTCGGGCAATATTGAATTTAAAAACCTGAGTGCCAACATGTACTATCGTGATAACCGTTCGGTATTTCGCTTATTCAGAAACGAAGCACCGGGTTGGTATAAAAATCATAACTACCATTTGAACCAAATATACGGAGGAGCTTTGAACTACGATATAAAGTGGGGTAATAGGACACATACTCTTGTAGGCGTAAACTATAGAAATGAAAGCATCATCAGTAACGTATTGGGCGAAGAAACTAGCGACACTGTGAAAGTGCCAGGAGTTGATGTATATTACGACAAGAAAACCAACAGATCGATAACTAATCTATTTCTTATTCATAATCAGTCTATTATAGCTGATAAATTAGGCTTAAAAGTATTATTAGAGACTAGTTTCATCAATGCCAATGAAAATGACACATATTTTCTTCCGGGCATTGAGCTGTACTATTCGCTAGGGGCTCATTATCTAAAATTCTATGCAAAACGAGATATGAGGCTACCCACGTTTACCGATTTGTATTATAAAGGTGCAGACTTGATAGGCGACAGTAATCTAAAGCCTGAATTTGCCAATAACTTCAAGTTGAGTTGGAGCTATCGGAACAGAGATTTTTCTGCCTATTCATACGTGTTCTATCGCTATGACAAAGACCTAATTGATTGGGTAAAAGCAAGTGTTGGCGACAAGTGGCAAAGTGTAAACCTTACCAAGATGAACTATGCAGGCATCGAGTTGGGAGCAAAAAAGAAAATAAGCACTGCTAACTTCTTGGGAGTGAAAAGTGTATCGGCAAACTACACTTATCTGTTTGCCGAAAAACAAGAGAGCGACAACATTTCGAAATATGCTATTGATTTCTTGAGGCATAAATTTAATCTGACCGTGCGGCACGGCATAGTAAAAAACTTGTCTTTAAATTGGAATTTATCAATTCAAGAGCGCAACGGCACCTATCTTCCTTACGAAGGAGGCACTTACTTAGCTGATGCAGACTACAAAGCATTTGCACTGTTAGACGCAAAACTAAATTGGAAATTGGGTAAGTTCGATGTATTTGCAGAGGGTTTCAACCTCTTCGACTCGACATATTTTGACTTCGGAAATTTAGAGCAAGCTGGAATAAACGGCAGGATAGGAGTTAAAGTCAGTCTGTAAGACATAACATCTCATCACCATGTTCGGAAAAATCTAAATATTTAGATTTTTCCGAACATAACAATCAAAGATAAATACAACTAAAGGATTACTTTCCTAATATC
The DNA here is from genome assembly GCA_047972135.1 of Bacteroidales bacterium. Lineage (GTDB taxonomy): Bacteria > Bacteroidota > Bacteroidia > Bacteroidales > Prolixibacteraceae > JBKEAJ01. Next base: position 34,229 of record JBKEAJ010000127.1, on the reverse strand, counting down.
GTCTATCAAATATTTGCACCAGGGCAAACGCATCTAATTTCTCAGAATCTTTAGTAGGTAATCGTTGTTCCATCCTGCATCTATCCTCTTAAAAGAACTTTAGCCCGAATATTCTACTATTTGCTTGGGCTTAAGCTATCTATATGTTAGCTTATTCTTTCCCCTCAATCTGTTCCCGTAGGGAATTGAGCTCAATAGAAAGCCTTGCTACGAGATATTGCCCTATTCGCCGTAGGTGATGCATTACTAACAGGGAACAGTGGTCAGCGATGAGTGCTCAGTAGTCAGACAGCAGCCGGGTAGAAAATGTTCTGCCCTTACATTATGTTCATATCTGTCGTCATTGCGAGCGTCAGCGAAGCAATCTGTTCTTTGTTGCAGGAGAGATTGCTTCGTCGCTGGCTCCTCGCAATGACGTTCGTTTATTCAGCGGCATCATTTACCATTAAATTGCTTATAGCCTAAAGCCTACGGCATACAGCATTTTAAACCTTAAACGATTAAACAGTTCAACGATTAAACTCTAAACCATTTACACCATTCCCCGCTTTATTCGTTATAGAGCCGTAAATAATATAGATGCGTTTGCCCTGCCGAAACCTACGACAAGGATTTCAATATATATCAATTCTAAATTCTACCACTAGCACATACTAAGTTTTCCAATAGGATTTACCGAACAAAATTAGAAAGGTATATATCTCCAATCTACCTATTATCATAATTATTGGGAGAATAACCTTTGTTACTTCGGGAATATTTGCAAAATTGCTGGTTGGACCTACCGAGCCCAGTCCTGGACCGATACCTGCCATACTGGTGGCTACCGACGAAGCTGCCGACACCACATCCAGTCCTGAGACCATCACTACCAAAGTCCCGGCAACAAACACCACCATATACAAAAGTATAAAAGTCAGAACAGAGGAATTGGTATCGGGGTCTAGCGTTCTACCGTTCAGCGATATATTGAACACTCCATTAGGCGATTTAAGTTGTTTAAATTGTTTTATTATGCTCTTATACATCACCAAATGCCGTCCCATTTTTATTCCGCCTGTCGTCGAGCCCGTACTACCACCGAGAAACATCATCAGAAATATCAATACAAAGCCAATTTGAGGCCACAGCAGATAGTCGGCAGATGCGAAGCCTGTGCAAGAGATTGTTGAAATAACCTGAAAAAATGCCTCTCTAAATGACTCTTCGAAGCCCATGTGAGTCTCATAGAACAAGATGAACGTTATTACAAGTCCGAGTACTAATGTTGCGCTTATATAGAATTTCAGTTCATCGTTTCTAAGAATTTTTTTCCAAGCTCCGACAACGACAAAATAATATAAAGCGAAATTGACTGCGGCAAGAAACATAAACAGCATAATAACATACTGTATATATGGCGAATATCCAGCTATACTATCATTTTTTGGAGAAAAACCGCCTGTGGCAACAGTACCAAAAGCATGTGTAACACTCTCAAAAAGGTTCATTCCCCCTAGCATCAAGAAAGTAACCTCTAGTACTGTCAGTGCCAAATATATAAGTAATAATTTCTGACCAACCGATTTAATTTTTGGACTAATTTTTTCTTGAAGTGAAGATTCCATAGAAAAAAGGTGGTTGCCTCCAAGTTTCATTCTCGGCATTACGAGTATTACTAAAACAATTATACCAATACCGCCAATCCAGTGGGTCATACTACGCCAGAACAATATAGAGTGCGGCAGTGCCTCTATATCATTGAGTATCGACGAACCTGTTGTTGTAAAACCGGATGCTGACTCAAAAAAAGCATCTATAAAATGTGGGATAGCACCCGAGAACACATAGGGACCAACACCTGACAGAGAAAGAGTCAGCCACGACAGTGAGACAGTCAGGAAAGCACCTTTTCTATCTGTCGATTTACTAATATCTGCACCACGAGTAAGCAAGTTGAGTGCAACAGCAACTGAGCCGCTAACAGCAATAGAATAAACGAATGGCATTATCGACTCATGGCAGAGCAGTGCGACGCCAATACATATTAGAAATGCACCCGAAACAATTACCTGCTGGTTGCTCAACACCTTCAGGGTAGGAAATAAAGTCTTTGTCATGTTTTTAATCAACTACTAAACACAAAAAAATAGGATGTTTTATTATAGTATTGGAAACATCACATCATCGCTACATCTTATTTGAGTGACAGCGGACGTTTCTTCGACGAAATAACAAGATATATTCCCAGTATAATAAACGGAACGCTAAGCCATTGTCCCATATTTAGAGCCATAGCCGCCTCGAATGTCTCTTGGTCTTCTTTGATAAACTCAATAAAAAACCGTGCCGTAAATATCAGGATAAAGAACAATCCTGTGATAAAGCCCTCATTCTTACGCTTATCGGTTTTCCAAAATAAGTGTGCCAACACAAAGAACGAAACAACATAGCAAAGCGATTCGTATATTTGGGTAGGATGTTTGGCAATGGTTTCATCGTTTCTCTCGAAAATCATTCCCCAAGGCAGGGAAGTTTGTATACCGTATATTTCAGAATTAAAAAGGTTACCCAAGCGTATCATCCCTCCGACTAATGCTGTAGGTACAACAACTCTATCGATTACCCACCATACGGAGGTTTTCGATACCTTCTTTGCATAAATCAGCATTGCGATGAATATTCCTATTGCACCTCCATGACTTGCAAGTCCCTGATAACCTGTAAATTTAACACCATTAACGGTAGTTCTGAAAGGTAATATAATCTCGGCAATATGGTCTTTGTAGTATGCCCATTCGTAGAACACGCAATGTCCTATTCTTGCGCCAAATACGGTTCCTACAAAGATATAAATCATGAGTTTATTCATTTTCTCTTCGTCCACGCCGTCCAGTGCATACATTTTCAAACCAAGTTTATATGCCACATAAAAACCTATGGCAAAAAGCAAAGTGTACCAACGAAGACTATAAAAAGAAGTCTCAAATATAAAAGGGCTGACGTTCCAGTTTATGCTTAATAGAAAATCTGTCATATCTTATTTATTTACCATGACAATGTTTGTATTTCTTACCGCTACCACAAGGGCAAGGTTCATTACGACCTACTTGTTTTTCTGATTTAATCGGTTGAGTAACCTCTCGTTGTGGGGCATTTCCTTGAACTTGTCTTTGTTGTCTAGCTCTTTCTTCGCGTGCTTCTCTGCTGGTTTGCATCTTACTCATGTCGGTATGTTGTCTTTGAGCTTCATGCACGTCGTCTCCTGCTCTTTCTGGGATATGAGCGCGAGTGAGGGATGCTATGATATCATGATTTACATTTATTATCATCTCCTTAAACAAGTTATACGCCTCACCTTTATAAATCAGAACGGGGTCTTTTTGAGCATATACGGCATTTTGCACCGATTGTTTCAAGTCGTCGAGCTTACGAAGTTGTTCTTTCCATGCATCATCGATATGGCGGAGACTCAATTGTTTTTCGTAGGCTTTGACTAGTTCACGGCATTCGGTGTCATGGGCTTTTTTAAGGTCTACCACCACGTTATATGCAGCACTTCCATCGGTTATAGGCACAACAATATTAGCAAATTTATCGCCATGATTTGTATAAACATCTTTAATCACGGGATATGCTTTTTCGGCAATAGAACTTTGTTTATGTTTATATCCAGCGAGCACCTCTTCAAACACTTTTTGGATAATTTCATTTGCCGATTTGCCCAAGAACTCTTCTTCCGAGATATTCGGTTCTTGCGCCAGGGCTTTCAATGTTCCGAGTTTGAAGCCTGCATAATCTCTATACTGATGATACTCGTCGACAAGTACTTCCACAGTAGTGTATAGCATATTTAGAAGGTCTACATCGAGTCTGTCTCCAAATAGGGCATTTCTGCGACGCTTATAAATCACTTCTCTTTGCGACTGCATTGCGGTATCATAATCGAGGAGTCGTTTTCGTGTTCCGAAGTGATTTTCTTCCACTTTCTTCTGTGCATTTTCCGCCATTTTATTGAGCTGCGGGTTGCTTTCTCCGTTTTCCAAGTTATTAAAAAGAAATTTTCCCACACGATTTTCCGAATAAAGGCGCATCAGTTTATCTTCTGCCGAGATAAAGAATTGTGAAGAGCCGGGGTCTCCTTGCCGTCCTGCACGACCGCGTAGCTGTCGGTCGACACGTCGCGACTCATGTCTTTCTGATCCGATAATGGCAAGTCCGCCGGCGGCTTTCACTTCGTCGCTGAGCTTGATATCGGTACCACGTCCTGCCATGTTTGTCGCAATGGTTACAGCTCCTTTCAGTCCAGCCTCGGCAACCACTTGTGCCTCTTTGGCGTGCAATTTAGCATTCAGCACATTGTGAGGAATTTTCCGCATGCTCAACATTTTGCTGATAGCTTCCGACACATCCACAGCCGTTGTCCCCACAAGTACGGGTCGTCCTGCCTCTGTAAGTTTCTCTATTTCCTCAATTATTGCTTTATATTTCTCTCGTTTAGTTCTGTATATCAGGTCGTTTCTATCGTCTCGGGCAATGGGTTTATTGGTTGGTATGACCACCACGTCGAGTTTATATGTACTCCAAAATTCTCCTGCGTCGGTTTCGGCGGTACCGGTCATTCCCGACAGCTTATTATACATAAGGAAGTAGTTTTGCAGGGTGATGGTTGCGAATGTTTGCGTTGCTGCTTCCACTTTCACATTTTCTTTTGCCTCAATAGCTTGATGCAGACCGTCGGAATATCGTCGTCCATCCATAATACGACCTGTCTGCTCGTCAACGATAAGCACTTTATTATCTCTGACGATATATTCCACATCACGCTCGAACATGGTGTAGGCCTTCAGTAGCTGATTTATTGTATGTACTCTTTCCGACTTTACCGCATAATCCTGAATAAGAGCATTTTTCGTTTCTAGTTTCTCCTCGTCGGTCATCGACGAAGTTTCTATTTTTGCCACTTCTGCACCTATATCGGGCAGCACGAAAAACTTATTGTCGGCAACATCCTGAGAGATAAGCTCCACACCGACTTCCATAAGCTCTACGGAGTGCATTTTCTCTTCAATTACGAAGTATAGAGGGTCTGTAACTACATGCATTTTTTCGTTGTTGTTTTGCATATAGAAGTTCTCCGTTTTGTGCATCAGCTCTTTCATTCCCGGTTCGCTAAGGAATTTTATCAGAGGGTTATATTTTGGATATCCTTTGTGCGCACGCAAGAGCAACAGAGCGCCCTCGTCTTTTTCCTTTTTTGTTGCGTCTTCTTTGGTGAGAAGTCTTTTTGCATCCGACAGCAGTTGTGTTACCAACTGTCGCTGCTTAGCCACGAGTTTATCGATTTGCGGTTTAAGTTCGTTAAACTCATGTTGGTCGCCTTTAGGCACGGGACCACTAATAATCAGCGGAGTTCTGGCATCATCAATAAGCACTGAATCGACCTCATCGACAATGGCAAAATTGTGTTTTCGTTGCACGAGGTCGTCGATATTAATAGCCATGTTATCACGCAGATAGTCGAAACCAAACTCATTGTTTGTCCCAAAAGTGATGTCTGCCTGATATGCTTGTTTTCGTCCCTGCGAGCCGGGCTGATGCTTATCGATACAGTCTACCGACAAGCCGTGAAACTCATATAAAGGTCCCATCCATTCGGCATCACGTTTGGAGAGGTAGTCGTTCACTGTCACCACGTGTACTCCTCGTCCTGCAAGAGCATTTAGGAAAACGGGTAGGGTAGCGACAAGGGTTTTCCCTTCTCCCGTTGCCATCTCTGCAATTTTGCCTTCGTGTAAGACAATACCACCTATAAGCTGCACATCGTAGTGTATCATCATCCATGTGGTCATATTGCCTCCTGCTTCCCAAGTGTTGTGCCACACGGCGGTATCTCCGTCTATATCTACACTATTGCGTTCTGCTGCCAATTGGCGGTCATAGTCGTTGGCAGTAACTCTTATAGCTTCGTTTTCGGCAAAGCGACGTGCTGTATCTTTCATAATAGCAAAAGCCTTTGGGAGTATGTCCATCAACACGTCTTTGAGCTTTTCTACTATTTCTTCCTCTAGTTTATCTACCTGCGAAAATAGCTCTTCGCTCTCATCAACTTCCGTATTTTCGGCTTTTGATTTCAGTTCGGCAATTTGCGCCTCCTCATCGGCAACCGCATCTTTTATTATTTGTCGAAGCTTGTCGGTCTCTTCTCTAAGTTGGTCGTTCGTCAGCGAGGCAAAGCTCTCGTACTCTTTATTAATTTCCCCAACCAAAGGCATAATCTTCTTAATGTCTTTTTCTGACTTATTGCCAAACAGCTTTCCTAATACTTTATCAAATACACTCATTTGTGTTGTTTTACTTTATGTTTAACCACGCAAAAGTAATCATTTTCTTTTATTTGCCAATCGACAAACGGATTTTCAGATTTTCGTTTTTTAAGTTTTTAGACAAACTGCAGACATCATAACATCATAGCATCGTAAAGTCACAGCATCAAAAATTCCCACTAAATACTCTTTTTGCTGCTCCTTTCAGCCACACATTCACATATTTATCATCTTTTTTTTCTGCTGACACCAACAAATTTCCACCTTTAGCAGATATATTCACAACTTGTTTAGATATATCATGTCGGTACATCCAAGCAATAGCTGCGGCAGTAATTCCTGTTCCGCAGGCAAGAGTTTCGTCTTCCACGCCTCGTTCGTATGTGGCAATTTTCAAACTATCGCCGACTATTTGTACAAAATTGACATTAGTACCGTCGGGAGTGAAGCGGTCGGCATATCTTACATTGCGTCCTTCTTCGTATATCTTGATTTTGTCTATGTCGTCGACAAATATCACAACATGAGGTGAACCTGTATCTAAAAAGAACTTTCCTTCATCATATTCGTCGATAATATGTATATCTATCATTTTCAGGTTAATGTCAGCATCAGACACCTCTGCCAAATGCTCACCGTCGACTGCAATAAAGCGGCAAGACTTCCCAATCATTCCCAAATCATGTGCAAAGCGCACGATACAACGACCACCGTTTCCGCACATGGTACCTTCGAAGCCGTCGGCATTGAAGTAGATCATTTCAAAATCGTAATCATCTGAGGCATTCAGTAGCATCAATCCGTCTGCACCTACACCGAAACGACGGTCGCACATTGCTTTCACAAGAGTGTTGTTTTGTCTGTCGAAACTGCCCTTACGGTTGTCTATCAGCACGAAGTCATTCCCCGCACCTTGATATTTATAAAAATGAATATTCTGCATTGCATTTAAATTTGTTTATAGTACAAAAATAGGCGATTAATTTGAAAACCGTGGGGCCGAATCAACATTCGCCAAAAAAAGAATATCTGGGCGAAAAATATTTCGCTCCAACGATATCGATATAAACAAATAGTTAAATATAACAGCTTATTCAAAGTTTAGACAATAAAAAAATACAATGCTACGTAGTAATATTTGGAAAACAAACAAGCTAGCAGCCATCAGCTAGTGGCTGACAGCTATCTAATAACATAAAATATAATTACAGATGAAACAGTTGAAGAATATTTTATTAGCAGCAGTCGTATCAATCCTATGTGTAACAGTATGTTTGGTGGTATATACCAAATATTTCCTACCGAAATCGGAATCTGTTGTACAGAAAGAATCATCGACTCCCTTCCAATTTACTTCTGCTTCGGTAGCAAGCGAAGCTCTTCCCGACTTGACCTTTGCGGCAGAAAAGAGTGTTCATGCGGTAGTCCACATCACTTCCTCGATAGAGGTTCAGGGCGGTCAGTACAGCAATCCCTTATATGAATTCTTCTATGGTGAGAGGTTTCAGCAGCAGCCACGCACACAGGAAGCCACTGGTTCGGGAGTAATAATCTCACAAGACGGCTATATAGTAACCAACAACCACGTGATAGAGGATGCCGAGAATATAAAAGTGGTATTAAACGACAAGCGGGAGTATAAGGCAGAGCTTATCGGCACCGATCCCAACACCGACATTGCCCTTTTGAAGATAGATGAAGACGAGCTTCCTTTTCTAACATTCCGCAACTCAAATGACTTGAAGTTGGGAGAGTGGGTATTGGCAGTTGGTAACCCCTACAACCTGACCTCTACGGTTACGGCAGGTATAGTGAGTGCCAAGGCACGTAACATCGGCATTATAGGCAGTAAATCAAGTTCCGGCAAGATGCCTATCGAAGCATTTATCCAAACTGATGCAGCAGTAAATCCTGGCAACAGTGGGGGAGCATTGGTAAACATGGCAGGAGACCTGGTGGGTATCAACACAGCGATAGCCTCACGTACAGGCTCGTACACGGGATACTCCTTTGCTGTTCCCTCTACTATAGTTAAGAAAGTAGTCGACGATTTGAAACAGTTTGGCACTGTGCAACGTGCAATGTTGGGAGTTGGCATTGCAAATCTTGACGGCGAGTTGGCAGCAAAATACAATATCAAGAGTACCAAGGGCGTCTATGTTACCAAAGCAGTAGAAGATATGGCAGCCGACAAAGCGGGAATTAAAGAGGGCGATGTTATTCTGAAAGTTGATTCACACCTCACCAATTCAGTAGGCGAATTGCAGGAAGCTGTCAGTCAGTTCAGACCCGGCGACAAGGTAGAGGTAAAAATATTACGCGACAACAAGGAGTTGACTAAAACCGTAGAATTAATGAATGAGCATGGAAACACCGATGCAGTAAAAAACACTTTAGAAATTTACGGGGCAGTATTACAGAATATACCCTACGAAGAAAAAGCAAAACTTGGTATAAATCACGGTGTTAAGATCAGCGAACTTAATAGTGGCAAACTAAAAGAAGAGGGAGTGCGAAAAGGATTTATTATTTTACAAGTGAACAAAGAGCCTGTCAGCAACGTTAATGATGTGTTGTCAACGATAGATAGTGCCAATGGAGTTGTGTTGCTGGAAGGCATATACAAAGACGGACGAAGAGCGTATTACACGTTTATGAAGTCTTAGAGAAGTTTTTGAGGCACCATCTCCACAGCTATTAATACAGTACCGGTCGATATTTCGGCGGGTACTGTCAGTGCTAAACAGATGATTTAATTATATGATTACGAACGGCGCTTTGGTAGTTTCAGAAAAAACAACTACCTTTGCGGTTTAATTTTAGAGAAGAGTATGAGACAGTTAAAAATCACGAAGTCGATAACAAACCGTGAGAGTGCATCCTTAGATAAATATCTTCAAGAGATAGGTCGTGAAGACCTCATCACAGTTGAGGAAGAAGTTGAGTTGGCACAGCGCATAAAGAAAGGCGATAGATTAGCGTTGGACAAGTTGACAAGGGCAAACTTACGCTTTGTGGTCTCAGTTGCCAAGCAATATCAAAATCAAGGGCTTACCTTACCCGACTTAATAAATGAGGGGAATTTGGGGTTGATAAAGGCTGCAGAAAAATTTGACGAAACACGAGGATTTAAGTTTATATCCTATGCTGTGTGGTGGATTAGGCAGTCTATACTACAGGCACTTGCGGAGCAATCTAGGATAGTTAGGTTGCCTTTAAACCAGGTAGGTTCATTAAACAAGATAAACAAGGCATTTTCGAGGTTTGAGCAGGAGAATGAACGCAAACCTTCGCCAGAGGAGTTAGCAGAATTGTTGGACATTCCTGCCGAGAAGGTTGCCGACACACTTAAGGTTTCGGGTCGTCATATTTCGGTGGATGCTCCTTTTGTGGAGGGGGAAGATAACAGTCTGTTGGATGTATTGGTAAACAACGACTCTCCCAAGGCAGATGTTACATTGATGCACGAATCCTTAGCTGGCGAAATCAACAGAGTACTATCGTCATTAACGGACAGAGAGAGCGACATCGTAAAGATGTTTTTCGGCATTGGCTGTCAGGAGATGACTCTTGAGGAAATAGGCGAGGAGTTTGGTTTAACGCGTGAGCGAGTTCGTCAGATTAAAGAAAAAGCAATTCGTCGTCTGCGTCATACATCGAAGAGCAAGTTATTAAAGAGCTATTTGGGGTAGACATCTTATTAAATCCTTACTTGTTTTAGAGTTTAGGTATAGGCTAAATAAACAAAATATAGAGCAGCTCAAGTAGCTGCTTTTATTTTTCACGCCAGGATGCTTTTCAAGATATTTTATACCTTTGCGCCTTATTTAGGGAGTGAAATACTCACAGCAGAAGGTTTGTCACATAAAACACATCAGTTTATGCAGAAGTTATACCTATTACTATTTTTTGTCATGCTGCAAGGAATGAATGTTTTTGCACAAAAAAAAGTTACCATAAGCGGCTACATCAGAGATGCCGAAACGGGCGAAGAAATTATTGGCGCAACTCTCTTTGTGTCAGCCATTAAGGACGGAGCCATCAGCAACACCTACGGATATTATGCAATAAGTCTATCTCCAATTTCCGACAGTTTTAATATAAAAGTCAACTGTATGGGCTATGCCTCACAGACACTTAACTTTGCAGGTTTGACATCGGATACGGTATTAAACGTTAAGTTGGCACTTGAATCCACCATGATAGACGAGGTGGTTGTAACTGCCGAGGAGAAGCGCAATCGGCAGGTATCTACGGGTATGCTAAAGTTAGACCTTGCACAGATAAAGTCACTTCCGACAACTATTGGGGAGCCGGACATCATCAAGAACATACAGAAGCAGCCGGGTGTGGTATCAATCGGCGAGGGCACTTCTAGTTATTTTGTACGTGGCGGTTCTGCCGATCAAAATCAAATAACTATCGATGAAGCCAATGTCTACGATCCTTCTCACTTGTTTGGGCTGTTTTCGGTTTTCAATTCCGACGTTATCAAAAGTGTCGATTTATACAAGGGAGGCATCAGTTCTAAATACGGAGGTCGTTTGTCATCGTTTCTCGACATACATTCCATTGACGGCAATAACAAGGAGTTTCACGGTTCAGGGAGTGTAGGTTTGCTCCTTGCCAAACTGATGATAGAAGCACCAATCAAGAAAGATAAATCATCGTTTATGATTTCTGGTCGCAGGTCTTATATAGACTTGTTTCAACGAATGAGTAGCAACCCTGAGGTAAGTGAAAATCTCATTTCATTCTATGACCTTAATGCCAAAGTAAATTGGAAGCTCAGCGATAGGGATAGGCTTTATCTGGCGGGCTACTTCGGGCGTGATAATTACAAGCTGGGCGACGACATTGCCAATTTCGGGTGGGGCAATGCTACGGGCACGTTTAGGTGGAATCACCTTTTCAACGAGAAGCTGTTTGCCAATACGACACTATTATACAGTCAGTTTCAATATCAATTAGATTTGGATGTTAACAACGCAGCTTTCAAATGGACTTCTTTAGCAAACGAAGCACAGGCAAAAATCGATTTTGACTGGTTTCATACCAACAAGAGTCGTTTTCAGTTTGGATATAGCTTTTCTTACAACACATTTCTACCTGCCAAGATTGATCCGAGGGGCGACAACACGGCAGTGAGTAGTTTTAAAATAGACAGGCTCTACTCCATGGAAAACACATTATACATAAACCACAACTTAAAAATTGGAGATAATTTATCGCTTCAATACGGGCTTCGTTACTCAAACTATGCAAGCATTGGTCCTTATAATCAGCGTGTTTACGAAGACCCACAGGACAATATCAATCCTCAATATACAATAGAAGAATACGGCAAGTTTGAGATAATAAAGGCTTTCAATCTTCTAGCTCCCCGAGCATCTTTGTCATATATGTTTGCCGATGATTTCTCGGTAAAAGCATCCTACGACAGAACCTATCAGAATCTACACCTTATAGCAAACGGAGCTTTACCGCTGCCGTTCAACACGTGGCAACCAAGTACCCAATATGTTGATCCTCAGGAGGCGGACCAGTTTGCACTGGGATTTTTTAAAGACTATGGCTACAACTACAGTCTATCCTTAGGAGCTTTTTATAAGAATTTCAACAACATAACAGCATTTGCCGACAATTCGGAAGTATTCTTCAACGAAGACATTATAACAGAGATACGCTCTGGCGAAGGCAAAGCTTATGGCTTGGAGTTTAGTGCGCAAAAGAACAAGGGAAAACTTCAAGGAGAGTTATCCTATACACTGTCCAAGGCAACACAGCAGATTGAAGGGGTCAACAACGACAGGGAGTTTGCAGCATCACACGACCGTCGCCATGTCGTTAATATTAGTGCCACTTACAAACTTGACGAAAGGTGGACATTTGGTGCATCGTGGCAATACGGCACAGGTCGTCCCTTCACCATGCCCACAGGAAGATACGAGTTTGATGATCAGGTAATGTACTACTATTCAGACAGGAACGCTTATCGCTTACCCGATTTTCATCGACTTGACATGTCTGTAACCTTTATCCCCAATCCTCGTCGCAGCAGGTCATATCAAGGTTCCTGGGTAGTGTCGGTAGTAAATGTCTACAATCGTAAGAATGCTTTTACAATCTTTATGGATGAGCAGGAGTCTGACGGAGTATACACTGGCAAGACAGAACCTACAATGATGTACTTGTTTCCATTTTTACCTACCATTTCCTATAATTTCAAATTTTAAAATGAATTAGTCATGTACAGATACAGTTTTTTCTTACTATTTGCACTTATCTTAGGTTCTTGTACTGAGGTGATCACAATCAACACCGGATTATCGGAGGACATAACTATCGTAGAGGGTTACATAGGAGCCGACGCAACACAATCATACATAAAAGTAAGTGCTGTTGTAGGTTTCTATGATGAAATAAAAGATAATAACATTAGCACTGCAAGCATAGTTGTTGCAAAAAACACTGACACACTTGCATTCGCATGGGATGATAACAGAAAGTTATATGCACCGACCGGTAGTTGGTCTACTCCTGTTGCTGTTGGCGATAAATTTGAGATGCTAATGCAACTCAACGGTAAACAATATAGAGCCAGCGATGTAATGACGGAGACAGCAGCGTGCACCCTTCGTTGGCGACAAGACGAGGATGAATTTAATAATCCTGAGACTGAAAGCCGATACTATCAAGTGCGCTTAACAATTGCCGACAACAAGGATAATGACAACTACTACTATCTCAAGTTCTTTGAGAACCAAAAGCAAATAATTCCCTACGGTTTTGACGTCGCCGACGACAAACTATTTGACATCAGCGCAGTTGAAATACCTTACAGAGGCACTTATTTCAACTATGGGGATACTGTATCGACCATAAACTATGGTATATCCAGAAATGCCTATGAGTATTTCAGTCAGGCGAACTCTATGCTACAAAACGACGGAGGTTTGTTCACACCTATTCCTGCGAATCCGTATTCAAACATAGAAGGTGGCGAGGGCGAGATAAGGGGCTTTTTCAGAGCGTCGTTATCTCTTGATGACATGGTGGTTATCGGCGACTCAACACGCTGGTCACCCAAGGGTAAATAGTATATCAGAACTCAAAGGCGAGTAGGCTGACTGCCATAATTGCCATTCCTGAGATAAGACCGTAGATAGCAATATGATGCTCACCATATTCTTCGGCAGACGGCAATAGCTCGTCAAAAGATATGTACACCATTATCCCTGCCACGACTCCCAGAGTTACGCCCGAAAACAGCTCTGCATCCATATTCGGGAAAAGCGGAAATATTACGTACCATGCAAATAGCGCGCCTAATGGTTCAAAAAGTCCAGTGGCAAAAGAATACCAGAAAGCTTTCTTCCGACTTCCCGTTGCGTAATATATGGGGACAGATACCGCAATTCCTTCTGGGATATTGTGTATAGCCACTGCTAGGGCTATTGCCACTCCTATTGAAGGAGAACTCAGTCCTGAAACAAAAGTTGCAATTCCTTCGGGGAAATTATGTAGTGCTATCACTACACTTGAGAATACTCCAACTCTCATAAGGCTACTTAATTTCTTTTTTTGCTTCTTATCGTGTAATTCTTCTACCTTACGTGCCTCGTGAGGATTTTCAAAAGCTGGGATTAGTTTATCTATTATAGCCGTGAGCGCAATCCCTCCAAAGAAAGCAATAAGAGCATACACTGTTCCGTTTTTGTTGCCATACTCAGTTTTAAGCGCATCAAGTGCTATTGGGTACATTTCCACAAAAGAGATATATACCATCACTCCGGCAGAAAGTCCGAGTGAAAAGGCAAGCAGACGAGGCTTAGTTGTCTTTGCTAATAGTCCGATAAGACTGCCTATACCCGTTGAAAGTCCTGCGAATGCAGTTATTAAAAATGCAAAAGTTAATGCACCATTGTCGATATTCATCATTAATACGCTCTTTCGTCATTTTTCTCGCAGAAATTCACAAACGCTCTGTTTACCACTCTATTACCTCCGGGAGTGGGGTAATTTCCTGTAAAATACCAATCCCCCTTGTGATTTGGACAAGCCTTATGCAAACCTTCTATATTCTGATATATTATTTCAAGTTCAGCATCAAGGGTTTGAGGTTTAAGAAGTTCAGCAATTTTTGCTGACACTTGTTCGGCAGAAAAAGGTTCGTAAATATTTTTTACGGCATTAATCATCTCCTCATCTTGCAAATCCAACTGTTTCAAGCAGTTATTGTAAACATCTTCAACAATATGTTCTTGCTTAGTATCTTTCAGCAGAGCTATTGCCGCTTCAAACGCAATAAACTTATGTATTTGCGACATATCAATCCCATAGCAATCTGGGTATCTAATTTGCGGAGCAGAGGATAATACTGTGATTTTCTTGGGACTAAGCCTTGAGAGGATACTCAGGATACTCTTTTTCAGAGTTGTTCCCCTCACAATTGAGTCGTCGATAATGACCAGATTATCAATATCTTTTTTTAAAGTGCCATATGTAACATCGTAAACGTGCGATACCAAATCATCTCGACTTGCATCGTCGGATATAAAAGTCCTCAATTTTGCATCCTTAATAGCAATTTTTTCGGTTCTCACCTTAAGGCTGAGCAAATCTTTGATTTTGTCCTTACTCAAGGGCGTGTTTGACGCAAGTTTTTCTTGTTGATAGTGTGTCAGTTCTTCGTTCAAGCCCTCAATCAGTCCGTAGAATGCTGTTTCGGCAGTATTAGGAATATATGAAAATACACTGTGAGTAAAGTCGTTATTTATCGATTTTAATACAGGAGTCCTTAGTTGTCGTCCGAGTTCTTTCCGTTCTTTATATATATCGGTATCACTTCCTCTGGAGAAATAAATTCTCTCAAAGGAACATTGTTTGACCTGTTTTTTCTCTCTAATTTTCACAAAGGACAAGTCATTGTTTCTCTTAACAATAAGAGCTTCTCCGGGCGGGATTTCCATAATTTTCTCTACAGGCACATTAAATGTTGTCTGTATAACTGGGCGTTCGGAAGCCACCACAACAATCTCGTCATCAATATAGTAAAAGGCAGGGCGGATACCCCAAGGATCACGAGCTACAAAAATATCGCCATGTCCGAGTATTCCTCCCATCACATAACCGCCGTCCCATTTTTCCGTGGCATTTTTCAGAACACTTTCGACATTAAGGTTATTTTCTATTTCTGATGTTATTTCGACGGGAGTTTTACCTTGTTGACTAAGAGTACGCACCGCCATATCATTCTCTTTGTCAAGGTAATACGCGAGCATCTCCATCACGGTCTCCGTATCTGTGTATGAAAGAGGGTGTTGACCTCTAGTTATCAGATGTTTATAGAGTTCGGATATATTTGTAAGATTAAAATTACCTGCAATAGCTAGGTTTCTGGCTCTCCAGTTGTTTTTACGCCACATGGGGTGGCAGTACTTGATATTATTTTTGCCAAAAGTACCGTAGCGCAGATGCCCCAAGTATATTTCTCCTATAAATGGTAGGTTTTTTTTTGCATCATCTGCATTTCTGCCGTTTTCGACCCCGCAACTGGCATTTATTTCATTAAATACATCCTTTATGGACTGGTCGCTTGCGGAGCGAACTCTATTCAGGTATTCTTCGCCTACCTCTTGGTCTAGTTTAAGAGCTGCAACACCTGCACCATCTTGCCCTCGATTGTGCTGTTTCTCCATAAGCAGATATAGCTTATTTAGTCCGTATCGCCAAGTTCCATATTTTTGATGGTAGTAGGAAAGTGGTTTGCGCAGTCTAATCATTGCGACACCACATTCATGCTTTATAGAATCACTCATTTGAAAGTAATATTTTTACGGCGACTTTAGTACTGACAATGAAAGCACCTGGAAAGTTGGAGCTTAAATACTCTTTGGTTTTCGTTGCTTCGGATTTGTCTTTAAAATTGCCTACGCTTACTTTGAAGTATGGGCTTTTCCACTCGATGAAAGATGGCACATTTGGCAACATCGACACACAAGTAGTTTTCACATCTGAGGCTTCTTGCTTAGCTCCTTGCCCTTGTCCAGAGTAGACTTGCACCCTAAACACCGTAACTTCTTCACTCTGAGCTTTATCAATATGCTGTAACCACGCAGCTCTCACGCTCTCAGATTCGCTGATATTCAATTCATTTTTAAACTGCGATGCCTTGCCGCCTTGAGCAAAAGCACCACAGACACCGAACAAAAAGAACAATATCAAGCCTATAAATTTTGTATATTTCATATGTTTATATTTTGTTTTTCTATATAATCTTCCGTCATTGAGAGGAGCTGGCAACGAAGCAATCTCCTACAACAAAGGACCGATTGCCACGCTAACGCTCGCAATGACGTCCGTGTATTTGCTATTTCATTCATAATTCCCAATTCATAACTAACTATTTGGGCTAAAACCATTCTGATAGGGTGGGTTTATATTATTCCTCCAGCTAAAGCAGGAGTCTATTCATATAATCCACTAAACCTCAAATAATTAAACAGTTCAACGATTAAACAATTCAACGATTAAACAATTCAACGATTAAACAGTTCAACCTACCGCTATATCCTTTTGGCTTTCTGCCAAATCTCCTCCATTTCGGCAAGCGTCATATTCTTTAGCGAACGTCCTTTTGCAATTGTTTGGTCTTCAAGATACTCAAAGCGTTGGATAAACTTTCTGTTTGTCCGTTCCAAAGCAGTGTCGGGGTCTATGTTGTACAATCGTGCTGCATTGATAATAGCAAAGATGATATCACCCATTTCTTCTTCGGCTTTATCGGTATCCATAGATTCAATTTCAAATTGGAACTCCTTAATCTCTTCTTGGACTTTTTCCCATACTTGAGAGCGTTCTTCCCAATCAAAACCCACTCCTTGCGATTTCTCTTGTATTCTCTTTGCCTTTATTATAGAAGGGAGTCCCGAGGGCACACCTGATAAAACTCTTTTATTTCCGTCTTTTTCTTTGAGTTTTAGTTGTTCCCAGTTTTTCACAACGTCGGCACTATTAGCGACTTCGGTGTCGGCAAATACGTGAGGATGACGATAAATCAGTTTTTTACTGATACCGTCGATAACGTCGTTTAGAGTAAAGCGACCTTGTTCGTCCGCCATTTTAGAATAGAATAGCACGTGTAGGAGCAAGTCGCCCAACTCCTTTTTGACATCATTAAAATCGCCGTTATTGATACTGTCTGACAGTTCATAGCATTCCTCGATGGTAAGTGGGCGCAAGGATTTAAAGGTTTGTTCTTTGTCCCATGGACATTTCTCTCTCAGTTCGTCCAGTATGTGTATTAGTTTTTGGAATTGCTCCAATGTTTTTGTATCCTGCATAAATCTCATAATGAATTAGGACACAAAAATAGCGACTAAAAACTAGATTATCAATTCAAGACGATATTACAAATGCACAGAAATATAAAAACACACAATATTAGGCTTGAGTATCACAATAAGAACGCTATCTTTGCGCTATAATAGATAATTACGGTAAACTTTTTAACAAATGAAGTTGAAAACCATTCTTTTTGTTCTTGCAGTAAGCTTGTCATCCTGCTCAAAGAATCCTTTAGACGTAGATATATCAGGTATCAACATTGATTTAAACATTCAGAGGATAGATCAGAGTATTTACCCAACAGGTAATGAGTCCTTATCGGATAATATAGATTACTTAAGGAGCAATTATCCCGATTTTTGGAATTTGTATATCTACAAGGTATTAAATATATTAGACAATGAAACCTACAATGCAGAAGCTGTTGAATATGGTCTTAATCTTTTTATAAACGACACGGTAACACTGAATTTAAGGCGCATTTGCAGTGAGCAGTATGGAGATTTTGAGAAACAAAGAAAGGATTTGGACAAAGCATTCAAGCATTACAAATACTATTATCCAAATGGCTCTATACCCAATATTTACACATACTTATCAGGGTTAAATCAATCCATAATATCGGCGGATAGTCTTATCGGCATAGGTTTGGATAAATATTTAGGTTCTGATTTTGAATACTACAAGCGGCTAAACGGCGTATATGCGTATCAAGTTGCAATGATGAAGCCATCTCAAATATTACCGGATGTTATGTACACATGGGCAATTACGGAGCTAGTAGACAATGAACAGGAGAGCAATGTATTAAAAGAGATGCTTCGATTGGGAAAGATTTACTACTTTATAGATGCGATGCTTCCCGACTATCCCGATTCGGTAAAGATGGGCTATTTAGCCATACAGATGGATTTTTGTGAGAATAACGAGAGACAGATGTGGGCATATTTAGTTGAAAATCAGTTATTATATTCCAACAAGAGGCTAGAGATTAAGCGTTATAATGATGTTGGTCCCTTCACGTCGACCTTTGGGAAGGAGTCGCCGGGCAGGGTAGGCGCATGGATAGGTTTACAGATTATCAGGACTTATATGAAAAACAATCCCGAGGTCTCATTGCCAGACTTAATGGCGAATAAGGACTTACAGCAAATATTTCTGACATCAGGCTATGCTCCGTAGTTTTAGATATCACGAAAAAGTCCCGACAATAATTACTGCCGGGACTGAGAATAAATCACAATCTTACGTTCACTTTATTTTTCTAGAGAAGTCTCCCGAAGCCTTCGCCACGTCAGCCGTGTCTCCATAGTCGTAGCTCACGCTTACAGACTTAACAATTCCGTCGATACTTTCATAGCTCACTTCAAACTTCTGACCTTTAGCCACGTTGAAAGGCAAAGAGTTTAATTTGAAACTTACCAGCCCATTCATCAAGGTAGCCTCCGAATCTCCAAAAGCATTTTGTTTCAACTCCAAGTTTACAACATCTGGGGCAATTTCTACATTTGGAGAAAATACCTCAGAATTGCCCACGAGGTTAATCATGTGAGTTCCAGCGTATCCCATAAAGGTGAATTCAAAATTTATATATCCTTCGGAAAACCATACATCACGAATATCAATGTTATCGTGTCCGATGCTGTCGGCATTCATTTCATTTATTTCGATAATATTTTTGGTAAGGATATCGTCTACAAAAATAAAATTTGCATTGTAGATATTCCCGTCTGCCCTCGATACATTTTCAAGATCTGTGAATTGTACGTATGCTCTTGCGCCGTTTTCCAGACTTGTTTTAGGAGTGTTCAGTGCATTAATTGTATTTGCCTTGTCAGAATAAATATACTCGATATTGCCAGTGCTATCAACGGATAGCGTTCCGATAGAGTAGTAAATATCTTTGTAATCGTCATCATTATTACAACTTGACATCAAAGCTATTACAGCCATTGAAAATATAAAAACCAATTTTTTCATTATTACTTCACTTTATTTATTAATCACTCCTAAGACGTAGTATATGCGTAAAGGTTGCGTTGATGTTCTAAAAAAAATACTGAAATTCACATCTTAGTTGAAAGGTGTGAATATAAAAAAAGGGAAAATGATAATAAGCCGTATATTTTTTGTAAATTTGCGGATGAATTTGTCCATAAAAGAAACATAGATATGACTTTGCTTAGTGAGATTAAAGAAAAAGCGCAGAATAACATCAAGCGCATAGTGTTGCCAGAGGGCGATGAACCGCGAACTCTAAGAGCTACGGAGATAATATTAAAGGAAAAGATTGCAGACATTATCCTATTGGGCAGGGAGGAGCAAATAGCACAAGCAGCCCGCGAGCTAGGAGTTGATTTGTCGGGTGTGAAGATAGTGAATCCATTATCATCCGATAAGCGAGAGCTGTATGCCGAAGAGATGGTCAGACAGAGGTTCGATAAAGGGATGACGATGGAGAAGGCACTTTCAGACCTTAACAATCCTTTAATATTTGCAGCATTGATGATAAAGTGTGGTGATGCCGACGGCGAGATAGCAGGAGCCATCAATGCCACAGGCGATGTATTGCGACCGGCGTTTCAGTACGTTAAAACCAAAAAAGGCGTCAGTGTAGTATCGGGAGCCTTCTTTATGTTTGTAAACGACCCCCATTTTGGTCATAACGGTATTTTGGTATTTGCCGATTGTGCGGTAATGCCCGACCCGACAGAACAACAACTTGCGGAGATAGCAGTATCCACAGCCGACACAGCACACAGCATTATGGGCATAGAGCCGCGCATTGCGATGCTCAGTTTCTCTACCTATGGAAGTGCCAAGCACGAATTGGTAGATCGTATAAAGAATGCAACTCGGATAGCCAAGGAAATGCGCCCCGACTTGAAGATAGACGGCGAGATGCAGGTAGATGCAGCATTAATTCCTGAGGTAGCCCAGCTCAAAGCCCCCGACAGCGAAGTTGCTGGGAGAGCCAACATTTTGGTATTCCCTAATCTTGAAGCTGGAAACATAGGTTATAAACTGGTACAACGTTTGGCAAAAGCAGAAGCTATCGGTCCTGTATTGCAAGGCATGGCAGCACCTATAAACGATTTATCGAGGGGGTGTTCCGTACACGACATTGTAAATTTGGTAGCCATCACTGCCAATCAAGTAGCATCAAGCAGTAATTAATCACATAAACATATTATCAAGTTACAAAAAATGGCTAAAGAAGTAATTCACGAAGCGATTGAGAATTTCGGTTTAAACGAACGGAGTAAATCAAGGAAATTGTTCTCCAAGATAGGTATCATAGGTTGCGGACTGGTAGGGCAGCATATTGCAAGGATGGCAAGTTATTACGGTATGGAGGTAGTCTTTATTGATGTTTCAGACAATAAGATTCAAGATGCATATACCAATATATCCGATGAATTGGACAAAGAAATAGAAAGATGGGGCTTAACGCTATCGGACAAGAAATCGCTACTATCGCGGATACAGGGTTCTTTAGATTATAAAGACCTCAAGGACTGCGATTTCGTGGTAGAAGCCATTAGGGCAGTAGACAGAGGAGGCAAAATCTGTGAGCGGCGTGATATTTTCAACAGAATTGAGCAGGTTGTTTCGAAGAATTGTATCATAGCTACCAATTCAACAACCATAGCCATTACAGAGCTTGCCTCGGAGTTGGAACATAAAGAACGCAGTATCGGTGTACACTTCTTCACTTCCTCGTCGAAAGCCAAAGCAATAGATGTCATAAAGGGCTTATACACATCAGAAGACACCTACGAAAAAGTATGTCATTTTGTAAGTATGATGGGACGAACGGTTCTACCTGTGGCAGAATCGGCGGGCTTGGTCAGCATTCGCTTATTTGCAATATTGCTGAATGAGGCCTGCGAAATAATGATGGAAGGAGTAAGCTCTTTGGAATATATCGACAAAACTCTCAATTTAGGTTATGGGATGCGTCATGGAGTATTCGAGATAGCCGACAGAATAGGTATCGACAAGGTTATTCGTTGGATGGAGAACCTCTACACCGAATTTGGCGACGTAAAATACAAGCCCTCCGCTTTAATCAAAAAATTATACAGAGGGCGTATGTTGGGAATATCCACAAAAGTAGGCTTTTACACCTACGACGAAAAGGGTAAACTCATAGCCCCAAATCCCAGGTTGTATAAATAAATCGTTTCAATCAAATAACACCAAGCGTAAAAACAAAATATAAACACATGAAAATATTAGTGCTCAATTGCGGAAGCAGCTCCATAAAATATCAGTTATTCGACATGGCAACAGAGGAAGTTCTTGCAAAAGGCGAAGTTGAGAAGTTAGGATTGAAAGGCTCACAGCTGGTTCAATCATTAGGCGGAGGCAAGGAAGTTGCTTTTCAAGGAGAGATATTAGACCACAAAGTAGGAGTAGAATACATATTAGGAGTTATTTCTAGCGAGAAATATGGATGCATAAAGAGTCTCGATGAAATTGATGCGGTAGGTCATAGAGTCGTACACGGGGCGGACAAATTTAAATCCAGTGTACTCATCAATGATGAAGTAAAAGAGCAATTAAAGAAATGTATTGAATTAGCGCCACTCCACAATCCCCCTAATTTAAAGGGGATTACAGCCATTGACGAGTTAATGCCGAATGTACCTCAAGTAGGCGTTTTCGACACAGCCTTTCACCAGACGATGCCTGAGCAGGCATATATGTATGGAGTTCCCTACAAGCTCTACGAGAAATACGGAATACGTCGCTACGGTTTTCATGGCACGAGTCATCGCTATGTATGTCAGCGAGCATGCGACATGTTGGGAGTAGACATCAAGACTCAAAAGATAGTGTCATGTCATCTTGGTAACGGAGCGTCGGTAGCAGCCATCAAATATGGAGAATCCATAGACACCTCTATGGGTCTGACACCCATCGAAGGTTTAGTCATGGGAACAAGAACGGGAGATTTAGATGTCGGTGTAGTCGGTTATATCATGGAAAAAGAAGAATTAGATATTGAGACTGCGAATGTGTTGTTCAACAAGCACTCAGGTATGTTTGGCTTATCGGGTGTATCGTCGGATATGCGGGAAATCGAAGAAGCCAAAGCATCGGGCAATGCAAGAGCGTCATTAGCATTAGACCTATACGACTATCGAGTAAAGAAATACATTGGTGCATACACCGCTGCGATGAATGGTATCGACATTCTAATCTTCACTGGTGGTATCGGTAACAATGCCAGCACTACACGAAGCGGAGTCAGCAAAGATTTAGATTATCTTGGTATCAAGTTGGACGAGGCAAAGAACACAAGTTTGAGGGGAGTCGAAGTCGATTTATCGCATCCTGAATCACGGGTTAAAATTCTTAGTATCCCAACGGACGAGGAGTTAATGATAGCCTTAGACACAAAAAGCATAGTACAAAACTAATAAGTTTAAAATCTTCTATATCAGGGTATTGATTGGAGTAGAATAGTATGAATTTCAACGAAAAATAATAATTATGAGCGACAAAAAGTATGGTTTCTACAACATCGTCATAGGGTGGGTAGTCTTTCTGATAGCGGCAATCACCTACATAATGAGCATCGAACCTACAGCCAGCTTTTGGGATTGTGGAGAATATATACTTGCAGCGAAAGGTATGCAAGTCGGGCATCCTCCGGGTTCGCCAATATTTGTATTATTGGGCAGGTTGTTCATAATCTTCGGAGGCAGCACTCCGCCTGCGGTTATGATAAACATCATGTCAGCCTTGGCAAGTGCTTTCACTATATTATTTTTATTCTGGACTATTACGCATCTAGCCAAGCGACTAACGACAAAAGAAGGAGAAGCATTATCACTTTCAAAAGTTATATTTATACTTGCAGGAGGGGCAGTAGGAGCCTTAGCATACACTTTTTCCGACACCTTTTGGTTTTCAGCTGTTGAAGGAGAGGTCTATGCACTCTCATCTTTATTTACAGCGATAGTATTTTGGGCGATATTGAAGTGGGAGAGTCTTGCCGACCAAGCACACTCCTCGCGCTGGATAGTACTGATAGCATTTATCATAGGTTTTGCGGCAAGCATCCACCTTTTGAACTTACTGACAATACCTGCAATAGTGTTTGTGTTCTATTATAAAAAATACACACCCTCACTTAAGGGAGCGATTAAAACATTTTTTGTATCGCTTGCCATACTCCTATTCGTATTGTATGGCATAGTTATCAACTTATTCGACTACATATCTGGCTTTGAGTTGCTATTTACCAACGGTTTTGGTATGCCTTATTTCACAGGTACTATTATCTTTATTCTAATGCTTGCGGCAATTTTCTATTTTGCCATCAAATACAGTATAAAGAAGAACCTTCCGGGTCTCAACACCTTTTTGGTATCTACGATATTTGTCTTATTGGGCTATTCATCCTATGCAATGATTTTGATAAGGAGTAATGCCGACACGCCTATGAATCAGAATGACCCAAGTACGGCATTCAGGCTCAACTCCTTTTTAAAAAGGGAGCAGTATGGCGACAATCCTTTGTTTTACGGTCAGTATTATACAGCGAGTCCTCAAGATTCAAAAGTAACAGGAGATATTTGGGATAAGGAAGACGGTAGATATGTTAAAGTCGGCAAACGTTTTAACTACGTATATCCAAAGGCACAATGCGGCTTCTTCCCACGAATGTATAACCCCGATACCAGATACCTAGAACTTTATTCAATATGGGGAGGGAGCGAGTTTCAAAACAACAAGCCAGTCCCGATATGGCAAGAGAACGGGCTACGCCCCAAGCAAGTCCCGATGCAGACAATACGCGACGGCAGGAACTCCTATGAACGTCCTACCTTTAGTGCAAATCTAAAATTTGCCATTAAATATCAGGTAAACTTCATGTATTGGCGATATTTCTTTTGGAACTTTGTGGGTAGGCAGGACGATATTCAGTCTCACGGACAAAATCTACGTCATGGGCAATGGATTAGTGGTATAGACTTTATAGACGAAGGCATCAGAGGTGTCAATAATGACATACTTCCCGGTACACTTCACAACAAGGGGCGCAACGTATACTTTTTCTTACCTTTGATATTGGGGATATTAGGTATTCTGCTACAACTAAAGAGAGAAAGGGAGGGTATGCACAGTCTTTGGATTGTATTTCTTTTATGGTTTATGACTGGGTTGGCGGTGATAGTATATCTTAATCAGACACCTCTCCAACCCCGCGAACGAGATTATGCCTATGCAGGTTCGTTCTACGCTTTTGCGATATGGATTGGACTTGGAGCTGTTTATCTTGGAGAATTTCTGAAAAATCTGACAAAGTCGAACTATGCTGGCATGCTTGCATCTTTGCTCTGTATAGCAGTTCCATTTCAGATGTTGGGACAGAATTGGGATGACCATAATAGGTCGGGCAGATACACGGCAAGAGATTTGGGAGCACAATATCTACAGTCTGTCCCTAAAAACTCATTATTATTCACTTTGGGTGACAACGACACTTTTCCTGTGTGGTACAATCAAGAGGTAGAAGGAGTTAGGCGCGATATAAAAGTTTGTAATATCGGCTATACCATGTCCGATTGGTATATTCCTCAAATGAAGCGTAAGACCTACGAAGCCGACCCTTTCCCCTCAATGCTTCCCAACAAGTTTTACCGCAACCGACTATCGGAGAGTCTATTTGTTGCAGGCAATGCGGATGAAAATTCAAGGCTAGACCTGAAATCTCTAATAGCATTGATACAGACACAAGACCGTCGGATTATGACAAAAAACAGTCAGCAGGAGTCTGTTTTCCTATGTCCGGCACGGACTTTATTTCTAAAAATCGACAAAGAGCAAGTTCTAAAAAGCGGCATTGTACCAAAACAATTTGAGAGTCTCATTGTCGATGAAATAACAATCAATCTGAAACCTGGACAGCGCATTGGCAGAGACGAGATATTCATATTGGATATGCTTGCGTCAACAGATTGGAGCAGACCTATTTGTTTCTCTTCCACATGCGGTTCCAAGGTCAACTCATTGGGTCTTAGTCAGTATATGACCTTGGAAGGTCTGGCATATAGACTAATTCCTGCACGAGTAGGCGGTTCTATCAATGTAGACAAGTCCTACGACATAATAGCCAATGAATTTAAATGGGGCAATACGAAAGATACTACCTTATATATTGACGAAACTATTCAACGTTCCATTTATATGCCACGTTCCATTGCAATAAAAGTTGCAGATGCACTAACGAGAGCAGGTCGAAAACAAGAGGCCGAAAACCTTATCGATATTTGTATTGAGAATATCAACAGCAATGTAGTTCCCTACGATCAAGAGAGCTTTAATTTAGTTCGTTTGTATTCACAAAATGGTAAGAAAGAGAAAGCAGCAAAGTATCTTCAAGAGATGTTCGATGATTTTGAAACTCAATTAAACTACTTTGAATCGATTGAATCCAAAGTCAATGTAGCAAGTTCCTTTCTTCTTGACAGGCGTAACGCAGAGTCGGGATTAGCAAATTTAGCCAATATCGCAAATAGCGAGAACCTACCCGACAAAGCTGCAATAGAGGCAAAATTCAAAGAACTGGCAAAGAAATTTAAGGTAGTCCGTCTCTAATAAAAGGCTATAAGCAGGAAGCTATAAGCGGTAGATTAAAAAATAAACAGATGAATGTACTAATAATCGGCTCGGGAGGACGGGAATGTGCTTTTGCGTGGAAAATAGCACAGAGTGACCTTTTAGACAAGCTCTATGTAGCACCCGGCAATTTCGGCACAAGCAAACATGCTAAAAACCTCAATATCAACGAATTGGATTTCCCCGCGATTAAGAAAGCCATATTGGCACACGAGATTAACATGGTGATAGTGGGTCCCGAGATTCCTCTTGTTGCAGGCATCGTTGATTATTTCAAAGGAGACAAAGAACTTTCAGGAGTATCAATAATTGGTCCCTCCAAAGAGGGAGCGACACTTGAAGGAAGTAAGGAGTATGCAAAGGAGTTTATGTTTAAGCATAATGTTCCAACGGCTAAGTACAAATCTGTTACAAAAAGTAACATAGACGAGGGCTTAACATTTTTACAAAGAATGCAAGCTCCGTATGTACTAAAAGCGGATGGACTAGCAGCAGGCAAAGGAGTTTTAATCATTGACGATATAAAAGAAGCCGCAAGCTCTTTGGAGCAAATGCTTAATGGCAAATTCGGAGATGCAAGCAGCACAGTGGTCATAGAGGAGCATCTTTCGGGCATTGAGATGTCTGTCTTTGTACTTACCGACGGTAAGAGCTACAAAATATTACCTGAAGCCAAAGATTACAAAAGAGTAGGAGAGGGCGACACTGGGCTTAATACCGGAGGAATGGGAGCTATTTCTCCAGTCTCTTTTGCCAATGCAGAATTGATGAAGAAAATAGATGACCGTATTGTAAAACCTACGGTCGACGGGCTTATCAAGGACAATATTGACTACAAGGGATTTATCTTCATTGGTTTAATGATATCACCTGATGGAGAACCCAAAGTAATTGAATACAACGTTCGAATGGGAGATCCTGAGACAGAGGTTGTTATACCAAGAATAAAAAGTGATTTATTAGAGGTCTTACAATCAGTGGCAAGCACAAGACTTGCAGAAAGATCACTAGAAATAGACAGCAGGACTGCCTGCACGGTGATGCTTGTATCTGGTGGCTATCCTGAAGATTATACAAAAGGAAAGGAAATATCGGGTTTGAGCTCTGTAGAAAACAGTATTTTATTTCATGCGGGCACAACAGCAAAAGACGGCAAGGCGATAACATCAGGAGGGCGAGTAATAGCAGTAACATCCTATGGCAATGACAAATCCGAAGCCTTGCGATGTTCGTATACCAATATCGAAAAAATAGATTTTGAAGGTAAATATTACAGAAAAGACATAGGTTTCGATTTATAATGTTTGAAAAGTTATTCACAGAGAAGCGCATTCCGCATTTATTGGTTATAGTATTGCTATTGACAGTAATAATAATATCGGTATCTCTCTTTGCCGACACAAGTTCCTTTTCTCTATCCCTACCGAATGAGTGTTCTTCTTTTTTAAGCTCGTGGTTATACGATATTTTTGGCACACATATTCTTGTCAAAGCTACAAAATTAGTCGCTCTAACAATACCTACACTGGTGATAATAAGTCAGATATCAAAGCACACAAAGCTCTTCAACGAAGTATACCCCATGTCATCATGGGCTTGTCTATGTTTAATTTTGCCAACATATCTCATTGTTGGTCTCAGCCCGGTCATTCCTGCACTAATGCTTGTGGCAATGTCCACCAAGGCATTATTCAACTTCAATGCTAATAGAAACGGGGCTTTCGACTCGGGTTTTTATCTTGCTTTGGCAAGTATCGTATTTCTTCCTGCCATACTTTTGTTCGTAGTACAGCTAATCGGAGCATTGATAATCAGATCTAAAAAACCTCTTTCATCCCTCATTCTATTCATTATCGGCTTTACACTGCCCGCACTCATCATTGCAAGCTCTGTTTATATCTTTGATGTCAACAATACATTCGATTTCAAAACAATAGCCTTAAACTATATTTCTTTCGAATCGGCACACTCCATGACAAGCTACATATACGCTGGAATTATGGTGCTAATAAGCTTGTTATCGGCTTTCTCCTTCAATACACTGCTAAGCGAAAAGACGGTATTGGACAAAAGGGTGAACACCTACTATCTTGTCTTTACCATAAGTTTGATAATAAGCAGCCTTATCTTTCACGATTTACTTATTTACTTTCTGATACTGTACTTTATTCCTTTTTCATATTTCCTACCTATACTGTATTTATCCCTAAAGAAGAAAAAACCTATCCTTAGAATTATCTTACTCGATACTTTTGTACTGAGCAGCATCACCTTGAGCATTTTACTTTTATTGGGGTATACAAGTTGAATCTGAATATAAATTCTATATTTGCAGCGAAGAAACAATATAAAATTAGGTAATATTAAGCGTTAATGAAAGATGCATTCAGATGAAGTACACCGCCTGGCAGCTAGTGCTAAAGAGCTTGTTGAAAAATGGAATAGACGATATTTCGAGACCTTCTCTGTTTATTTTAAAGAACAAGCGACGGTATTAGAGGGTATTGCAGATAACTTTCTAAAATTCAAAGACCTTAATGAGGCACATTCTCATCAAGAAGTCCTCTCTCCTTTAGGCAAGCATATTCACAAGCTACATATCAAAAATCTCAAACTTCTCAAAAGTCTATTCATCAATCTAAAAACAAGAGAAGAGATAAAAGACTTTAGTAACACTATCACATCAGCATTTCTAGCAGATATAAATTCCTTAGGCACAAATACTAATTCCTTTCATCATTTACTCAAAAGCTTCTTGCTCAAAGAGTACACCTTATATTTACAAGACAGCATATACACCATACAGAAACATCTCATTACACATGCTCTCGGTATTTTTGATTTGGAGAGTAAACTTATAGATGCAGATTATCAAACAGATGACACATACACCTTGCAGACATGCTTAAACGATTTTAATGAGCTGTCGAGGAGTGTCAACGAGTTTTATGCAAAATACGAAACTACATTTATCCATTTGCTTGAAAATGCGGGTACACTTAAGCTTCCGAACTTCTACATACGTTCAAAATCCAAGACAAGTATCCAGCAAACATACAGCCGTTTGGAGACTTCGTTCAAATTATGGGAAACGACCTTTTATACCTTTTACGAAGACTGGCGATTTCGCGAAGAGATATTTGTATTCATTGGAGAGCTAAAGCTATTGGAGCATCGCGCAAGCACGTCCTATACTTCCAAGCTCAGTAATGTCCTGCTTCCTGTCATCGAGCAGAAAAGAGAATATCTGGAGCAGCTAAAAAATCGAGTTCCCAATCCCGATGATGTTGATTTATCAGAGCTAAAACATTTCTTTACATCAGAACTATATCTCTTACAAAAATCAACTCGCGAACAAAGTTTTGAAGAAGAGCTCAATAAACTAAGTTCGGAAATCATCAAACTCTTGCAAAAAATCGAGATTGATATAAGTGAAAGTCTTGATAATCTTCCCGAGAAATCGGGGCTGGTAGGTTCTCCTAACTATGAAAAAGGCATACGCAATTCAAAAATATACTATTTTTCACCTTCTGAATTTATCCGTTTCGACAGTGTTCCTCCATTTAGCAACAGGCTAAACGCTGTTATTCAAAGCTTTACGTCAGACATAGAGGAAATAATTCCTGAATTTAGTGATTTCGACCATATAACAGATTTCACACTCGACACTGCCGTTATTATGATAAATGCCGACAGTCCATCCGATCAAGTAGTTTCGATGTTTGAAGAAGGTGTAAAACGCTCACTCAACATACTCGACCGCATCTCAGAACTAGTCAATGATGTTATTGACACTAAGCAAATCGAGCTGAAAGAAGGATTTACGGCTTTTGTGGAGAGTGTAAAGAAGCTGGACGACAACGATAAAGTCATCGGCATTTACTCCCACCTGCTTAAATCTAAGGCTATACAGAAGTCCAAAAACAAACGCGACGAGCTTGGCAGTTCCATATCCTTGTCGGCATCGGCAGTGGGCTCATTTATCAGAAAACATACAGACAAACTTAGCGCATATTACACAGGAATTCGAAAAAGACTAAAGCTCGACAAAGCTCCTATTGCAGTATCTTCGGAGATATCAAATTATCTGTCTGACATTAGTAAAAGAATTTATGAGCTACCAGTGATATACAGATATTTGTTTGAAAATACTCCTGTAAAGGAAGTTAATCTGTTTTTATTGCGTCAACAAGAGACTTGCAAGATTGACGAGGCTCTAAAAGACTGGAAACAAAACAATTTTGCTGCAACACTTATGATAGGTGAAAATGGGAGTGGGAAATCATCCTTGTTACATTACTATTTCACAACCATAAAGGGCAGTTTTAAGATAGTACACCTAAATATCGACCGATTTTACTACAGCAATGAAGATTTTTATGAATTAATGCAACAAGTTTTTGAAAATCCGGGTTTGGAAAATGATGCTGATATTCATGACCATATAAAGAAACTAAACAGTCAGCAAATAGTTATATTGGATGGTTTGGAGCGTATGTTTCTCCGAAAACCTGGAGGCTTCGACTGTCTTCAAAAGTTGCTAACATTCATTGTTTCTACCGACAGACGTATATTTTGGATATGCTCGATTTCCTTGCACGCCTGCAATTATTTAGAAAAAACCATCTCCATAAAAGAAAATTTCGACTACCTAGTGCAGCTCAATACCTTAACGAGCGACGAAATAAAAAGTATCATTCTGAAAAGACATCGTCTGAGCGGATATGTAGCTGCATACGAGGATGATGCACGACAGTCTAATAGCAAGATGAGCGAAAGAGACAGGCAGGCTATCCTAGAAAAGGAGTTTTTCGGAGGACTTAATAAATTTGCAGACAGCAATATCAGCCTTTCTCTTTACTTCTGGCTGGAGTCGATTTCTGAGTTTACTGATAAAGAGTTATATATCAAAAGGTTTCAGACTCCTGACTTTAGTTTTCTTGAAACTCTGTCGCCCGAAAAAATATATACACTGCTGTTGATTGTACTGCATGGCAGGATTACCATAGAAACTCATGCCTTAATTTGTAATCGCAGTCTAAATCACAGCCGTAAAGTCCTGATAGTGTTGAAAGAAGACTCTATCTTACTCAAGAAGAAGGACTATTACGTACTCAACGGCATCTTATACCGGCATGTGGTGCAACTCCTAAAGAACAAAAATCTAATTCATTAAAAACTATGGCAATGCGTTATAATATAAAATATATATTCTTGTTGGTCTTACTTACTTGCCTATTGCCGCTACCGGCAATATGTCAATCTCTAATTACGGCACTCGACACCCTTGCTCACTCGGAAGGTAGCGCATTAGAAAACTTAAATAATGAGACAAAGTCCTTAGCAAGCTATTTTAGTGCATCGAAGATAATTATTAGCATCTTAATATTAGTTTCGACTTACATATTTCTACGTATTTTATCCTTAATACTAGGTATATGGGCAGAAAGGAATACCAAACACCGCATCACCATCAAAGGTCTCATACCGCTCATAAGAATAGTGGTGTGGATAAGTGCTATGATTTTCATATTGGTAGCAGTGTTTAGTCCACCAATGGCATCTGTACTGGCCTTCTCCGCATCTGTCGGAGTTGCTGTGGGTTTTGCTTCGCAAGACTTACTCAAGAACATCTTTGGCGGCATAGTCATCATCTTCGACAAGCCCTTTCAGATTGGTGACAAGGTGCAAATAGGAGAATATTACGGGGAGATAGTCGGAATTGGTTTACGCTCGACACGTCTGGTAACAAACGACGACAATCTTGTCAGTGTCCCCAACTCAGTAGTAATGAACCTGTCGGTAGCAAATGCCAATGCAGGAGAAGAGAACTGTCAGGTTGTTACTGAAATATATCTACCTTTAACTTGTGGTATTAATAAAGTAAGGAAGTGCGCATTAGAGACAGCTCAGGTTTCCAAATATATCTATCTGAACAAACCGATAAGCGTACTTTTCTCTCAGAGTAATGTGGGTCACAAGGTAATGCTCAAAGTAAAAGTTAAGGCATATGTCAACGAAATACGCAATGAATTTGCCTTCAAGAGCGAGGTAACAGAAGTGTTGACAAGAGAATTTTCCGAATATTATCAAGAGCTCAACAGTAGGAATGGCGGTGAGTGGTAACTACCTATTGTCTTATGACTTAGAATTTAGTACATTTGCAGTATATATTTAAAACAGAATACAATGCAAAAGATAAAATTTTCGTTTTTCATCATACTTACACTACTACTTGGCAAGGCCTCTGCACAGACATCACCTGAGAAAGCTGTGGAAAAAATGACACAAGCTGATTTTCTCACAAAGATATGGAACTACGAAAAGGACCACAGCAAGTGGGAATTTCTGGGAGACACACCCGTCATCATCGATTTTTATGCAGACTGGTGCGGACCATGCCGAAAGGCTGCGCCGATTTTGGAAGAAGTGGCCAAAATGTATAAAGGAAAAGTCAATGTATATAAGGTAGACACACAAGTAGAAAAAGTATTATCAGGAAATTTAGGCATAAAAGCCTTGCCTACTTTTCTTTATATTCCTGTAAAAGGAGAACCAACAATGGCAAAAGGAACGCCTAGAACTAGCGAAGAAATTAAAAATAATTTCATAAAAATAATTGAGGAGTTTTTGCTGAAAGACGATATAAGCAAAGATAGTACGTCTGTCGACAGTACACGCAACAAGTAAACTAGACGGACACTAATTGCCAAACGAATAAGAAACTATATTAGCTCCCATTTCGAGTGCTGTTTTATGTAGGTCTGCAGGGTCTTTATGTACAGAGTAGTCCTCCCAACCGTCGCCTAAGTCGCACTCGTATGTATAAAAACATACTAGCCTTCCGTCAATAAAAAGTCCGAAGCCCTGAGGAGGCTTGTTGTCATGTTCATGAATTTTAGGTAATCCCTTATTAAACTGATACTTTTGATGATATATAGGGTGAGAAAAAGGCACTTCTACAAAATCTTGTTCCGGGAACACCTTTTTCATTTCCCTGCGTATAAACTTATCCAAACCATAATTGTCGTCAATATGTAAGAAACCACCGGCTTCAAGATATTGGCGTAAATTGTAGACCTCTTCGGACGAGAAAATAATGTTTCCATGCCCTGTTATAAACAGTATAGGGCAATTAAAAATCAGAGGACTGCTAAATTCCACAGTAGCCGGTTCCACTTCCACATTACATCCTAACTTTTCATTACAAAAAGCAGCAAGATTGGGTAGGGCAGTGGGGTTCGCATACCAATCGCCACCACCGTTATACTTAACTAATCCAAACCTCACAGATGAGCTTTGAGAATAGGTAGTTGCCACGCAGGCACTCAATATTATCAGTATCAACAGTACTCTTTTCATTTTCTTATTCTTTACATCCGTGTCCATACTCTTTCAAAGCGTAATTATCAATCTATCAGGACAATAAACTCGTATTATTATGTTTTTACGATACCAAAGATACGAAAAGAATAACTTACACAAGCATACTCGACACTCCCCACTAAAGCATCGCAAGTAGCACCAAGAGGAGACAGGAGATACAAGCAATATGCCGTAGGCTTTAGGCTATAAGCGAACAGCCTTGTTTAGTTGTTAGTTGTTAGTTTAGGGACGTAGTCCCGATATCTTCGTAGCAAGTTTCTATTAAGCTTTATTCCCTATGGAAAAATAAGCTTAGAGGTTTTCTATTACAGATTTGCTGATGTAATAATTGGATGAAAACAAGAGCTGAATATATGCACGGCATTGCGAGGAGCTGGCGACGAAGCAATCTCCTACAACACAGAGCAGATTGCCACGCTGCGCTCGCAATGATGGATGATTATACAGAAAAATAACCACCCCGCCTGCGGCACCCCTCCTTGAAAAGGATGGGATTTAAAACTCTCCTCCTGCGAAGGAGGAGTACCCGAAGGGGGGGGAGGTGGTGGCTGT